>NZ_JAIOZR010000003.1 GCF_021740465.1 Chlorobium sp. | reverse complement strand
GTTGACAAGTTCTCTCAAAAAAGTGCCTCCGAAGGGTCATCGGAGACTACAGGGCAGCAACAAGAAGCTGCATAACCAACCGGTGGGTTACCACCTTAAACTTGACCTTTTTTTGTCTGCTCAATGGGGTCCACTTCACTCTTTCCACTCATACTTTTCATCCTGTTTCCTTCTCCTGCAGCGGCAGGGGATGCAGCGCTTGCCGGGCTGTTCGCCCGGAAAGGTGTCATGGGAACTCTGGTGCTTTCATCGCTGAAGAGAGGCCGGACAATTGTGCATAACGACGAACGGGCGAGCCGACGGTTTTCCGCAGCTTCGACATTCAAAATACTCAACACCCTCATCGCGCTGGAGGAGAGGGTCGCGACGGGAAAGGATCATCTGATAAGGTGGGACGGAAGGCGGCACGATTTGGCAGACTGGAACCGCGACCAGACTCTGGAGAGTGCGTTCAGGGTTTCATGCGTTTGGTACTATCAGGAGCTTGCCCGCCGGATTGGTGCGGATAAGTACCGTGACTACCTGAACCGTTCGGGCTATGGAAAGCTGCGGGAGCCGTTCGACACGACGACCTTCTGGCTCGACGGTTCACTGGAAATCAGCGCCAGAGAGCAGGCGGATTTCCTCAGGAAGCTCTGTCTGCGGAAGTTGCCGTTCAGCGACTCCTCATATGCGACGCTCAGGGAGATCATGGTTGCAGAAAAAACCCCGGAATTCACGATCTACGCAAAGACCAGGTGGGCCGCTTCCGCAAACCCGCAAATCGGCTGGTATGTCGGTTATATCGAAACGCCGGATGATGTCCGGTTTTTCGCCCTCAACATGGATCTCCGCAGCGAAACCGACCTGGCGCTTCGCAAGCAACTGGTGCGCGAGGCCCTGCAGGCGAAAGGCATCATCAGATAAGCATATACAGAAAACCAGCAAATAAGATGAACGCCAAAGAAAAACGCTTTGTTGAAATTGATCGAAAGGTGGTGGCCGTTCCAGGTTAAGAACACGATGCCTGAACCTTGGCCGAGTACGGAGAGGCGCTGCAGATGTACTTCAGCAACGAACGGCTCTCCATTCATTCGGTTATGTACCCCCTAAAAGCATTTCGGTTCTCTGATGCCGTGGACAGCATATGCCCTGCGGCTTTTTGCCGGTTTTCTGAGCCGTCCGGCTGGAATTCCGTCGAGATCATTGCCGGATGCTTATCAGCTTGAATTATCATTTTTCACTATCAACTGCTTCCACTGGTGCGTGCAGGCAGAGCGATCAAATGGGTTGAGACTGCGTGAAAACATCCCCGGAGGCGGCGTTTCTGTATGCCGAACCGGGCGGGTAAGCCGAATCTGCACACAACAGGCTGAGATAGGCTGGGGGGATCAAAATATGGCAAAACAGAAAACCGGGGATGATTGCGTAATAATGCGCTGACCTTACCCGATAAAATCACACCTCACCAGAAATGAATACGGCTGCTTGTAAAACTCATTGCGCAACCGGACTTCATCGGGCCTCCGTCTGGTTTGTATTCAGGTTGTTCAGGATACTTATTGAGGTTTCCATATATATTATTCGGAAATTGAGATCATACAGAGATTGTTACTTAAACTCAAACATTTATATAGTAAAACTATATTTAATATATAAATGATATATAGTGATTTTATATATTAAATTTTTATTATATAATGCATATTACTGAATATGATATTCTTGTCATTTATAATGAATAAAATATTATATTGATTTATTGAAATTCAATCAGCTACCCCGCCGCAAGCTGTGGGGTATGAATTTATATGCATATTATTCTTTCACGAAGCAATCTTCGGGGAATTTGACCCTCAGTGATTAAAATAAATAATGCGATTATAGTAATTACGACGTATAAATTGTACGGTAAGTGATTTCAAAAAGAATATTATGTTTCGCATTCTCATTTCCCGATTTTCATCGTTAAGATCCAGCAATAGTTTCCGTTTTGGAGGTTATGATCGTCACAGGGTTGATGGAGTCCAAAGTGCAGAAAAAACTGATTCCACAACCGGTGACGTTACTGGTTATGATAAGCTTGATTATAAAAGGGAATTGCAGGTCAGGCGTGAGATGGCCCGCGCCAATCCGCAAACATTTCTGCCCGAAGTTGCCAGAACTCTTTGCATTCTGGCAGATCTTCAGCAAACCGAAAATGATTTACATGCAGCCGAACAGGGATACATGGAGGCGTTGGATATCTATCTCAATCTCCAGACTTACAAGCACGAAGCAGCCAGGACGCTGATGAGTCTGGCCTTGCTTCGGCAAGTCAGCAACAATTTTGAAGCGGCAAAACAAAACTATCAGGATGCATTGGAACTGTACCGTGAACTATCTTACTCCAATCCCATAACCTACAGACCCGAAGTCGCCAGGACGCTCAGCCGTCTGGCGTTGGTTCAGCAAGTCAACAACGATGACGCAACGGCGGAACAGAACTATCAGGAAGCGCTGCAAATCTATCGTAAATTCGCGCAGACCAATTTTAAGGTCTATATGCCCCATGTGGCAAATACGATCGATAGTCTTGCATACCTGCAAAAAGCTCGCAACAATTTCGATGCCGCCGAGAAAGGCTGTCGGGAAGCATTGCTGATCAGACGTTTATTGGCACGTAATAATTTTCAGAAGCATATGCCGGATGTTGCTGCCTCTATTTTCAGCCTTGCCGATTTGCAGCAAGCACGCCATGATTTCGAGGCTGCCGGGAAAAACTATCAAGAGGCGGTACAGATCTACCGTGAACTTGCACGAATCGATTCCCGGAGATACATGCCCGATCTAACCAAAGCGCTCAACATTCTTGCCAATCTACAGCAACCCCGGGAATACATCATGGCACGGTGACCTGGCTCCGCTCACCCTGATACGGATGCTTCTGAAAAAGCATGCTACTCACAGATTCATCGACAGACGATAGTATATATACATATAATATATATAGGGCATATATGTATATACTATCATTTATTCGCACGATAATTATATTGTAAATAAAATTATTTATAATATAATTTTTGATACAGTCTCAAAACCATTATTCGACTGGATAAGCCCATTGTTACTGTATAATATTTTTTGCCACAGAATGATTCGCATTTTTTTGCGATGGCCTCTAAAGAGAATGTCTGCTTTATATGTTTGTTCTACTGATGCGTTGTATGTATTAGTATATCTTTTTTATATAACGAACAGCTGTGATTTATTGCCGAAAAGATCCGATTTCCCGTGTTAATCAGGCTTATGCATTATTGTTGCATTCATTTATGAGCCTTATTATGCTCATTTTTGCGCTTGATCCGTCACGAGATGCGGTTGCCTCTCCGCTTACGCTTGGCGGCGAGGGCTCCTATAATCTGTCGGGATATATATCGGTTATCGAAGATCCGTCAACCGACATGACATTACATGATGTTCTCGACAAGAAGTATTCGGAACAATTCAGTCCGTATTATGGCCCGTTCAATGCCGGTTATTCCAGATCCGCATACTGGTTCCGCTTCACGCTTGAACGCGGCAATAATTTCCCCCGACAGGGGTGGTTGCGCTTTTCGCCAAGCTACCTTGACGACGTGACAATATATATACCTCTGCCGACAAAAGATCCGAGGCAGGCATCATCCTATCGGGCCATTGCTCTTGGCATGATGGTTTCTGCAGAAAATATGCCGTTGCGGCATCCTGAGTTTGTGGCTCCCGTTGACCTTGATGCGGACAAACCTGTTACAATCTACGTTCGCGTAACCAGCAATTCGACCATCAATTTTACAGGGTCGCTGCATACGTATACCGATCTTATGGAATATACCTCCCTGTATATGTTCCAGCAATCGGCATATCTCGGTATAGCTCTTCTGATCGCCCTGATGAACATGATACTGTTCATAGCCGTCAGGGATACCCAGTTTCTCTATTTTTCACTCTATGTATTTACCTCTCTGCTTACCTTTCTGACCATGAAGGGGATGCATGTTATTCTCTTTCCTCTGCTTCCTCCGATAGTATCCAATATGGTTTCAGGGATGGTTTTCGGGGTCGGTCTGATTGTTTTTGCCCTGTTTGCCTTATCCCTTTTCAAGGAGTCGGATTACCCGCTGAGTCGGCTCTACCTTAAGCTGATGATTCCTGTAGGTGTTCTATCCATAATCGCCGTGCCATTTGGTCTGTATGCAATGATTATGCCCTGGGCAATGAAGCTGGCATTCGGCCTGATTGCCTTGATATTCTGGATGAGTCTCAGATGCTTTGTTCAGGAACCGCGATACTGGATTACCTACCTGATCGCATTTGCTCTGAATGGTCTGGCTTATGTATTGTTGTTTCTGCAGAATCTTGGCGTTTTGCCCCTGCATGCAATCGGGATGAATACCTTTCAACTCTCCGCATTGGCTAATATTCTCCTGATTTTTCTTGCGATGACCGATCGATTGCGACGAGGAGAGATTCGGATACTCGATAACATAAGATTATCCGAACAGCGCGCAATCGAGATGGCCATGGTTATGACCCACGAGTTGCAGGAGAACAAGGAACGCCTTGAGGTTTCGTTGCTTGCCGAGCTGCAGTCGTCAGAACGGCTGCAGCGTTTTCTTGTGATGCTGTCGCATGAATACAGAACCCCTCTGGCCGTTATTCAGGGAAATATCGATCTGCTGGAGCGGCTGATCCTGAAACAATGTACAGCGTGTCAGGGAGAGTTTCTGAAGATGCGGAGGGCTGTCGGTCGCCTTGTCGAGGTAATGGAGGTTTCCCTTGATCAGAGCCGGATTTCCGAACCAAGAGCAAGGGGCGACCGGCAAAGTATTTCTATCGGCAGGTTCGTTGCTCAGCAAGTCAATACGGTCAGTCTCATGTGGCCGGATAAAACTTTTCTGTTCGATGGCTTTGCCGCAGAAGGGGTGCTTCATTGCGAACAGCCACTGCTCAACACAGCCCTGTTCAACCTGCTCGATAATGCCCGAAAATACTCCCCTCCGTCAGCACCGGTGTTGGTGACCTGCCGTACAGGAGAGCGTGCTGCCGTCGTCATCATCACCAACGAAACCGACGCATTGATGCCGGATGATACCGAGGAACTGTTCAAAAAATATCGTCGGGGATCGGATGTTTCGGGTGTCGGCGGGGCAGGGGTTGGTTTGTGGCTGGTACGCCAGATCGCAAAACAGCATGGAGGAAGGGTGAATTTACGTTACCCGAAAAAGGGGTTCGTGACGGTAACTCTCATGCTGCCATTGTTCACGGACTGTAACGATCTCAAGTAATTGTCCGGAAATATCAGTAAATCTTAAGCCTCTCTATGTATGCAAACATCAATACGGGAACCGGAACATCTCTGGCGGATTATCCTTATCGAGGATGACGCTGACCTCAGCCAGAGCATCGCGAAATATCTGCAACTCGACGGCATAGAGGTAACCGGAGTGAGCACCGCTATAGATCTGTACCGTGAAATCTCCCTGCGGAGCTATGCCGCAGCGATTGTTGATCTGTCGCTGCCGGATCAGGACGGAATGGTACTGGTTCAGTATCTCCGGCAGAATACCGATATACGTATTCTTGTTTTGACTGCTCATGCATCGCTTGAAAACCGTCTTGCCGCATATCAGACAGGGGCCGATCTCTTTCTGGTAAAACCAGTCGATTTCAGAGAACTTTCAGCTTCTATATCGAATCTTCTCAGCCGTGCGGAAACAGAGCCAAGCTCCGCATCTCCTTCATTATCCGTTATCGGAAGGACGTGGATACTCCATGAAGAGACTCGCGAGCTTATTTCTCCGAAGGGTAACGGCGTCAAACTTACCACCAAGGAGTATTTGTTTCTGCACGGCTTCACCCAAAACATCGACCGTACTGTCCCGAGGGATCGGCTGCTGGATGCACTCGGTTATCAGCGGAACGAATACGGGCACCGCGCGCTCGAAACGATTGTTCACCGCCTGCGAAAAAAAACACTTTCAATCGGCACGCTCCCGCTCCGGACCGATCACGGCAGCGGTTATTCCTTTACCGGTCCGCTTCAGCTGTCCTGAGCTTTCAGGATGCATCAGAGAGTCGATCTGTCAGGATATGTGATGAACCGTGTGTTGCCTTTAATTCAGGAGTGTATGATATTTAAATCAGCCTTAAACAGAGAGTATCTTCATCGTTCATGGTAGACAACGAAGAGCGACAAAGAGACTGCAATTAACGAATCGGCTCATAGCTATAAACTATTCGGTTGAATGTTCAGTATGTTCGGTTTTGTTTTCAGTTATTTATTTTCGTACGGAAAGAATAATCAGTTTTCTCGTCGAAAATCAACCATAGAAAAAAACCATTTTGGAAATGACACTGTGTCTGGTAATGATATTATTTCTGCTGCCGAAAAAAGTTATCGTAAAGCACTGCTTATCAAACGTGAACTGACGGACATTAATTCAGAACGATTCCTTCCTGATTTAGCATCAACGCTTACCAATCTTGCGTTGCAACAGTATGCGCGTAATGATTATGATGCTGCAGGACAGAGCTATCTTGAGGCTTTGCAAATCTATAGGAAACTGGCACAAAAAAACTCGCATTTCTACCTGAAAGATATCACCAGGATACTCGATAAGCTTGTCTTGCTGCACCAATCCCGCAGTGATTTCGACGCGGCAAGACTGGGTTATGAGGAATTGCTGCTGCTCTACCGTGAATTAGCTCTTGCCGATCCTCTGACCTATTTGTCCGACGTTGCCGTAACGCTCAATAAATTGTCCGGCATGCGGCAGGCGTGCAATGATTTCGATGCTGCCGGACAGGGCTATCTTGAAGCGTTATCGATTTATCGAGAACTGGTTCGTATCGATCGCAAGAGGTATTTGCCCGAGGTTGCCGTAACGCTTTTTAATCAATCCAATTTGCTGGAGGCACGCAATGATTATGACGCTGCCGTACGAAGCTGTGTTGTGGCTTTACAGATAAGACGTAGTCTTGCTCACACGAATCCCCAAGCGTATTTATCAGAGGTTGCCTTAACGCTCTATAAATTATCAAGTCTGCAGCAGGCATGCAATTATTATGATGATGCCGAACGAAGCTGCCTGGATGCGTTGGAGATCAGGCGTAACCTTGCTCGCACGAATCCCCATGCGTATTTGCCTGAGGTTGCCGTAACACTCAATAAGCTGTCAAGTCTGCAACAAGCTCGCAATGATTTCGACGCTGCCGGACAGGGCTATCTTGAGTCGTTGTCGATCTATCGGGAATTGGCTCGCTCTAATCCGTCTACCTATCTGCCGGAGGTTGTCGTAACGCGTATTAAACAGGCCGATTTGCTGCAAGCTCTTAACGATTTCGATGGCGCCGTTCAGTGTTATGAGGAGGCATTGTCGATCTATCGGGAATTGGCTCGCTCTAATCCGTCTACCTATCTGCCTGAGGTTGCCAGGATGCTCAATATTCTGGCAATTCATAATAAATCCCGAGATAAGTCAGGTATCGCAAGACAGAAATATGAGGAGTCGTTATCAATCTACCGGGAACTGGCCAGAACTCATCCGTTGACCTATCTGCCTGAGGTTGCTGTGATTCTGGTATCGCTCGGCAGATATTATCTGCAGTCTGTTTCTGCTGACAGGCAAAAGTCCTTCGATTGTCTTACGGAAGCCCTGAATATTCTCAAATCGCTGGAGGACGAACTTCCATATACCAAGAAGTATCAAGAGATGGCTATGGAGGTTTTCAATAATACCCGATCCAGTTGTATGGCGACATCGACGCATCATAACGGCTCAAAGCCATAACGGCGCCGTTTATTCTTCGCCGTCTTAAAACCGATACCGCTATCATCTCCGATTTGCCCGACAATGGCCGGAAAAAGGGTGGATTTCGAGGCGTGAGCGCTTCAATGACTGAGTATCGGAGCTAAGGGGACGCAGTGCAATAGCGTAGAAGATTGTGTCTTGCCGTTAGAAATATTCAGGATGTATGGGATAACCTCTTGAAAACCTGAAGTCAATAGTGCTGCCACGAGGAGGAAGAATTGGCGCGACGGACGGCGAAGAGGTGTTCGGTACGGTTATGGAGATCTGCTTCAGAGAAACGAGCTTGCCGAACTGATCGTTAGGATGCCGCTCCGGTTCACATAGCGATCATGCCCAGTATTCCTGATCCGGGGTTACACCATTCCTGCAGGCACGTTATCGATGGTAGTTGTGATCGGGAGATACATGGGGGCAAGCGAGATGATGCATCCCTGCCCAATCGGTTGTTTCAGGGTTTGAAGGGCCTTAAAATATGCGAGCGCTTTTCTCCTGCAAGGTGTCGCAGAAACGTTGTTTTGCCGGTTTGGCGAGGCATGACGGGGAATTGTTGACTCGCTTGCAGGAAAAAGCGCTCAAGTGTTCTTGTTTTGTAGAGCATGATTCGGCTGATTTTATTATTGAGTATAAAAATAGCCGATAAAACAAACAGGTGCAACTGGTAAAAAAGATTGTACCGGAGAAACTGAAGCATGTGGGTGTTACTGATATGTCGCTCGCTACGTAGCTAAGACCCTTTTTGGGAGAAGATTCCTTTCCGGGGTTGCACCTCGGGCTACCGATATGTCATCCCTACGGGATTTGAAGAAAGACAGGAAATGCTGAAAGTAGATGACGAGATGCTCGCAATTACTTAACTTTTGTGCAGGAATCATAGGGGGAGTCTGCCATTTCGGTCGATGGATTTCCAGAGGTGACAGGGGGTAATTAAATCTTGTGCTTTTCGAGAAAGCGTTCCTCCTCGTTCGATTCCATTTCCAGATACATCCGGTAGGGCACCGCGAAGGTGAGCAGGTTTTTGGGGAAACTTGTAACGGGATGATTCCTCTGGGTGTGGCAGAAATCGGGATTACCCGTCGAGAGGAACTGCTCTATGCCTCCGTGGCAGCCGAAGGTTTTTCGAGCGCCGGTCACCTTCCGGCAGAGAGTTTCGGCTGATCGCCACAGGCATTGATTGCAGGCCGATGGCCTGCCCGAGGGAGCTGTTCCTGTCAGGATGGTCCCGCTAACCCCTCAGGAAGCCTCTTTGTCCTCCGTGTTCCTGTCGGACTGCATGGGCAGAGCAGGGAAATCGGAGATGATGTTGTCGAGCACACGAACGGCGCCGGCAAAACGGGTGTCGTAGTATTTCTGCTGGAGCTTGTCTTCGGTGATGCCTTTGGAGACGGAGGAGTGTACGAAGGTGTCGTTGCCGACGAAGATGCCTACATGGCTGATGCGGTTGCCGCCGCGGGTCTGGAAAAATACCAGGTCGCCGGGCTTGAGTTCGCTGCGTTCTACCCTCTGGCCGATGCCGGCCATTTCAATCGAGGTGCGGGGGAGTTTCGTGTTGAATACCCGGTCGTACATGAACCGGACAAAACCCGAACAGTCGAACCCGTCCGTGCTCTGGCCACCGAAGCGGTACCTGATGCCGAAAAACTGCCTGACGTCGCTGAAAAAGTTCCGCATGGAGCAGGTGGCCTTTTCAGTGCCGGACTGGAAGGCGTTCTGCTCTGGAGAGGGAGCTGCAAAACTGTCGGAAGATGGAGCGAGGAAGAGCGAGGAAGCGAGAAGGAAAAACATGCAAAATGATCGGAGCGGATGCCGGGATTTTCCGGAAACGGAGCGCGGTCGGCATAACAAGTTCCTATGCTGCATATGCGTAGCGTTTGATAAGATGAATGGGATTACTCTTTTATCCGACAGGCACTCAACTTTTCAAGTTAGTTGTTTTTCTGCGTGAAATCCAAATTTAATTCCGAAAAAGCCCGCACTTTTCGGCGATATGAGTTTTTCGGCCCCATGTGCCGAAAAACTCATAACAGACGAAATTATAAAGCTTTTGTTCATCTTCTCAGGGAATATCGTTACTTTATGGATGGGTTTTCTGTCTGAAACTCGAATAAAAACGTGCAAGGTTAACCGCCGAAAACATTTTTTTTTATGACTTCTTCCGACGATCTGTTTCAGCCGCTATCAAGCGAAGAGCTCGACGAGCTTGAGGATTTTCTTCTTCTCGACACCCACGACGACAAATCCATGACGCTCGACATGCTCGACGGGTTTTTCGCCGCGCTGGCGGTCGGGCCTTCGCTTATCGGGCCATCCGAGTGGCTGCCGATGGTTCTGGATGTTGAGGGCGAGGGACCCCCGTCGTTTTCATCTCCGGAGCAGGCTGCACGCATGACCGGCCTGATTGTTCGTTACATGAATTCGATCGTTTCAGTTTTCGATGCCGATCCCGACAGTTACGTACCGCTTTTCGACCAGTGTGTGTTTGGTGATCCCGAAGAGGAGGATCTTGCCGTAAAGGCCTGGTCGCTGGGCTTCATTCTCGGCATGGAACTGAGGTGGGACGACTGGCTGCCGGTTTTCGAGGCGGTCAATGAAGAGGGCGATGCCGAGGTGCATCTGCTTACCCCGATTTTCCTGCTTTCGGGCACGGACGAGAATATGCCCGAGCTGAAGGATGAGGAGCGGGAGGCCTGGCGTGAGCTGATTCCTGAAAGCGTTTCGAGCCTCTACCGTTACTGGCTGCCCTCACGCGCTCAACAGTAGCGCTAATTCAAGGCCTGCGGGTTCATGATTTATATGAAAAAAGGATTCATTTTTCTTTTTCTGCTCGTGCTGCCTTTCAGGGTTGCTATTGCGAGAGGACCTGATATGATGTTCGCCGATCTGGCGGACTATGACGCTTCGATCATTCTCGACATCCGCTACGCGACGCCGAACAATTTTACCGGTAAAACGGTCTATCCCGCAGCGAGATGTCTCTTGCGCCGCGACGTCGCCATGCGGGTTCTGAAGGTACAGGAAAAGCTTCGCCTTAAGGGGTATCGGCTGATCGTTTTCGACTGTTACCGTCCGTTGTCGGTGCAGAAGAAATTCTGGGCCATTCTCCCCGATGAACGGTATGTGGCCGATCCGAAAAAAGGGTCGCGTCACAACCGTGGAGCCGCCGTCGATGTGAGCCTTGCCGACAGCGCCGGACGACCGCTTGAGATGCCTACCGCTTACGATGATTTCTCGGAAAAGGCGTCGAGAAGCTGGACCGGTTCATCTCCAGCCGCCCGCCGAAACAGCGAGCTGCTTGAAAGTGCCATGAAAGAGGAGGGGTTCGAGCCTTTTCCTACCGAGTGGTGGCATTTCGATGCCTCAGGATGGGAACTTTACCCGGTTTCGGATTTTCCTCTCGAAAAAACAGGTGGTTGCGAGGACTGAACGAAATGCGGCAACTGGGCGTGGTCATCACCGGAGGAACTGCCGGGCTCGGTCTTGCGCTTGCCTCCGGTTTTCTTGAGGCTGGCGACCGGGTGGCGATATGCGGCCGGCATGCGGTCCGTCTTGAAAGCGCCCTGCAGACATTGCGGCAGCGGGCTCCGCAGGGTGAAATACATGGCATGGTGTGCGATGTTTCCTGTGCCAACGACCTTGAGGCGTTTGCCGCGTTTGTGAGTGAACATTTTGGAAGGGTGGACCGCTGGATCAACAATGCCGGAAGTGCCGGTACCCTGCAGCATCCGCTCTGGGAGCTGCACAACGATGAAATGCTGGAGGTCTGCTCGACCAATCTTGCGGGCAGCATGATGGCCTCTGCCGAAGCGCTGAAGCTCATGCTCCGCCAGCCTCCCTCGCCGAAGCCGGTCTATCACCTGTTCAATATGGGCTTTTCAGCAGCAGGTGCGCGCTTTTCACGCTCTTCGCTGCCGCACCGGGTCTCGAAAACCGCCGTAGCTTCTCTCACAGCCTTTCTTTCGGAGGAACTCCGCCGAAACACCATCGGCTCGATAGGCGTGCATGAACTGAGCCCCGGCATGGTCAGAACCGACCTTCTTTTTCGCGGCGTTTCGCCCGAAACCCGGCGCTTTCTGGAGCATGTCGCCAAAGAGCCGGAAACGGTGGCCAGAAGGCTTGTTCCGAAAATCCGTCAAGTCGTCACCCTCAGCGGGTCTGTGCGGTACGCTTCGTTTCCGGAGGTTCTCTTCAGGTCGCTCAAAGCCCTGCTTTTTTCCCGAACGGCCCATCCGTGACGGCCCGGAGAAGGGGACTTTTCAGTGCGGAATGACCTGCCTGTACTGCTCGTATCTTGCCAGAATGTTTCGAGCATAGTTGACCGGCATGAAGCCGTTGCAGAAGCCGTATTCGGCCACATCGTCGCGATAGTAAAAGGGGTCCGATTTCAGTTCCATATAGCGCTCGACGCTTCCTTCCCACACTTCGGGATCCCTGCCGTATTTTCTTGCGAGCTCCTGTGCATCCCGCACATGGCCCGGGCCGGCATTGTAGGAGGCGAGAATGAAGCGTATGCGATTTTCCGGATCCGCAATATCGTTCCACTCCTTGTGAAGCCATGCCAGATAAAGCGTTCCTGCCCTGATGTTGGTTTCAGGGTCGAAGAGATCGCTTATGCCGAACATGCGCGCAGTTCCAGGCATGAGCTGCATGAGCCCCATGGCTCCCGCCCAGGAGACCGCCTGCGGGTCGAAGTGCGACTCTTCGTAAAGCAGCGAGGCAAGCAGCCGCCAGTCCCACTCGATGGTTTTCGCATATTTTTTTACGAGAGGGTCGTAGATGGAAATTTCACCGGCTTTTCCGGAATAGAAGGCGTGCATCGCCCTTTTTTTGAAGGTGTACTGCTGCCGGTAGTATTTGTCCTGCAGCACCCGTACGTAGGTTTGCGTGCTTTCGCGCTTGAGCCACCGGTTCAGCGCCCTCTGCAGGCCTGAAGATTGCTTTGGCACGGCCCAGGCCAGAGGAAGGTTACGGCTCAATTCGGTTGCAAAGTCAAGGTCGGGGTAGAGAGAGCGGTGTGCATCGGCAATGTTCCGGTCGGCCACCGTATAGGCGATCCTGCCGTTGGCGACCTCCGTGATCAGCTCGCTGGTGCTTTTCGAACCTGGCACGGTGAGAATATCGAGGTTGATTTTCTCTGTGCTTTCCAGACTCTGAAGCTGGGTGTAGTATGCCGAGCCTGAGCGGACATGGATGGTTTTTCCCCGGAGTTCCCCGATTTTTCTGATCGGTTGCATTCCCGGCACTTTTTTCTGTACCAGCACCTGGCTGGTAAAGCTTATGGGCTCCGTGAAATCGACTTCGAGCTTTCTTATGGCTGTAATGGTAAGGTTGTGGGCTACGATGTCGCCCTTGCCGGACCTCAGGCTCGTAAGCAGCCGGTTGAGGTCACGCACCAGGACCACCTCCATTTCAACGCCGAGATCGTCGCAGAACTTTTGGGCGAGTTCGTAACTGTAGCCCATAGGGGCTCCTTTGTAGATGAAGTAGTTGACCGGGTCGTAGGTCATGATGACCCGGAGTCTCCCTGATTTTTTTACGGCGTCGAGATCCTGCGATGGTTTCAGGAAGTTGCAGAACGCCAGTGTCAGCAGAACCGCCGCCGATGCTATGCCTGCGAAAATGGTCCGGTTGAGGTGGAAAGACGCCTTTGCTTTTTTCATGCTGCTTGAAGCAAGGGTTACAAAATATCAGAGAGCCGTGCCTGGTGTTTACTTCAGCGCTTTCATGCACAGCTCGTCCCAGAGACGGCTGTATGCTTTTGCGGCGACGGATGAGGGCAGAACGGCGTTAAGCGGAGCCCGGTAGAGGCCCATTTTTTCGACTTCGGAGTTGTACGGAATGATCTCCTCGAGAAAGTCCGGCTGGCTCAGGACGGCGTCGATGATGTCGCGGTGCATCGATTTGCGTTTTTCGGCCATGGTGAAGAATGCCCTGATTTTTGAGGTGTCGAGGCCGCTGCTTTCGAAAAAATTCCTGAGCTGCCCATAGGTACGCATTGAAAGGGTGGTGGGAATGACCGGTACGAGAATGAGATCGGCTGCAGCAAAGACGCTTTCCGAAAAAAGGGTGAGATTCGGCGGGCAGTCAAGAAAAATGTACCGGTATTCTTCGCCGAGTTCCTCGATGTTTTTTCTGAGTTTTTTCTGCGGTTTTTTCTCTTCGAGCAGTTCGAGGTCGAGGTTGCGGTATGAAAAATCCGAAGGGAGCAAGTCGAGGCTTTCGTAGTCGGTTGCCTTGATGTTCCGGTATATTTTTTTGCTGCCCTGAAGAAATTTGCTGCTGTTGTACTTTTCCCTGGCGGATATTCTGAAGTAGTAGGAGCTTGCACCCTGGGGATCCAGATCGCAGACGAGGGTCTGTTGCGAGTTCCTCGATGCCAGATAGGAGAGGTTTACCGCTGCGGCGGTTTTACCCACTCCTCCTTTTATGCTGTAAAGCGCGATGGTTTTCATTTATGGTCAGTCAGCTGTTGAGGAGTTCTCTGAAAAGCGCTTCGGTTTCGTCGTTGTCGAAAAGCCGGAAAGTGCGGTGAAAGGCTTTTCGGGCCTTCTCCTGCCGCAGGTGCAGGAGGGTGACGAGTCCTCCGAGCGCTGCGGCGAGTTCAGGGTTCGAAGGTTTTGCCCTCATGCCATCCAGACGGTCGAGCAGGTAGCGTTGCTGTACGGCCAGATCGACAAACATGCCGAGATTATCCTGAAGTTCCTTCAGATGCCTGACGACCGGTCCGATTGTTTTGCCCGGAAAAAGCGATGAAAACAGTTCGAGGAGGTAGCGCAGCCGCTTGCAGTCGATCCTCAGGGTGTGGAGTTCGGTATCGGAAGCCTCCGCCGGGATGGCTCTCCCGTGCCGGATCACTTTTTTCCAGGCCTTTGCGATATGTTTTCTGGCAACGGACAGCGTCGGTTCGAGTCCGGCGGCGGGGGGGCTGCCGCCGTAAGGATTTGCGATGGTCTCCTCAAGCAGCCTTTCCCATCCTGCGATCGCGTCGGAGTACGCTTTTGAACGGAGAAATGCGCTGAAACGCCTCTGTTCGGAGGTTCGGGTCGCACGAAGGTCCCGGAAGAAGGCGTCGATATGGCCGGCGAGCGACAGAGGAAGCATTGCCCGGTATTCGGACTCCCTGAGCAGGTAGACGTCGCTGTCTCTGAAGGCGTTGCACCTGTTGCCGGTTTCGCGGAATGCCCGGCGGTAGGTTTCGGTTGTTTCGGCTTCGAAGATGCCGCCGATCCGGCTGATGACCGAACGGGTTCTTCTGACGGCTACTCGGTAGTCATGCAGAAACTCGGTATCGATATTTTTTCCAATCCACCCTTCGTTGCGCTTCATGACGCCGAGAGCGGCAAGCAGGAGCTCTGCGGCGGATTTCCGTACCGGATCGGCGGGCTGCAGACTCAGGCTGATTTTGGTGCTGTAGTCGTTTATTTTCTGGCCTGCGGCATGCATGAACAGGGTGAAGAGCTCCCTGAACTCCGTGACGCTTCGGTTGCCCTGCAGTTCCTCGAAATGGCGGGCAAGGCTTTCGGCTTCATCCTGGAACCCTTTCAGGGGTTTGATGACGAGCATTCCTGTAACGGGCACCCTTTCGCCTTTCCGGACAAGAGTGCAGCTCTCCCATAAGAGAAAACCGGTCGTTTTATCTTCACTGTCAAGTATTCTCGTACGGAATATTTCCACATCGATGGTGCAGCGCCTGAGCAGTGCACGAAGATCGGTTATCGCTTCGAGTTCCTCTCTGAGGGGCCCCGGTGGAAGGAGTGAGGGAAGAAAATGCTCCGGAACGGAAAGAAACGGTATCGACGAGCGTTCAATGCCGCTTTTCAGGTCGATCAGCGAAAGCTTCCTGCCGAGGATGGCTACGGCAAGACCGTGATTGAAAAACTGCCAGTCGAAGGTGTCGTAAAAAATTCTGCGTTCCTTTTGCCCCGGTTCCGGCCTGAAGCGAACCGGAAATGTCGGGGAGTTCAGAAAGGATTCGATGTCGAAACCATTTCCAGGCTTGAAGTATATGGTTTTCAGCGCATCCATTTGTGGGGCATCTTCAAAAGGATTTTATTGCAGGCCGATAAATTCAAATATAACAAGAACTTTGCGATATACCGCCAGGGCCTGGGCCGATGCCTCCCGAGCCCCCTCGAAAAGCATTGCCTTTAGGCAAATTTGTTGCGGCTCCGTTTTTAAATGGGGCCGGTTTTTTCTAACTTCAAATTCTTGAAAAATAGTGACATCATTATCTGCAGTCCAGTCTTTTCCTGTTGCAATCATGAAGCGTCTTTTCCTTTTTTTTCTGGCCTGCGCTTTTCTGCTCGGGGCCTGTTCGGGTTCGTCAACACCTGAAACATCCTCTCCTACTGCAAAAGATGCTCCCCTGAGGGTAGGTCTTGTTTTTGATGTCGGCGGTCTCGGTGACCGTTCTTTCAACGATTCGGCATATCACGGACTGGAGCTCGCCAGAGAAAAATACGCCATCACCTTTATCCATTCCGAACCGTCCGGCGAAGGAGCAGACAGGGAGGCGGCCCTCAGGCAGATGGCGGCCGAACCGGATATTGATCTGGTCATAGGCGTTGGGCTGCTTTTCAGCGATGATATTACCGCTATCGCCAGGGATTTTCCCGACAAGAAGTTCGTCTGTATCGACTATATCCCCAAAAAGGGCGTATCGCTTCCCGAAAACCTTTCCGGTGTTGTTTTTGAAGAGAAGAGAGGCTCGTTTCTTGCTGGAGCGGTTGCTGGTCTGGTTACGAAAACGGGTATCGTGGGATTTATTGGGGGCATGGAGTCCGGCATCATCAGAAAGTTCGAAACCGGTTTTGTAGAAGGGGTGAGGTATGTCAATCCCCGCGCGACGGTTATTCCCGCTTATATTGGCATGACCGGAAGCGCTTTCGCCAATCCGGCGAAGGGCAAGGAACTCGCTCTCGGTCAGTACGCCCGTGGCGCCGATATTATCTATGAGGCGGCCGGTGCAAGCGGTATGGGCGTGATCGAGGCTGCCCGCGCCACGAAAAAACTTGTTATCTGCACCGATCGTGACCAGGAGCCGGATGCTCCGGGATTTGTTCTGACCAGTATGGTGAAGAGCATTGACCGTGCCGTACTCAAGAGTGTCGAGGAGGTGCTTGCCGGAACTTTCAGGGGCGGTGCCTTGACGATTTTCGGGATCGGCGAGCGTTATACCGACTATGTTTACAACGACCGCAATGCGGCGCTTTTCGGTGCTGATGTTCATGAGCGTGTCGAGGATATCCGCCGTAAAATTCTTTCCGGCGTTATAGCAGTAGAGGAGCAGGCTCCGACAGAATAAGTGTTCTCTCGGTGGGCTTGTGCCGTTCTTTCAATGATTGAAGTATACAGTATTGGTGAAGAAAAAAATTCTGGTGACTGGCGGTACGGGTTTTATCGGATCGCGTCTTGTCCACAAACTGGCCTCGACGGCCGACGATATTCATGTTCTTGTCCGTAAAAGTTCGGATCTGATCTCTCTGGACGGAGTGCTCGACAGGATAACCCTTGTCTACGGTGACGTAACGAACCGGAACTCTCTGGATAGCGCGCTCATGGGAGTCGAGCAGGTCTATCATTCCGCTGGACTAACCTATATGGGTGACAAGCGAAATCCGCTGCTGCATGCCGTCAATGTAGAGGGTACGCGGAATATTCTCGATGCATCGATCGAGGCAGGGGTGCAGAGGGTCGTACATGTCAGTTCGATTACGGCAGTGGGCATGTGCAGCGGCAAAACCCCTCTCGATGAAAATTCGCCATGGAACTTCGACCGGATCAATCTCGAGTACGCCCGGACAAAACAGAAGGCGGAGCAGCTCGTGGCCGAAGCGGTGAAAAAGGGTCTGGATTGCGTCATCGTCAATCCCGCCTTCGTTTTCGGTGCCGGCGACATCAACTTCAACGCGGGAAGGCTGATAAAAGACGTCTATAACCGCAGGATACCCTTTTTCCCTGTTGGCGGTATCTGTGTGATCGATGTGGAGATCGTAGCCGAAACCATTATGGCGGCGATGGAGAAGGGGAGAACCGGAGAGCGCTATATTATCGGCGGAGACAACGTCTCCTACAGGGAGCTTGTGGCTACGATTTCAGCTGTAACCGGAGCGCCGAAAATTCATCTTCCCCTGCCGTTCTGGATGGCCAGAATACTGAAATCGTACCTGGATATGCACAAAGGCCGCAATGGTATATCGAAGCTTTTCAACCTCTCCATGTACCGGGTGGCTTCGGAAAACCTTTATTACGATTCGGCGAAGGCCATTCGTGAACTCGGCATGAGACGGGAGCCACATGCAAACAGCATCAGAAGTGCATTCGAGTGGTATCGTGACAGGAATATGCTGCATTAGGGCAACCCTTTACATCTGCCGGGCGTTCTGATTGCCTGGTGCAGTGGTGCCGGCACCCTTTTTCAGCCTCATTCGACATGTTTTCTATCCATCTTACCGGAACAAGCCATGCCGTCGAACACCATTGTTGAACGTGTTGCTGCAGATCTTGGCAAATATCCTCCTTTCGACAGGCTCGAACCGTCGGTGTTGCAGGATCTTGCATCATGCACTGCGATTCACTATCACGAAGAGGGCGAGGTGATTTTCAATAAAGGTGATGCCCTCAGGGAAGCCGCCTTCATGGTTATGAAGGGAGCTGTCCGTCTTTTCGATACCATCGATGGCGAAGAGGTGCTCGTTGACCTGTGCGACGAAGGGGATATTTTCGGCGTCCGGGCGATCTTCGGGGGAAGCTCCTATGTGCTGAGCGCTCAGGTAGCCGAAGAGAGCCTTCTGTATGAGATGCCAGCCGAAAAGATCAGGGCGCTCATAGTGGCCAATCCGGCCGTTTCCATGTTTTTTGCGGGAGAGTTCGCCAAAAGCATGCAGGTGATGGAGCGAACCCTCACCAATGCATTCGACCAGCACAAGCTGCGTTACAGCGAGCAGTCCTGCAGGAGCTTTCTGGAACATGAAACGCTCGAGGTGAAGCCGGTAACAAATGTCATAACCTGTTTGCCGGATATCAGCGTCAGGGAAGCGGCAAAAATCATGTCCGACTGCAATATCGGTTCCATACTCGTTGTATCGCCCGAAAACCATCCGCTCGGCATTATCACCGATACCGATCTTCGCAAAAAGGTGGTCGCCCAGCCAGGTTCGGTCAATGAACGACCGGTACGCGAGATCATGAGCAGTCCCGTCTATACCATTACGGGTGGCAAAACCGTTGCCGATATGGTTATGCTCATGGTGAAAACCAAGCTGCGCCATTTCTGCATTACCGAGGACGGCACCGTGAACTCCCCGCTGAAGGGCATTATTTCGGAGCATGACATCATCACTTCCGAAGGCAACAACCCTGCCGTGATCATGAAGGAGATCATGACTGCCGAAAATGTCGGCCATCTGAAAAAGGAGCGGGACAAGGCGGAGCATCTCCTCGAGGTCTATATCAGCCAGGATGTGGCCATCCATTTCATTTCGAATATCGTTACCGAAATCAACGACGCGCTCATTGTCAAGTCGATCGCCTTTTCGAAAGCCGAGCTTGAGCAGGAAGGGCTGACGATGCCCCCGGATGTTCCGTTCTGCTGGCTCTCTCTTGGCAGTGAAGGGCGCAAGGAGCAGATGCTGCGCACCGATCAGGATAATGCCCTGCTCTATGCCGATCCTCCTCCTGGAAGGGGAGAAGAGGTTCACCAATACTATCTCGCATTGGGTCGGAAGGTTACGACCATGCTGCTGGAGACCGGTTTCGCCAGGTGTCCGGCGGAGATTATGGCCAGCAACGAGCAGTGGTGCCAGCCTGTATCGGTGTGGCAGAAATATTTCAGCCGGTGGATTCTCACCCCCGAGCCGAAAGCGCTCATGCATTCGACCATATTCTTCGATTTCCGTCCGGTATTCGGTGAAGCTTCGCTTGCGGCCGAGTTGAAGCGGGGAGTTTTCGAGGAGATCGCCCGGGGTCGGGGATTTCTCGAGTTCTTTGCGAAAAACGCCCTGCAGAATCCTCCGCCCCTCGGCTTCTTCCGCAATTTCCTTGTCGAGAAAAGCCGCGATCATGCCAATGAGTTCGATATCAAGTCGAGAGCCATGATGCCGCTTTCCGATGCCGCCAGGGTGCTTGCCTATGAGCTCAGGATTCCGGATTATCTGAGTACCTCCGAACGGTTCAGAAGACTTGCCGAACTGCTTCCACCGGAAAAGGATCTCTGCCTCGAGGCCGCCGCCGCCTATGAGTTTCTCATGCGCCTGCGCGTGGTCAACGGGCTCAGCCAGCAGTCGGCGGGTCGCTATATCAATCCGGAGAGCCTGAACAAGATCGACCGGCAGATGCTGCGCAATGTGTTCGTTACCATCGGACAGGTACAGAAAACCCTTAATCTGAGGTTCCAGCTTGACTATATCCGTGATTGACCGCATTCTCATCGAGGCGGCACTCTTGCGGAGCCGAAAAAAAGCTTCCCATGAGGCCGTCTGTCGTTACCTGGAGAGGAACCGGAAAAAAATTTCCTCATGGACTCCCGTGCAGGATATCCGTTTCGTGGTATTCGATACCGAAACAACCGGTTTTGACCTGAAAAAGGACAAGATCATCTCTATCGGCGCTATCGCTCTCAGGGCGCAACGCATCGACGTCGGAGATTCATTCGAGGTTCTGGTGCGTCAGGAAAACGTCGGGGATCGCGAAGCGGTAAGTGTCCACGGATTGCTCCGAAAGGATATCGCTTCGGGTATCGATGAAAAACAGGCAGTTGCGGCATTTCTCGACTATATTGGCGACAGCGTGCTGGTTGCCCAGCATGCGGGATTCGATATGTGCATGGTGAACCGCATCCTCCGCAGACATTTCGGCATCCGGCTGTTCAACGAGGTGATCGATACGGCCAGTCTTGCAAAAAGGCTCGAAAAAGGCCCGTATTACAATCTTGCGCACAAGGCGGGCGAGTACCGGCTCGATACCTTGTGCGAACGCTACAGTATCCGTCTGCACGATCGTCACACTTCGGCAGGTGATGCCTATCTTACGGCACAGCTCTATCAGCGTCTTCTGGCGAAGGGTCGAAAATCAGGCATCGAAACCGCCGGATCGCTGTTGATGAAGTAACTGATTTGCTTATCGGCGCTCTGCCGGAGGGGAGGAGACTCAGGGTTTTCGGGCGAAAAGCATCATTCTGGGTGAGTGTTCGCCCTCGAAGTCGCTGCCCCCGTAGTCACCGGCAATCGATTCGAGACTGAACCCGGCTTCAAGGAGCATAGCCGAAATGGTTTCCCTGGTAAAGAGACGAACGGATTCGGTGAACAGAAGCGGTTCGCCTTCATCAGGAGTGATGGATATTTTTTTGGTGATCCGGTTCTCCTCCAAAGTGCGTTCTTCGACTACCCTCAGATTATCGATTGTGCGCCGGGTAACCGGTACGAGGTTTCGTTCCAGATGCCGGGGATTGATGAGATCGAGCACATACCAGCCTCCGCCGTTGAGCGCCCGGTAAACGTTTGCGAGCACCCTGCGGTCGTCCTCTTCCGATTCGAAATATCCGAAACTGGTAAAGAGCTGTACAACCAGATCGAAGCGCTCCTTTTCAGGGAAGTTGCGCATGTCGCAGCAGCTCAGTACCAGCTGGATGCTGCAGGCGAGGGCTTCCCGGCGGGCGGTATCGAGCAGAAAGGGAGAGAGGTCATTGCCGGTTACGCAGTAGCCGAGACGGGCGAGTTCAAGCGCATGGCGGCCTGCTCCGCAGGCAATATCGAGCACTGCTACCGATGAGGGATGGCGCTTTCCGGATTGTGTACGATCGATGATGGTGCGGATGCAGCGGGCTGCTTCCCCTGTATCGCGATGACTGTAGACCCTTAGATAGAGCGGATGATTGAACCATTCCGCAAACCAGGGCGGGCGGGCATCCTGACCGGAAAAGTTGCCGCTTTCTGACATGAATGAGGGTGTTCGTATGATGAAAAGAGGAGGCGGGGCGCCGAAGATGCGCCCCGCTCAGGAGGAAAACAGCTTATTTAACCGCTTCGCTGATGGCCTTTGCAAGAATAGCCTGTTCATTTTCGCCGTTGGGAATACGGACGTTTTTTTCAACGAATTTCCATGCCTTGCTCTTTTTCGACGGGACGGAAAGCACGAGTTTGGCTACCTTGAAGTCGCTGCCGCCGGTTTTCTTTCCTTTATCGCCGAACGTTTGTTTCTTTGCCATGACTGATACGCTGGTTCTTGTGGTTATTGTCGGAACGTAATATACTTTCGCTTAAAAGAACTTGAAGGTAATAAAAAAATCACCTCTTTACAAGTTACAAAAGGCCCCTTTCCCTTTTGCGTTATCACGGGTTTTCGATGTACCTCCCCCTGTGGCAGATACCGATGGCTTTCCCTTTTAGGATGCGGCCGATAAACGGAGTGTTCAGGGACCTTGAGTGCAGATTTTCCCTGGCGACCGTCCACTCCAGATCGGGATCGATAACGGTAAAGTTTGCGGTTTCTCCCTCGCTGAAGCGTATGGGATAGAGATGCATGATTTTTCTCGGGTTGACGGAGAGCATTTCCACGGCTCTCGAAAGCGGGATCACCCCTTTTGAGGTGAGCTCGGTCAGGGTGAGGCCTACGGAGGTCTCCAGTCCTGTTATGCCGAATGCCGCCTGATCGGGAGGGCACTCTTTTTCGTGAGCGGCATGGGGTGCATGATCGGTAGCGATAACGTCGATGGTGCCATCGGCGATGGCATCAAGCAGGGCTTGCCGGTTTTCGGAGGAACAGAGCGGCGGCTTCATGATGAAGTTTCCCTTGGCTTCCGCCCGGAAAAGGTCTTCATCGGTCAGGGTGAAATGGTGTGGCGTGACTTCGCAGGTGATCTGCAGCCCTTCGGCCTTTGCCTGCCGGACAAGGTCGAGTGCGGCTTTTGTGCTGATGTGCGCGACATGGTAGCGGGGAGGGTTGAGTGGATCGTGCAGTTTGTGTTTCTGAAGATAGCGCATGAGCTGCAGGTCACGGGCAAGCGTTATGGCTTCAGCGGCGTCGGGAATGCCTTTCAGGCCAAGAATGGCGGAAAAGCGGCCTTCGTTCATGATGCCACCCTGGGTCAGCGTTTTGTCTTCGCAGTGCTGGATGATGAGCAGATCGAAATTCGAGGCATATTCGAATGCGAGACGCATGATCTGTGTATTCTGGATGGCGGTGCCGTCGTCCGAAATGGCCTTCACTCCGTATGAGCGGAATTTGCCGAAAGGTGCGAGGGTCTCGCCCCGGCTCTCGACGGTCATGGCGCCGACAACTTCGAGGTCTATCGGCAGTTCGGCGGAATGGTGGCGGATATAGGCCACTCCGAGAGGGCTGTCGATGACCGGACGGGTGTTGGGCATGAGCGCTACCCCGGTAAATCCGCCGGCGGCAGCGGCCGCAGAGCCAGTCGCAAGCGTTTCCTTGTACTCCTGTCCCGGATCGCGGAAGTGGCAGTGCATGTCGAAGAGGCCGGGCACGATCAGTTTTCCCCCGAGGTCGACTACCCGGTCGTCGCCGTTGCTGACGATGCTTTCGTTGCCGGTTGCAAGGGCTTCGATAACGCCTGAAACGGAAACCTTCAGCGATGCGCTTGTATCGAGATTATCTGCAGGACTCAGGAGACGGGCTCCCTGAAAAATAATGCTCATGAGTGTAAGGAGTGATTGGTGAAAGATTGGAGGCGCTGTTTCGGATAATTCATTTTTCGGGACAGTCCTGGAGCACCGACACCCGGAGTGTTGCAAGTTCATAGGAGTCATTTTCCAGACTGCTGCGCTTGCAAAGCTTCGCTTCAAGCACATCTCCCGCCACAACCCGTCCCACTCCGGCCGGAGTGCCCGTAAAAATCATGTCCCCTTTGCGCAGCCCGTAAACGGATGAAAGATAGTGCACGAGAAAGGGAGGTGAAAAAATGGTTTCGTCAAGAGAACCGTGCTGAACCCTTTTACCGTTGCAGTCGAGGAATAGTTCCAGGTCTCGCCAGCTGCCGGCTTCGCTGCGCTGAACGAAATCGGATATGAGGGCACTTTTTCTGAATCCCTTGCTTTTCAGCCACGGAATGCCCTGTTTTTTAGCTTCAAGCTGAACGTCCCGGAGTGTCATGTCGAGGCCTATGCCGTAACCCTTGACGGCTTTCATGGCCTCTTCTTCCGAGCAGTCTTCGCACTCCCTGCCGATAAGCAGCACGACTTCCGCTTCGTAGTGCAGGTTTTCAGAAAGCGGATGGCCTTCGAACCTGGGAATCATGGTTATCCCGCCGGTTTCAAGGGCGGAAGGAGGTTTGAGAAAAACAACCGGTTCCTGCTCCTCAAGGGATTTTTCCTTTCCCGGCTCTTCCCAGAGCTGCATTTCACGTGCATGATCGCGATAGTTTTTGGCGATGCAGTAGATTGTTCCAGGAGCAATGGATGAAGCATCGATTAAGGACGTCATATAGAGGACGGGCTTATTGATTCAAAAGGGTTCGTTTCGGTAATGTAAAATCATTCGTGCTGAACTACAACTTGCCAGCTTGCTTAAAGACGGGTACTGCAAAGACGGGCAAGTTTTTTATCTTGCAGGTTAAGGAGAGAATTACGGTCATCAACTGCGGATTTGCGTGCATGAGCAGCCCTTCGGAATCGAAACAGGTGGTCAGAAAAGAGGTGCTTGCCATCAGAAAACGGCTGCAGCATGAAGAATGGCTTGAAAAAAGTGAGGAAATTGCGGCAAGGGTCTTCGGAATACCGGAGGTTTCCGCTGCGGAGCATCTTCTTGTCTATCTTTCCATTGCCGAAACCCGAGAAGTCTCTACCGGAAAGATCATCAAGGAACTCTGTGGCTCCGGACGGAAGCTTTCCGTGCCGGTGATACGTCAGGAGAGGCTTGTTCCTTGCGGCTATATGCCCGGAGAAAAGCTCGATAGGGGTATGTTCGGTCAGCCGGAGCCCGCACTGTTCCGTTCCGTCGATCCTTCCGGGATCGATGCGGTGATCATACCCCTCGTTGCCGCTGATGAAGATGGGTACCGAATGGGCTACGGCAGGGGCTATTTCGACCGTTTTCTTTCGGAACTTGCGGCTGCAGGGCATTTTCCCTGTCGTGTCGGGCTGGCGTTCCGCCTCCAGATCGTGCCGTTGCTTCCTCTTGATCCGTGGGATGAACGGCTTGATTACATCGTCCATGAGTGCGGAGTCATGCGATTCACCTAATTTTTTTTGTCCTGTATGGAACCACAGCATATCGATACCGAGTCGGCCGAGATTGTTCCGGATCTCCGTGATCCGGCATATTACATCAACAGGGAGCTGAGCTGGCTCGAGTTCAACCAGAGGGTGCTGGAAGAGGCGTTGACCCCAGGTGCACACCCACTGCTCGATCGAGCCAAGTTCATCTCGATATTCAGCTCCAATCTCGATGAGTATTTCATGATCCGCGTCGCCGGTATCGAAGACCAGCTCGACGCAGGTATTCATGAGCGTACCATCGACGGCCTGACGCCGGGAGAACAGCTTGAAAGAATCCGCTCACGGATTCTTCTGCAGCTCCGCCAGAGAAACGACTGTTTCTACAACGATATTCTGCCGGCGCTGGCCGAAAAGGGGGTGGAGTTTGTCCGTTTTACCGAAATGAGCCCCGAACACCAGGAGCTGCTCCGCCTTTATTTCCGTCAGGAGATATTTCCCGTGCTTACTCCTCTCGCATTCGATACCGGCCATCCCTTTCCCTTTCTGTCGAATCTTTCGCTCAATCTTGCCATAGAACTTGAGGACAGGGAAACCCGTACGCATAAGTTCGCCAGGGTCAAGGTTCCGAGCATTCTGCCGCGCCTGCTCAATCTGGGAAGTATCGAAAATATTGTGTTTGATGACGGGGTTGCCCGCTTCATCTGGCTCGAGGATCTTATTGCCAACAATCTCGGACAGCTTTTTCCTGAAATGCAGATCATCAAGTCGCATCTCTTCCGGGTCATACGCAATGCCGATATCGAAATCGAAGAGGATGAGGCCGGAGATCTGCTCGAAACCATAGAGCAGGGCATCCGCTCGCGCAGGTACGGAAAGGTTGTGCGTCTTGACATCGGTCCGGAAATGCCTGATTCGGTCAGAAAGCTGCTGATGAACAATCTTGACGTAACGGAACGTAATGTCTACGAGATCGGAGGGGTTCTCGGCCTCGGTTGCCTGATCGACCTGCTCAGGATCGACCGTCCGGACCTGAAGGATGAGCCGTTCGTGCCGGTCAACCGGATCGAAGAACAGTATCAGGGGGATATTTTCAGCGCTGCAAGGGCGCAGGATATTCTTCTGTATCATCCCTACGACTCTTTTCAGCCGGTTGTGGATTTCATCCGGCAGGCGGCCAATGATCCCGATGTGCTTTCTATCAAGCAGACGCTCTACCGTGTAGGCAGCAATTCGCCAATCGTCAAGGCTCTGATGGCTGCCGTCGAACACGGCAAACAGGTGGCTGTGCTGGTGGAACTGAAGGCCCGGTTCGATGAGGAGAACAATATCGTCTGGGCGAGGGCGCTCGAAGAGGTCGGCGCTCATGTGATCTATGGCCTGCCCGGCCTGAAAACCCACGCCAAGCTTACCCTGGTTGTCCGGCGGGAACACCACAGGCTGAAACGTTACCTCCACCTGGGTACCGGCAACTACAACCCGGCTACCGGTAAAATCTATACCGACTACAGTCTCTTTACCGTCAACGAGCGACTTGCAAGCGAGGTGGCCGAGTTGTTCAACGCGCTGACAGGATATTCGAAATATACCGGATACAAAAAGCTGCTGGTATCACCGATCAATACCAGAAAGCGGATTATCGGCATGATTGAAAGAGAGGCTGAACAGCACAGGAGCAGGGGAGGAGGGCGCATTATCATGAAGATGAACGCGCTTGTCGACGACAAGACCATCAGGGCGCTTTACCGGGCTTCGAGGGACGGCGTAAGGATCGATCTCATTGTGCGCGGCATCTGCTGCCTGAAATCCGGTATTCCGGGCATCAGCGAGAACATCAGGGTTGTCAGTATTATCGGACGATTTCTCGAACACAGCAGGGCTTACTATTTTTCGAATGGCGGATCGGGCGAACTCTATCTCGGCAGTGCCGACATCATGCCGAGAAATCTCGATCACCGGGTCGAAACACTCTTTCCCGTGCCCGACAGGAAGATCGTCCAGCTGGTTAAATCCGACCTTGAGCTGATGCTGCTCGATAACGTCAAGTCATGGGAGATGCTTCCGGAGGGAACCTATCGGAAAGTGGCTTCCGGAACAGCAGCAACGGAGATCAACAGCCAGAATATTTTTTTGAATCAGACGGCCCGGAAAAAATTTTCCAATAAATTTAAAGCAGAAGAGTTATGAAGATAGCAGTAGGAAGCGATCACGCCGGTTTTGAGCTGAAAAACTACGTCGTCGAATGGCTTAAGGAGAAGGGTCATGATGCCGTCGATATGGGCCCGTTCAGTGAAGAGTCGGTTGATTATCCCGATTACGCAAGAAAAGTCGCCCTGAGTGTAGCGGACGGAACCTTCCGGCAGGGTGTTCTTTTATGTGGAACCGGTATCGGCGTTTCGATTTCCGCCAACAAGGTGAAAGGCATAAGAGCTGCCCTGGCCTGCAATCCGGAGTTCGCCACGCTTGCACGTCAGCATAATAATGCAAATATTATCTGTTTCTCCGCAAGGTTTACCGACAGGGAAACCATAGCCAGAAGCCTTGAAAACTGGTTTGCTGCCGATTTTGAAGGAGGACGGCATGAAAGACGGGTCAATAAAATCGAACCATGCTGCTGAACGAGTGTATAGAGGACTGTCTTGACAGAACATACCCCTCTTTTGCCGACGATACCCCGGCAGGGGATGTTCTCGCTTACATGCAGGAGAAAGGCCTTCAGTGTGTCCCTGTCCTGCATGAGGGCAGTGTTGTGGCCGTCGTCGGGCTCGGCGATCTGGAGCGGTCGAAGAAAAAGGATGGTCTGCGCCTCGGCGAACTGCAGGCAGCAGCTTTCAAAAGTGCCGCTCACAACGAGCATCTGTTCACTCTTTTCGAGCGGTTCCGCTCCTCTCCCAATCCGATCGTTCCTGTATCGGATAATGAGGGACTGTATCTCGGTGTTGTTGAAAAGAGCAAGGTTCTTGAAAAAATCTCCGCGGTATTCCATCTCGGCCAGGATGCCACTACCATTGAGCTCGATCTGCCATCGCACGGCCTGAAGCTCTCGGAAATTGTCGCCACGCTTGAGAAAAACGACGCGACGCTTCTGAGTTTCGGCTCCTACTATGCCGATCCCGAAAAAGGGAGCGTGGTACTCACCTTCAGGGTTCAGGCCCACGACCAGTACCGCCTGGTCAAAAATATGGAGAAATACGGCTATACAGTGCGCTACGCCTCGCCACTTTCGACATCGGAATATGACGAACTGAGGGAAAAAGCGCTTGAATTCATCAGATATATGGATATGTAGGGGGCTCTACCCGTAATGCCTGACGGCGGCCAGTACGATGCCGAGAATGCGGAAATCCATATCGGCGGTGATGGCTATCGGACGGTAGGCCGGATTCTCGGGTACCAGCGAGACTGCTCCGCCCCCGCCGATAGAGAGAGTCTTGACGGTTACCTCGCCATTGATGCTTGCTATGACCACCTGGCCGTGTTTCGCTTTCTCGCGAGCTTCGACAAGAAGGGTGTCTCCATGCATGATGCCGATATCGATCATGCTGTCGCCGTTGACCTTGAGCGCGTAAATGTTTTTTTTGCCCCGAATCCATGACGCAGGCATATCGAGATACTCTTCGATCTCTCCGGCAGCCATATCGGGCGTTCCTGCGGGTACGGCACCCATGTAGAGAGGGACTCTTGCGAGGGGCTGGTCCGGATCCGGATCAGCATCAGTTTCGGCATTCAGAACCCGGCGCATCTGCTCTTCGAGCACATTGAGGCGGATGCCGAAATCAACAGCCCGGGGTGTGCTCCCGAGCCTTTCTTTCAGCATTTTGCCCCTGCCGGAAAGCACCCATTCCGGATTGACGGGAAATTCCCTGCACAGTGACATCAGTACGGAAGCGGTTGTGCCTCCCTTGCCGTTTTCGATTTCCGATATCCTGTTGCCTGAAATGCCTACTCTTGCCCCGAACTCATCCTGGCGGAGTTCTAAATGATCCCGAAGGAGCCTGACTCGCTGGCCAAGCGAAAGAACCGTTTCCATAGCTGTTCATGTTTTCTTTTTACCGGAATTCCGGTATCGGAAAATCGGTAATAAGGGAAATTAATTCACTATTATCCGAATTTAAAAAAAACCCCGACAATAGCCAACCTTTCAGGATATCTCTTTGCACCTCCACCGGCTTTTCCTTTCGTTACGATATTTGTACCTTGAAACATCCCTCCAGAAACAGAAACCGGACGGGCTTCATGCATCCCGACGACCAGGGAAGAGCGTAAACGCTGTTAATTACCTGTTTATGATTACTGATTATTCTTCCGGACTTGCACAGCGGATCCGGACGCGCGCATCGGAGATTTTTCCGGAAATGGTCTCCCTGCGCAGGGAAATACACCTTCATCCGGAACTCTCCTATGAAGAGGTGAAAACCACGGCGCTGATAGAGGGTTATCTGCGCTCGTTGGGTATCGATCCGGAACCCCCTTTTCTTGAAACCGGCGTCGTGGCCCTCATCAGTGGAGAAGGGGAGCGTGAGGGCAGCAATAATCTGGTCGCCCTTCGTGCGGATATCGATGCGCTTCCGGTTACCGAGGAGAACAGCCACGGATTCTGTTCGCTTGAACCCGGAAAAATGCATGCCTGCGGTCATGACATGCATACTGCAATGCTTCTCGGAGCGGCGAAGATTCTTGTGGGTATGAAACAGGAACTGCATGGGGATGTGCTGCTGATTTTTCAGCCTGCCGAAGAAAAAGCGCCGGGAGGGGCCAGGCCCCTGATTGAAGCCGGACTTTTTCGCCGCTTCAACCCTGCGGTCATTATCGGACAGCACTGCTTCCCGAACGTCGCAACCGGAAAGGTGGCGCTCTGCAAAGGCAGCTTTATGGCGGCCACCGATGAGCTTTACTTCACGATATCAGGTCAGGGAGGTCATGCTTCGGCGCCTCACAAGGCAGCGGATCCCGTGCTTGCCGCTGCCCATATCATAACTGCGGTTCAGCACCTGGTCAGCAGGGTGGCTCCGCCGCATGAGCCGGCGGTTGTCTCGATAGCCTCCATTCACGCCGGCAACGCCCCCAACGTCATTCCCGGCAAGGTGAGTATGTCGGGCACCATGAGAACCATGAACGAGGATCTGCGGGCGCTTCTCAAGGAGAGGCTTCGCCAGACGGTCATGCATGTAGCCGAAGCCTTTGGAGTTCAGGCCGAGCTGGAAATCAGGAACGGTTATCCGGCTCTCGTAAACGATCCCCATGTCACCGCGCAGGCCGAGACGGCATGCTCGGAGTATCTCGGAAGCGGGAACGTGCTCCAGAGCGAGCCTCTCATGACGGCCGAGGATTTCGCCTACTATCTCCGGGAGCGACCAGGGACCTTCTGGCAGATTGGAACCGGAACCCCGGAGCAGGAAAAAGGCAATACCCTGCATTCGCCAACGTTCAACCCTGAAGAACGGGCTCTTGAAGCCGGCAGTGGTCTTCTTGCCTATACGGCATGCAGGTTTCTCGATATGCTCTGCAACAGTTAGGACTGTTTTCCCGGCACAAACTGCCCGGAATTCAAAAAAAAAGGCGCTCCCGGAAAAGAGCGCCTTTTGCTTGAGATGCATCCGGGCATGAATCAGGCTTTGCCGTTGGAACCCAGTACGTTCAGGATCTTGTGGACATAGAGCTTTTTCAGCGAGTCCCTTGCCGGTCCGAGGTATTTGCGCGGATCGAACTCTTCGGGTTTTTCATCGAACACCTTGCGCACCGCGGCGGTCATGGCAAGACGTCCGTCCGAGTCGATATTGATTTTACAGACCGCAGACTTGGCTGCGAGACGAAGCTGATCTTCACTGATGCCGATGGCATCCTTGAGTTTGCCGCCGTGCTCGTTGATGGTCTGGACGAGCTCCTGCGGTACGGAGGATGCTCCGTGCAGGACGATGGGAAAGCCGGGAATGCGCTGTTCGATTTCGGCGAGGATATCGAGACGGATTTTCGGATCTTCACCGGGCTTGAACTTGAAGGCGCCGTGAGAGGTGCCGATGGAGATGGCGAGGCTGTCGACACCGGTTTTTGCAACGAAGTCTTCCACCTCTTCCGGCTGCGTATAGGTATGGTGGGCAGCGGATACCTCGTCTTCAATGCCGGCCAGCACGCCGAGTTCGCCTTCGACGGTCACATCGTACTGGTGGGCGTATTCGACAACTTTTCTGGTAAGCGCGACGTTTTCTTCATAGGGCAGGTGCGACCCGTCGATCATGACGGACGAAAAACCGGATTCAATGCACTCCTTGCAGAGTTCGAATGTGTCGCCGTGATCGAGGTGAAGTACGACCGGAACAGGGGTTCCGAGTTCGGCTGCGAACTCCACAGCGCCCCTTGCAAGGTGCTTGAGCAGGGTTTCGTTGGCATAGCTTCGGGCGCCTTTGGATACCTGAAGGATAACCGGGGAGGCGGTTTCGGCACAGGCCATGATAATAGCCTGCAGCTGCTCGAGATTATTGAAATTATAGGCCGGAATGGCATAACCGCCCTTGACGGCTTTCGCGAAAAGTTCGCGGCTGTTGACAAGTCCAAGTTCTTTATAGCTTACTGAGATCTTTTCCATAGAAAGGGTTTGCTTAATTGTTATTATTTGGTCGAATTTTTACTTTCCCTGCATCGTGAGAATTCAGCGGGTTAACTGCCCGTTAATATAATATATTTGTGAACTCATTCAAGAACACTCAAGCGGTCGCTACCGATAAACCATGGATTATCATACACCGGCAATCATCAGAAAAAGCCTGATTGCCGTCATTGTCTCATTAAGCTGTACAGCTCCGGCCCTTGGCAAAAACACCGGAACGCTCAAACCCGCCGCAGCTGTTTTACCACTCAGGCCGACTGAAACGCAACTTGCCGCCGGCAAATATGTAACGCAGTATCTCCAGAAAAACCACTACCGCAAGGTTCCGGTGAACGACTCGCTCTCACAGCAGATTTTCCGGCGCTATCTCGAGCATCTCGACGGCACCAGGAGCTATTTCCTTGCCGGTGAGGTTGCGGCTCTGAAGGCTGCTTACGGAAACCGCCTCGACAACGAGTTTCTCCAGGGCCGCGTGACAACGGGATTTACGATTTACAACCAGTTTCTGCGCCGCTCAAGAGAGAAAATGCGCTTCATGAAAGCCACGGTCGATACCGTACGTTTTAATTTCACCAGGCCGGAATCTCTCGACCTTGACCGCAAAACCGATCCATGGCCGGCAGATCGGCGCCAGCTACAGGCTCTCTGGAAAAAAGAGCTCAAATACCAGTGGCTGAGTATGAAGTACTCGGAAGGCAACGAAAAGTCCATTCGAACGGAACTATCGAAAACCTATGCCAACCGCCTCAAGCTTCTCAACCAGCAGAAACCCGACGATGCATTCCAGGCGTACATGTATGCGGTAACGACCTCCTTCGATCCGCATACCAACTACTTCTCTCCCGATGAGTTCGAGAACTTTCAGATCGATCTCAGCCGTTCGCTGGAGGGTATCGGAGCGAAACTGCAGATGGAGAGCGAATATACGGTGGTCAACGAGGTTATTCCCGGCGGACCGGCTTTCAGAAGCAATCTTCTGAAAAAATCCGACCGCATTATCGGTGTCGGGCAGGGAGCTGTCGGCGAAATCGTTGACGTGCGGGGATGGCGTATCAATGATGTCGTCAAGCTTATCCGGGGCAGCAAAGGAACCGTGATCCGCCTGAAAATCTATCCTGCAAGCCAGGGAGGCAGGGGACCGGCAAAAGTCATTCAGCTGGTGCGCGACAAGGTCGATCTGCAGGAGCAGGCTGCCCGCAAGAGCATCATCGATGTGGAAGGGCGCAAAATAGGCGTTATAAGCATCCCGTCGTTCTATCTCGATTTTGAGGCGCAGAAACTCAATGCCAACAACTTCAACAGCACGACACGCGATGTCTCCCGTATTCTTTCGGAACTCGGTACCGCAGGTGTGGCGGGCGTGATTATCGATCTGCGTGACAACGGCGGAGGTTCGCTTGAGGAAGCGGTAAAGGTTACCGGACTGTTTATCCCGAGCGGACCGGTTGTACAGATCAGCAACTCTTCAGGCGGAAAAATGGTTCTGCGCGACGAGGATAAGCGGGTGATGTATGACGGCCCGCTTGCCGTGCTGGTAAACCGTTACAGCGCCTCGGCATCGGAAATCTTCGCCGCTGCGGTACAGGATTACGGTCGGGGAGTCATTGTCGGCGAGCAGACCTTCGGCAAAGGCACGGTTCAAAGCCTGGTCAAGCTGAGTCGGCCTTTCAGCTTTCTCTCGAAGCAGACCGATCTCGGTCAGCTGAAGCTGACGATCGCGAAGTTTTACCGGATTTCCGGAGGCAGCACCCAGCACAAGGGGGTCTCTCCGGACATTGCGATTCCCTCACTGATCGACAACGCTTCGATCGGAGAGAACACCTATACCAGCAGTCTTCCCTGGAGCACGATTTCAAGAACCTTCTACCGTCCCGTTTCCGATATCTCACGTGACGAGATACTGCATCTCAGGCAGAACTATCATGCTGCCTCGCTTCAGAACAGAACAAGCCGGGAGTATCTCCGGGATCTGGGTATTCTGAACCGTATCAGGAAAAGAAAGCTGGTCGCCCTTAACGAGGCTGCCTACAAGGCGGAAAATGAAGAGCTGAAGAGAATAGAAAAACGATGGATGAGTGATCCCGACAGCGTCATGGACAGCAGCAGGGATTTCATGCTTAACCGTTCTGCGGAAATCATGAGCATGCTGGTGGAGCTGAAAAAATCCAGGCAGGCGGGCGCTCCTCCAAGGAGAGCATTGTCGATAAACTGAGGAACGGCTAAAACAGAGAAGGGTTGTCTATAACCGGCAGCCCTTCTCTGTTTTTAACCCTCGATTTTTACAGCAGCTTTTTTGCCTCTTCAAGCTGTGCATCCACGGAACTGAAGGAACAGCTCCCGCGGGTCTTTTTTGCCATGATGCTCGCTTCTGGTTTGAGGGCAAGGTAGAGGTCGTCTTCGAAAAGCATGGAAAAGGTCCTGTACTCTTCCAGCGTTATCTTCGGAAGGGTTTTACCTGAAGAAATGCTGTGGGAGACGATCCTGCCGGTAACACGGTGCGCATCCCTGAACGGCATCTGTTTCCTGACCAGATACTCGGCGATTTCGGTGGCGAGGCTGAGATCCTCGGCGGTCAGTTTTGCAAGCCGTTCCTCCCTGAGGGTCGTGTGTTCGAGCAGCTTTCCGAAAATCGAGACGCACTCGATGGTCGTTTCGGCGCTGTCGAAAAGCGGCGGCTTGTCCTCCTGCATGTCGCGGTTGTAGGAGAGGGGGAGTCCTTTCATGATGGTGAGCATGGCGACCAGACTGCCGTACACCCTCCCGGTTTTTCCCCTTACCAGTTCGGCGATGTCGGCGTTCTTTTTCTGCGGCATGAGCGATGATCCTGTAGCAAAGGCATCGCTGATTTCAAGGTAGCCGAACTCGTAGGAGCTCCAGAGAATCAGATCTTCGGCAAAGCGCGACAGATGCATCATGATCAGCGAACAGGCTGAAATGAACTCGATCACGATATCCCGGTCGCTTACTGCATCGATGCTGTTGGAGAAGACTCCGTCGAAGTCGAGCAGCACGGCGCTTCTTTCGGTATTGAGCGGAAGTGTGCTTCCGGCAAAGGCTGCCGCGCCGAGGGGTGAGATGTTCACCCGTTTGAAGAGATCGGCAAGACGGTCGCGGTCGCGGCGGAACATGTTGAAATAGGCAAGATAGTAGTGCCCGGCTGAGATCGGCTGGGCACGCTGCAGATGGGTGTAACCGAAAATAATGGTATCCCTGCAGGCTTCGGCTTTTGAGACGAGAACTTTCTGCAGTCCCTGCAGTGCTCCGTCGAGCGTGCGGATCTGCCGGCGGAGGTAGAGCCGGGTGTCGGTTGCCACCTGATCGTTCCGGCTTCTTCCCGAGTGTATCTTTCCGGCCGCCGCTCCGATTTTCTCTTTCAGCCGGTTTTCGATCACCGTGTGGATGTCCTCATCCTCCCAGTGTGGTACAAGGGCTCCGGTTTCGAGTTCCGTCCCGATCTCCCTGAGGCCGACGATAATCTGCAGGGACTCCTCCGGGGTGATGATTCCCTCTTCTGCAAGCATGGTGACATGGGCTGTCGAGCCCTCGATATCCTCCCTGAAGAGAGCCTTGTCGACATGAACCGATGAAGAGAAGCGCAGCGCGTCAGGGTCGAACGGTTCTGAAAAACGGCTCTGCCAGAGAAGTTCTTTCTTGTTGCTCATGAAAACGTCGTGTTGTTTGCAAGATCGTTCTAACGGAAAAAACAGCTGGCACGTAAGCGCTCCCCTGGCGGATGCTCAGAGGAGCGCTTACGGTTTCCCGGTGTCACAGGCCGGGATTGACCTCGCTGAAGGTTTTCAGGCCAAGACCGTAAAGGTGAATGAAGCCTGCCGCAGCCTTGTGGTTGAAGGTATCGGCTTCGGTATAGGTTGCCAGTTCTTCGTTGTACAGGGAGTTCGGCGAATTTCTGCCGAGCAGGGATACGGTGCCCTTGTAGAGTTTCAGGCGAACCAGGCCGGTTACCGGCTTCTGGGTCTCGTCAACGAAAGCGTCGAGGGCCTTGCGCATCGGGGAGAACCAGGTGCCGTTATAGATGATGTTGGCGTAGTCCTGGCTGATGTTCTTCTTGTACTGGAAGACGGTTTTTTCAAGCGTAAGGCGTTCGAGTTCGCGGTGGGCGAAGTGCAGGATTGTTGCCGCAGGAGCTTCGTAGATCTCCCTCGATTTGATGCCTACAACCCGGTTTTCGATCATGTCGAGACGGCCGACGCCGTTTGCCGCACCGATGTCGTTAAGTTTCATGATCATCTCGAGGCCGCCCATCGGCTTGCCGTCGAGCGAGACCGGGACACCGGCCTCGAAGGCGATTTCAACGACGGATGCGCTGTCGGGGGCTTTTTCCGGCGATGTGGTGATCTGGTAGGCATCTTCCGGAGGAGCTACCATCGGATCCTCGAGCACGCCGCATTCGATGCTGATGCCCCAGATGTTCTCGTCGATGGAGTAAGGGCTTTTCTTGGTTGCGGACACCGGAATGTTATGTTCGAGCGCATAGGCAATTTCAGCTTCACGAGAGGTGAACTCCCATTCGCGCAGCGGAGCGAGCATTTTCAGGTGGGGAGCAAGCGAGGCAAAGGTGACCTCGAAGCGTACCTGGTCGTTGCCTTTTCCGGTACAGCCGTGCGCAAGCATGGTGCAGTTCTCTTCGAGAGCCACATCGACAAGCGCCTTGGCGAGCAGCGGACGACCGAGAGCCGTGGCCAGGGGATAGACATCCTCATACAGAGCGCCCGCTTTGAGGGCTTTCCAGATATACTCCTCGACAAAGGTCTTGCGGAGGTCGACAAACCTGAATGCCGAGGCTCCCGTGGAGTAGGCTTTGGACTCGAGGTTTTCGATCTCTTTCTGCTGACCGAGGTTGCCGGTGACGGCAACGATTTCTGCGTCGTATTTGTCTTTAAGCCATTTGATCATCACGGAGGTGTCCAGACCACCGGAATAGGCAAGTGCGATTTTTTCCTTACTCATGCGTTGCGTGATTGATTATCAGTTTTTGGAAAGATTTTCTTGAATATAGGATATCACCTGGGAAATCTGCGATACTGAACGGGGAATCACCAGGACGGTATCGTCACCGGCAATGGTGCCGAGAACAGGTGAGTTTTTCATCTGATCGAGAAATGAACCCACTCCATGCGCCCTTCCGGGAAGGGTTTTGATGATGACCGCTGTTTCGTTCGACTCGATGGAGAGTACCTCGACCCCGACCAGACCCCTGATGATATTGCCGGGATTCTCCTCGGGCAGAACCAGCCGGTACCCGCCCCTGCTTCTGGAGCGGACAACGCCGAGTTCCGTGCAGTCCCGCGACAGGGTTGCCTGTGCCACCTTGATGCCGGCCACTTCAAGCAGTCGGATAAGATCGTGCTGGTTACCGACCTCATGAAGACGGAGCGTCTCCCGGATTTTCAGTTGCCGTGCCTGTTTGTTCATCGCCACTCAGGCTTTGATGTTCCTTGCTGCATTGAGCAGACGGTGCGTGAGATGAAATTTCCGGTACTCTTCGTGATTGAGCAGTTTCACGAGCAGGGCTTTCTGAACATGCAGCCGGTTTTCAGCTTCGTCGATGATTACCGACTGCGGTCCGTCCATCACCTCAGCGGTAATTTCCTGGCCGCGGTGCGCCGGCATGCAGTGCATGACCACGGCGGAGGAGTTTGCCAGGGAGAGCAGGCGGCTGTTGATCTGAAAGGGGGCGAAAATTTTCAGTCGTTCCTCAAGTTCATCCTCCTGTCCCATGCTCGTCCAGACGTCGGTATAGAGCACGTCGGCATCTGTTGCTGCAGCTTCGGGATCGTGGGTGACTTCGATACGGCTGATGCCCGCTGCAAGGGCGGCGTCAAGCAGGCCTTCGTCGGGGGTGTACCCTTCGGGGCATGCAAGCACGAAATGGAATGGAAGAATGCCGGCGAGCTCGATCCATGAGTTTGCGACATTGTTGCCGTCTCCGACAAAGACAACCTTGATGCCTTCGTGCCACAAACCCCTTTCGTACAGGGTAAAAGCATCGGCAAGCACCTGGCAGGGGTGCGACAGGTCGGTCAGGGCATTGATGACCGGAACGGAGGAGTGTGTGGCAAGTCCCTCGATGATGCTGTGTTCATGCAGTCTGGCTACGATAGCGTCGTTGTAGCGGGAGAGCAGGCGGGCGATGTCTTCTACGGACTCTCTGGAACCGACGCCGATCGATTTTCCTTCGAGATTGATCGCATAGCCGCCAAGTTCATGAATGCCGAGTTCGAACGAGACTCTGGTGCGCAGAGAGGGCTTATTGAAAATCATGGCTACAGTCTTGCCTTTCAGAGGGAGAAAGGTGTTTTCTGCAGCGTGTTCCCGCCTTTTCTGCTTGATATGAAGGGAGTAATCGAAAAGCTCAATGACCTTGGCCGCATCGAGCCGGGAAAAACCGAGGAAATCACGTTTTCCGGCATAAGCCTGTTTCTTAGCCTGTTCCATAACGGTTGTATTACCTGTTTTCTGGTTGATCGTTATCCTGTTCGGCGATAAACTGTGTTCCAACCCCCTCATGGGTAAAAATCTCGAGCAGCAGGGAGTGTGTGAATTTGCCGTCTATCAGATGGATTTTACCTGCGCCGCCGTCGAGGGTCTTGAATGCCGAAAGCACTTTCGGGATCATGCCGCCGGAAATAATGCCCTGTTCGATAAAATCGGCAGCTTCAGATTTGCAGATGGTTTTCAATATCCGCTCGCCGACCTGTATTCCCTCGACGTCACTGACATAGATAAGCTTTTCCGCCTTCAGCGCAATGGCGATGCTGCTTGCCGCGTCATCGGCGTTGATATTGTAGATGTTACCCTTATGATCGTACCCGATGGGAGCGATAACCGGAATGAGTCCGGCCCGGCAGAGCAGATCGATATAGCCGGTGTTGATCGCCTCAACGTCTCCCACAAGCCCCAGCGTTTCAGCGTTTGGGCCGGGAACGGCCTGGATGGTGTCGGCATCGAGGCCGGTGACCCCTACGGCCTTGCCTCCATGTTCGCTCAGAAGACGCACGATATCCTGGTTTACCTTGCCGGCAAGGGTCATCTGCACGACATCGATCATCTCCCTGTCGGTGACTCGCTTGCCATGAACGAACTGCGATACAAGCCCGAGCTTCCTGGCGGTACGGGTGATGGCGTCTCCTCCGCCGTGCACCAGTACGACATTGATGCCCACTTTTCTCAGAAGGGTGACGTTCTGGGCAAAACTGTTCTTGAGCACCTCGTCTTTCATGGCGGAGCCGCCGTACTTGATGACGAATGTCTTGCCCTCGAACTTGCGGATATAGGGCAGTGCCTCGATGAGCACCTGGCCGATAGCCGCTTCGGGAGCCTTTCTTGCGGAGGCGAATTCGCTGCACAAAGGGTTCATGCTTTTGATTACAATTGCGGTTTCAGGTAAAAAAATCAGCTTCGGTAGCTGCCGTTGATTTCGATGTACTCCTTGCTCAGGTCGCAGGTCCAGATGGTTGCCGTTCCCGGTCCGTTTCCGAGACGGACGGTCATGGTATAGGAGGGCTTTTTCAGAATCGCCGCGGCATCCTCTTCGGAAAAATCGGCATTGAAGCCCGCCTTGAGAATGGAGAGGCCGTTAAAAAGGATCTCTGCCTCCTCCTGTCTGAAAAAAGCTCCGGATCGGCCGGCGGCAGCCATGATCCTGCCCCAGTTGGCGTCCTGGCCATGCAGGGCGGTTTTGACGAGAGGGGAGTTCGCTATGGTTTTTGCCGCCATTGCAGCTTCCCGGTCCGAGAGAGCTCCCTCGACATGGATTCCGACAAGTTTCGTGGCGCCTTCGCCGTCAATGACGATGAGCTTTGCAAGAAAGGTCATGAGCAGTTCGAGAGCTTCGGAAAAGATTTCCGCGTCCCTGCTTCCTTCGGAAACGGACGGGCCGTTTCCTCCGGCAAGGATCGACACCATATCGTTGGTGCTGGTATCACCGTCAACGGTTATGGCATTGAAGCTGTTCCTGTTGGCGTTCCGGAGCATTCGTTGCAGGAGATCCGGTTCGATTGCCGCATCGGTGGCAAGAAATGCGAGCATGGTTGCCATGTCCGGGCAGATCATGCCGGACCCTTTTGCGATGCCGCTCACTCTTGCCGTGCCGCCTGAAAGGCGGATGTCGAGTGAGAGAAACTTCGGAAAGGTATCGGTGGTCATGATGGCTTCGGCTGCATCGAGGCTGGAGTTCCGCAGAAGTGCAGCAGGAAGCTCCTTCATCGCGCCGAGAATTTTCGGTATCGGCAGGGGCTGTCCGATCACCCCGGTGGAAGCGACCAGAACCTCTTCGGGTTTCAGGCCAAACAGTGCGGCGGTTGCTCCGGCCATCGCTTCGGCATCGGCCAGACCTTTGGAGCCGGTTGCCGCATTGGCATTGCCGCTGTTGCAGATGATCGCTCTCATGCGGCCCCCGCTCTTCACCAGACTGGCTTTGGAGTGCATGACCGGTGCGGCACAGCAGAGATTGGTTGTGAAGACCGCGGCTGCCGATGCCGGATTTTCCGAGAGCAGGATCATGAGATCCCGTTTGTCGTACCTGATGGCGGCCGAAACCCCGGCGGAACGGAACCCCACAGGCCAGAATCCCGCCTCGTCGAGTCCGGACGGGAGCAGGGGAGTCACGGTTTCGGGCCACGGTGTAGCTGCGGCAAGTTCCCTTATGGTATCGAGTGCTTTGTGCAGATTAAGTGTCACGGCAGTACAATAATGGTTTTCCGGTATCAGGACAGTCCGAGCGTCTCTTCGAGGCCGAGCATGATGTTCATGTTCTGCACGGCCTGACCCGCCGCTCCCTTGAGCAGATTGTCGATGGCGCTAACAATCACCAGACGACCGTTTTCCGGCCCGCTGGCGATATGAATGTCGCAGAAGTTCGTCAGGGCGACATGGCGCACTTCGGTCATGCTGCTGCGCACTCTCACAAAAGGGGCCTTGGCATAAAATTTCCGGTAGAGATCCTCGATGGTGCTGCCGGCGGTTTCGCCTTCGAGCGAAACGTTCAGCAGGGAGTAGATGCCCCTTGTAAACGGCCCTATGACCGGGGTAAAGGTGAAATCAAACGAAGGATCGGAAGCCGAAGAGCCGAGTGCCTGCATGATTTCAGGAGTGTGCTGGTGATGGCCGACCTTGTATGCACGCATGTTTTCGCTCATTTCCGAGAACGACAGCTCGGTCTTGCTGGTGCGCCCCGCCCCTGAAATACCTGAAATCGCCGTGCAGTTTACCATACTCACCCTGAAGGCACGATCAGTACCATGAAAGAGCGGGGCGAGTCCGAGAATGATGCTTGTCGCATAGCAGCCGGGATTGCTCACGGCCGTCGAGCGCGATATTGCATCCCTGAAGAGTTCGGGCATGGCATAGGTAAGGGTGGAGCCTGCCGGCTTCGACTGCTGGTAGTAACGTTCATGTTCTTCCGGGTTTTTCAGCCTGAAATCCCCGGAAAGATCGATAACCATCTTGCCTTGGCCAAGCAGTTCCGGTACAATCTTCAGCGCTTCACCGTGAGGCAGGGCAAGAAAGCAGATATCGCTTGTGCATTCGCCTTCATAGCGCAGGAACTCCATGTCGCAGGAGATTGAAGGGTAGAGATCCGAAAAACGTTTTCCGACCTGCGAAAAGGCATAGAGCGACTCAAGCCTCAGGGCGGGGTGGCGAAGAATGATGCGTACAAGCTCCGCACCGGAATAACCGGATGCTCCGATAACGGCAACCGAGTACGGTGCCCCGGAGGGCGCCTTTGTTTGTATCATAACCTTTTCTGCATACTGGATGAACATACCGCGTGAAACCTGCGATGATATTCAATTTTAAGGATATTTGAAAGTAATTAACAGAGAAAAAACAGGATACCGGTCATGAATATTCATTCAGTCACTGAATATATATTCAATAATGTGAATATATTACACTTTTCAGGAGGATTATCAAGAGTATGCGGGTATTTTTTTCACTCCTGTAACCTCCGTTCTCGTTTATGGAAAAGCTTTTTCATCTGCAATTCTCGCGGGGTATTGCTATCATATGCTTTATGATTACAGGTAACGGGGATATCGGAGACCGGGAGCGGCCCATTTGCGCAGCCACAGGGAAAGGCGTCGCCCTCACGCGATCATTTGTGGCAGCCATTCTCTTTGCCCTGTCGATTTCAGGGTGTCGTACGGATAGCGGCGCCGATGACGCCCGCTTGTCGGCCACGGCAGGAAAGCTCCGCCTGGCGGTCGATGCATCCATTGCCGAAGCGGCCGACGCACAGGCAAAAATATTCGCAGCACACTATCCCGATGCCGTCGTTTCCGTCACGCCGGAGCTGACCGGAAAGACCCTGCTCACGCTGCTTAAAAAGGAATCCGGTGCCGCGCTCCTCAACGGCTCGCTTTTGCCGGAAGAGGACTCCCTGCTTGCGCATCCGAGGCTCGGGGGCCGGAAGGAACCGGTTGCACGTGATGCGCTCATCTGCATTGTCAACCGCAACAGTTCGCTTGATTCCGTTACAACCGGAGCACTCGGGGCCGTGCTTGCCGCCCGGAAATCGTCGAAGGCGGAGTTTGTTTTGTGGACTGCTCGCAACGACTACCGCCTGCTGGCAACCCTGCGACAGCTGCTCGGCACGGGAAACACAACGCTTCATGCCATGCAGACCGATTCCGACTCGCTGCTTGTCGAAAAAACAGCCGCCGATCCTCTTGCCGCCGGCCTGCTCTACCTTTCGGCCTGGAACACCCTTTCCCTTCCCGAAAAGACGCGGAACGGGATCCGCATTCTTCCGGTTGCATCCGAAAAAGCGGGCTCCAGTGCCGTAATGCCTTCCGAACAGTATATTTATGACGGTCGATACCCCCTGGCCACCATAGTTTACTACATCTATATTCCCGGCAATCCTCTTGCCGCCGGTTTCGGGTCGTGGCTCTCCAGAGAGGGACAGAAAGGCTTTGAGCGGAGCTATCTTGCGCCGTTCCGGCAACTGCCGAGAACCATAATCCTGAAATGACAAGCATGAGCAGTGAAATACCCATCAATCAGCCGGTTCATCTGAAACGCATCACTCTCGGGGCCGCACTCTTTCTCCTGCTTCTGGCGCTTGTAATCGGGGGATTCATGTTCTACCGGAACCTGCTTGTCGAGGATCTGCAGCACAAGCAGACTCTGTACCGCAATCTTGTCGAACTGAAGGGAAAGGCTGCCGGTTTCGAAAAAAGCCGTGACCAATCAAGCATGGATGACGACGCAACGATCAAGGTTATGCAGTTCATGCTCGATGAGGTTCTTGAAAGTGCAGTCGTTGCAGGAAAGCCGGACATTCCGGGTGTACTGATCCGGAAACGAAACGATCGAGGTTACTTTTCGGCGGCAAACCGTGAAGTATTTCTGCTCGCCCTCGACAACAGTACCCAGAAAGCTGACAAGGAGCTGCAGAGTGCACTCGATGCCTGTGTATGGATCAGTAACGTTTTTGTCATGACGGTCTCATTTCTGGTTGTCGTTTTTGTCCTTGCTTCCTGGCGACGGTTCTACATAAACTATACCATGACTCTGATACCGCTTTCACGGCTTTCACGTAAAGTCAGCCTCATCAACAAAAACATTCCGGAGAGTATTCATGATACGGCCGAAGATATCCGGAACGATCTTGCCGTTACGCCGCATTCATGGGAGATATCCCTTATCACCGACACCATGGTCGATTTCTGCCGGGATATCGCTGCGAAAAACAAGAAGCTCGACGAGCTCTATATTCGCGACGAGAAAACGAATCTGTACAACTACCGGCATTTCAAGGAGCATCTCATCATGGAAATCGAGCGTTCGAAACGGCTTGACGACAAGGTGTCGATAGCCATGATCGATATCGACCACTTCAAGCTCTATAACGACGAGAACGGACATGTGGCCGGAGATCAGGTGCTCGAGCAGCTTGCCGGCATTATCGGAACCACCTGCCGCACCTCCGACATGCCTTCGCGCTTCGGAGGAGAGGAGTTTGCCGTGCTCTTTCCCCGGACGGGAATCGACACGGCAATGCAGATTTCCGATCGTCTGCGCATGATCATCAGTGCTGAACCGGTTGCTCATGAAAAAAAACAGCCAGGTGGGCGCCTGACGGTAAGCATCGGTATCGCTACCTTTCCTGACGATGCCCAGGACTGGTATACCCTGGTCAACAATGCCGACCGGGCGCTCTATCATGCGAAGTCCGTCGGGCGGAACAACGTGTGCGCATTTTCTGCAATCAAGAGCGGAGATGAGGGCAAATGAATCCGGTACTTTATATCGCCCGGCGCTTCGCCTTCAGGGAGAGAAACGGGTCCAGACCTGCATTCATCGTGCTGGCATCGGTTATCGGCATCGCGGTAGGCACTGCCGCACTTATTCTGACGCTCTCGATCGTCAAGGGTTTTGCCGGAAGCGTGGAGGGCAAGCTGATCAGCTTTACCTCGCACATACAGGTGCGTCAGGGCGACGAGCAGTACTTTCCGGAAAGCCGTTACGAACAGCGCCTTGTCGCAGGTTTTCCCGGTGTCGTCTCGGCCTCGCCCTTTCTTGAAAAAAGCTTCATTATCCGCAGCCGTCCCGGAGAGAGACGTGGAGCGTCGGCGGTACGGCCGGTAGTACTGAAGGGAATAACCGCCCAGGAGCGCACGGTTTTTCTGAAACGGTATCTGATCGCCGGCAACGGGCGGCAGCAGCTTCCGGAAAACGGAACCATCTCCCTTTATATCGGAAAAACGCTTGCTGAACAGCTCGGCGTGAAAAGCGGCCAGAAAGTACTGCTTGCCGGACTGGACCGGAAGCTGAAAGAGGGGATCGGAGGCGGAAGCCGGGATATCGTGGAACTCTTGGCTTCTCTCGATCTCGAAGCCGGCACAATCCTCGGCATCTACGACACCGGACTGCAGGACGGCTTCGACGATGTGGTGGTTATAGCCTCGCTTGACGAGATTCAGGAGCGCTTTCATCCCGACATGATCAGCGGTTACGATGTCCGTGTGAGGGATCTGGCAGATATCGGCACCGTTTCCGGGGAACTGGCACGAAAACTCGGTTTTCCGTTCTACACCTATACGGTGTTCGAGCGCTACGCAAACCTTTTCGAGTGGCTCAAGCTGCAGAAGAACATCTCTCCGTTGCTCATCATTACCATTACTGTCGTTGCGGTATTCAACATCATCTCGACGCTTCTGGTGCTGGTTATCGAAAAAACCCGTGAGATCGGCATGCTGATCGCCCTGGGGCTCGAGCCCCGGAAAATCAGGCTGATTTTTTTAGGGCAGTCCCTTCTCATTTCGCTCGCCGGAGTGGCTGCCGGAGCCGCCGTCGCCCTCTCGCTGACCCTGTTCGAACAGCGTTTTCATCTCATAACCCTTCCCGAGAAGAGTTATTTCATCAAGTATGTGCCGCTGATGGTCGATCCCCTCGATTACCTTATGGTAGGTGTAGCCGTTATTCTGCTGACCATGCTTTTCGCCTTCATACCGGCCAGAATCGCTTCATCGCTCAATCCCGGTACGGCACTGACCACCTGATCCAATTTTTCCTTCTATGAAAACAGCATTATGGATTGCCCGCAGGTTCAGCTTTGCGCGCAAACGATTCAGGATTATCAACGTGATCTCGGCGATCAGCCTTGCCGGGATCATCGTGGGGGTCAGCACCCTGCTTATCGTGATGAGCGTCCTGAACGGCTTTCAGAGGCTCGCATACGACATGTTCACCACTATCGAAGGGGAGGTTCAGCTGGTTTCCCGAACCGGCAGCCAGGGCGTGGCCGTCAGCGACAGCCTGCTTCAGTCCCTGGCTGCCGTCGAAGGCGTTGCGGCCGCCGAACCGTTTGCCGAAGGGGAGGCGATCATGTCTGCTGGGGACGGAGGGAAAAGCGAGCTGGTCATGATACGGGGTCTCAGCAGGGGAGCCCAGCGAGAACTGATGCGCCGAACATCGAGCGTTCGGCCCTTTTTCAGTGAAGAGACGGTTTCTGCAGGAGATCTGCTTGCCGGACGTCTGGGGCTTTCGCCCTTCAGCGAAGTCAGGCTGTTCAGTCCCGAACTGATCAGCGTCGGCCTTGAAATGCTTTCCGAACCCTATATGCTTGCCGCTCTGAGAATTCCTGAAACAAAGGTTTCCTCTACATTCACCCTGCAGAAGCTGTTCGACGACCGCTATGTGCTCGCTCCCAACGAATTTGCCCGTAAAGTGCTGCTTCTGGGCGGCCAGAGCTACACCGGCATCGATATAAGGGCCGAAAAGGGGGTGTCGGGCCGGAAGCTGCTCAGACGGCTCGAAGCGAAGATTGCCGGCACGCCTTTTGCGCAGAGCTGCACCCTGAGGTCCCTGGAAAAGAAATACGGGGATATCTTCGCGGTTATGCAGCTGGAAAAATGGGCGAGCTTCAGCGTCCTGATGCTGGTGGTGCTTGTTGCCGCGCTCAGCCTTACCGGTTCCCTTGCCATGACGGCTATCGACAAGCAGAAAGAGCTGTTCTACCTCCGGTGTCTCGGTCTGGAAAGGCCTCAGTTCATGGGGATCTTTCTGATCCAGGGCACCATGACCGGTTTAGCGGGAACCGCTATCGGGTCGCTTGCAGCATGGGGCATCTGCCGGCTGCAGGAGCTGTACGGTATTGTACGGCTGCCCTCGCAAAGCGCATTCATCATCCAGTCCTACCCGGTAAGCATGAATGCCGCCGACTTTCTCGCCGTCGGCCTGACCGCGGTTGCTCTGAGCGTTCTGGTGAGCATCTATCCGGCCCGCAAGGCCGCGGCTATTGCCGTAAGCCATTCGCTCGACAAAAAAACCAACTGAGCCGTTCAGCCGGCGATCATAGGTTCGAAGCCACCTTTGCTTTCGCTGCATACCGGGCAGCACCAGCTTCCGGGAAGCCGCTCAAAAGTTGTTGTCGGCGGGACCCGGCTTTCGGGGTCACCTTCGGCTGGATCGTAAAGATAGCCGCACTCCCGGCATTGCCAGCAACCGGTCATGGGGTTTCTCCTTGATCGTCAAGCGATTTTCTGAGCACCACCATCGAGGATGCCGCGAAGCCCGCGCGGTGATAAAATTCCCTGGCAAGGGTATTGTCGTGGTCCGTCAAAAGGGTTATTCTGCCCAGACCCTCACTGCGGGCAAAGGCTACGGCGTGGCCGACAAGCCGGGAACCGATACCCTGCGCGCGGAAGGCCGGATCGACAATCATGTCTTCGAGCAGGGCTACCCTCTTTCCGAGAAAGGTGCTGACGGTAAAGAGCAGCATCACCATGCCGGCTATCCTGCCCCCGGTTTCACACACAAACACCCGTCCGGTCTGCGGGCTGTCGAGAACGAGTTGCAGGCCGCGTCTCTGGGCAGCGGGATCCGGTGCGAATTCGCGCTCTGCCGAAAACAGAATGCCGAGCAGTTCGGAGCATCGTTCGATGTCGGCGGTTACGGCCTCTCTGAGTCTCATATGCGGCATGGACGACAATGCTGGTTGATAAAAAAAGGCTTTCTCCACAGGGAGCCGTGGGTTGCCGTTAATTTAACATTTCAGGGCGGGAGGCAAAGCGGGAAAAAGCCGGGCGTAAAATTCTGAAACTTATCGCCGGAGTTCCGGGTTTCCTGATTGAGAGAGAGAAAAGGGCGCAGAGAGGAGAGCCTTCCGTTCCGGGAGAGTGTGCTGGAGGGTATTTTCCTTCGCCGGATTTGATCATAAGCCATATTGCCATGTCGTTTTTCAGAAAGAAAACCCGTATCCCGCCATTACTGCATACCGTTGAAGGGGTAGATGTAGCGCGTTATTGCGGTACCTGGTATGAAGCCGCTTCGGTTCCACGAAAACGGCAGAAAAGGTGTACCAACACCAAGGCGGAGTATACCCTCACGCCGGAAGGAAAGGTCCGGGTCGTGAACTCCTGTCGCCGGCACGGAAAGACGGTTTCGATAAAGGCCCAGGGCACTCCTGTTTCCGGGAGCGGCAACGCATGGCTCAAGGTGCGCTTTTTCAGCCTCATCAGTGCCGATTACCGGGTCATCGAGCTGGCAGCGGACTACTCGTGGGCGGTCGTTTCCAATACTACCGGATCGGGGCTGTGGGTGCTCAGCCGCACCCCCTATATGGGCCCGGAAGTTTATGACGGAATCATCGAAAAACTGCGGAGCCGGGGCATTGAAACTGCGGGAATCGAAAAAACCGTTCAGTAAAGCCACGCATCGGCTCCAGGAAAAACGCACTTCCCGACTTTTAAAACCCCGTTTTTTCCGCTATACTTGTGCCTCTTTTTATCCGCAAGGAAAGGGCGTTCCGGTCGATCCGCCTTGTGAACGGACTACCTGAATAATCAGGCAACGCTAACCTCCGGTTATGGACGCTTTCTGGCTCTCGCTCGTCATGATCTTTCTGGCTGAACTCGGCGACAAGACGCAGCTTGTCGCCCTGACGCTCGCCACCTGCTACAATACGAAAACCGTTCTCTGGGGCATCTTCTGGGCCACGCTTGCGGTTCATGTTTTTTCCGCCGGCATCGGCTGGTTCCTCGGTGCCCGCCTTCCCGCCGACTGGATCGGCTTTATCGCCGGCATTGCCTTTGTCATTTTCGGGTTCTGGACACTCCGGGGCGATCATCTCGAGGATGAAGATGCGAGCTGCAAAAGAACCATCCACCCGTTTTGGCTTGTCTTTACAACGTTCTTCATGGCCGAGCTCGGCGATAAAACCATGCTCTCAACCATAACGCTGGCAACAAACAACCCTTTTCTGCCGGTCTGGATCGGTTCGACCATCGGCATGGTGCTCTCGGACGGCCTGGCCATCGTAGCCGGTAAAATGCTCGGAAAGAAACTGCCCGAAAAAACCATACAGATCGGAGCCGCGATCATATTCTTCCTGTTCGGCGCATTCAGCATGTATCAGGGGGGAGCGGCTTTTCCTATCGCCGTCTGGGGCGTCGCCCTTGCGGTTATTGCCGCTGTCGGCTTTTTCTTTTTGCGCAGGTCCTGAGGAAGGCTCCTTGCACCGTTTTTCCGTTCCGGCGGGAGGTTCGTCGCTCCCGCCGGAAACATTTTTCAGGTTTCGGCACCAGCAAGCTCGTAGGCAGGCAGGGTGAGTGTCGTCGGCCCGTCAGGGCCGGCAACAGAGAGTCTCCAGGAGGGTAGCCATCCGAGCGTGACGAAATGCACCGATACGTCACTTCTCCGCGGAGCCAGTTCTTCGCCGGCGAGGGCGCTTTCGGGGTGTTCCCACTTTGCGGAAATCTCCTGGACCCGTGCCTGCATTTCCGCACTAACCTTCTCCTGTTCCCGCTGCAGATCTTCTATAGTTTCATGGGACTCCTCTATATCGGCCTTTGCATTTGCGGTCATTCTTCGACGGCTCAGGGCGCTGCCGATGCCCCTGGTGCTTTTTCTGCCGAGAAAAAAACCGAGCACGCTTTCGCCGAGCCCGACCAGTTCGCTGGTTTTGCGGCTCTGGTGTTCGGCTTCGTCCTGGGCCAGCTCCCGTTCCTCCTTTCGGATCTTCTCGCGTATGCGCTCCAGCTGCGGCTCATACTTCTTTTCAAGCGCATCGACCTCCCGGTCGCGGTTTTCCCTTGCGGCCTGCTGCAGGCGTATGGCAAAATCCCTCTCACTCTCGCCACTGCGGCGGAAAAGCCCTGTTTCCGCATGAACGGTCAGCTGAAAACGGGAGTGCAGATAGAGCCAGTCGGCAAAGGGCTCTCCGAAAGCCGCGAGATTGCGTGCTGTGCTGAGGTTTTCCGGAAGCGACGCGAATGCCCAGGCACGACTGTCGGGCGTGTCGCAAAGAGACTCCTGCGCCCCGCCAAGCGTTTCGCACCCTTCCCACGAAGCCGCTCCGGCCGGGGGGCCGGAGTGAAAGAGCGCCGTTACCAGACGCCGATTTTCACTTATTGCACGCTTCCGGTCGGAAAAGGAGACCGCCGCCGAACCTACGACCGCCGGTTCATAGACCAGCTGTTCTGATTGCACCGCAGGAACGCTTCCCGTATGACGGGCATGGTTTTCGAGAGCCGTACGGGCGTCGAATCGGACCGGCACGAACACTTGCCGGATCGACGGGTCGAGTCCGGGAGGTTTTGCCGTGAATCCGTAGGGAAGTGCACCGACGCTGCCGCCCGCGCGCGCATCGACGGTGGAGTGCGCCGGCGCAGGAGCGGCGGCGAGGGCTGCAGGCTCCGCAACTCCCGAGGCTCCCTTGCGTGAGGCCATGAGTTTTTTGATCTGCGGCCGCGTCATCGGCCCCGAGAGATAGCTCATAGCCCATCGGGTCTGAAAGACGACCGGACGGTCTTCGTGAACATTGTGCAAAAGAAAAACCCGGTTGCCGAGCTGGCTGATGATGCTGTCGTAGTCGACGGAGCCTCCTGATCCTCCGGCCTCGGAAATGGCGCTTTTGAGCCCTTCGAGCACCCGCTGCTTGTCGCGTTCGGCCTGCAGCTTGCCGATGAACCAGGTGCCGGTGTTGGTAAGGCCCTTGTAGTCGAGGTCGACCGGGTTCTGCGTTACCAGTACGCAGCCCACTCCGAAAGCCCGGGCCTGCTTGAGCAGCGTAAGCAGGGGACGTTTGGAGGGGGGTTCGGCAACGGGGGGAAGATACCCGAAAACCTCGTCGAAGTAGAGCAGCGCCCGGAGGCTGGAGGTGCCGGATTGCGCACGGGTCCAGGTCAGCACGTTTTCAAGGAGCAGCGTGACGAAAAACATCCGTTCGCTCTCCGAAAGATGGGCCAGATAAAAGATGCTGTGACGCGGCTTTCCTTCGGAGGTATAGAGCATACGGTCGATATCGAGCGGGTCCCCCTCGAGCCAGCTCTGGAAGGAAGGGGAGGCGATCAGGGAGTTGAAGGCCATGGCAAGCTCGAATCGCTCTTTCTCGGGATAAAAGGTGTTGACGTCGAAAACCCCGACCTGCCGCATGGGCGGATTCTGGATCGAGGTGATGAGGGCCGCCAGATCGAGATCCCGGCCTTTTTTCCAGAAGTGTTCGAAAATGCCGGCCAGGAGAATCGATTCGCGGCTTCTGGTGGGATCGGCCTTGATGCCGGCCAGTCCGAGCAGGGCGCTTACCGTGCCGCTGATGCGCTCGCGGACGGTTTCGGCATGTTCCTCGAAATCGAGCCGGGGAGCGGCAAGGCTGCCGAGAATGCTGACCGGCACGCCGGTTTCGGAACCGGGCGTGTATATGGTATAGTCGGCACTCTGGCCCAGCTGCCGTATCCTGTCGGGAGTTATTCCCCAGTCGGCAAGTCCGGTTTTCCACTGTTCGGCGGTTGAGGAGGCGAGCTCTTCGGGGCTTTTCCCCTTGCGCCGCGCATCGTCTTCATTGATCCAGGGAAGGAAATTTTCAGGCAGCAGATCCGGAAACTGCAGGAGAAGATTGGTCATATCCCCCTTGGGGTCGACCAGAATAACCGGAACCCTGTCGAGCGCAGCCTCTTCGAGCAGGCCGATGCAGAGGCCGGTTTTGCCGCTTCCGGTCATGCCGACGCAGACCGCATGGGTTGTAAGGTCCCGCGCATCGTAATGGACGGGTTTCTCGAGGCGCTGCGAGGAAGCGAGGTCATATTCCGCGCCGAGATAAAATGAGCCGAGTCGTTCTTCGGGTGCCTGCATAAGCTGTGTTCTCGTTATATTTCAGGGCGACTTGCCGTAGGCGCCCTTTTGCCGTATTACCTGCTTCAGGGGTTCCTTTTAATAAACGTCTATTTATCGATCTTTTCAAGATACCCGGACCCCATGAACCAGCCGCTGCTTGAAATCAGAAACCTCACCTTCACCTATGAAGGCGCTCCTGTTCCCGTCTTCGAGGAGCTCGATCTTGCCGTCCGGAGCGGGGAGTTCGTTCTGATAAAAGGCCCTTCGGGAAGCGGCAAATCCACGCTGCTGCGTCTCGTCTGCCGCCTGAACCGCCAGCAGAGCGGCACGATTCACTTCATGGGCCGGGATGTTGCAACCATTCCCCCGGCCGAACTCCGTTCATCGATAAGCTATGTGGCCCAGATTCCGCAGATGGTCGATGCCCGGGTCGGCGAGAACCTGCTGCTGCCGTTCTCCTTCAGGGCCAACAGCAAAAAACCGGTGCCGCAGCCCGATACGCTTTACCGTATGCTTGACGAGTTCTATCTCGGCGGCGTCACCCTCGAGCAGTCGGCCCTGAAGCTCTCCTCCGGCCAAAAACAGCGTCTGGCCTTCATGCGCTCGATCCTGCAGGAGCCCGAAATGATGCTGCTCGACGAGCCCACATCGGCGCTCGACCCTGAAAGCGCCGCAATGGTTTTTTCAATCATGGAACGCCTCAACAGGGAAAAAAAGATGACGATCGTCAGCGTCACTCACAGCGATTACCGGCCTGAAAGTGTAAAAACGCTGACCTTCATGCTCGAAAACCGGAAACTCACGCTTGCGCCATGAATGGTATCATCGATATCTCGACGGGAAAGCTGCTGCTTGCCTTTACCTTTATCATTATCGCCCAGGCAAGCTCCTTCATCTACCATCTGGGGCTCAATCGCGATATCGCGGTCGGAGCTGTGCGTACCTTCGCACAGCTCTTTCTCATGGGGTATGTGCTCACCTTCATCCTCGGATCGGAAAGCCTGCTTCTGACTGTTGCGGTTTTTGCGGTCATGGTGGTTTCGGCCATGTTCATCGTCAGGGGACGGGTAAAGGAGAAGCAGGTGTCGTATATCCTGCCGACCTTTCTCACCATGCTCGTCACCTACTTCGCGACGGCAATGTTCGTTTCAGGCCTGATTGTCGGCACCACTCCCTGGTGGGAACCGCGCTATTTCATCCCCACCGGAGGAATGGTGATAGGAAACTCGATGTCGGCTATCGCCATTGCGCTTGAGCGGCTGTTCCGTGACCTTCGACAGCAGCGGGAAGTGGTGGAAATGAAACTGGCGCTCGGCGCCAACTATCGCGAGGCAAGCGATGACGTGTTCAGGAATGCGGTCACGGCCGGCATGATTCCCTCCATCAACGCGATGATGGGAGTAGGACTCGTTTTCATTCCCGGCATGATGTCGGGGCAGATCCTCTCGGGAACCGACCCGCTTATCGCCATCCGCTACCAGATTGTGGTGATGTTCATGCTGGTAGGCTCGACGGCGATAACTTCGATCATCGTGATGCTGATCGTTCGGAAACGGTGCTTCGGCAGCGGGGAAGAGGTGCTTCTAACGCCCCGGTGACGGCTTTTTCTGCAGGAGCAGGACAGCCGCTCCGGCCAGCATCATCGCAAAACAGAGCACCTGCCCCATGGAAAAGTTCAGGAACACGAAACCGAGATGCGCATCGGGTTCGCGGAAATATTCGATGAAAAAGCGGACGAACCCGTAACCGAACAGGTAGAGTCCCGAAAGAAATCCCGGATACGGAGACCTTTTGCGCAGGGCCCAGAGGATGACAAACATGACGATACCCTCTAAAAACGCTTCGTAAAGCTGAGAGGGATGGCGAAGCTCCACCGTTGGCGCCAGGGGAAAATACATGCCGACGGCCGCATCGGTGACCCGTCCGTACAGTTCGCCGTTGATGAAATTTCCGAGCCGTCCGAAGGTATAGCCGAGCGGAAGGGAGGGAATGAAGAGATCGAATGTTTCGAAAAATCCCTTTTTCTGCGAACGGGAAAAAAACCACATGGCCAGCACCACGCCGATCACGCCGCCGTGATAGGACATGCCCGTAATGCCCGCAAAGCTGCATCCACCCGATGTCGAGCTCCAGGGCAGAAGCGTTCCGAGCGGGTCGGCAAAAAAGCCGCCGAGCCCGTAGAAAAGGATATAACCCAGCCTACCGCCAAGCACGACCCCAACCATGGCCCAGGTCAGTGCGTCACCGGCAAACTGGCGGTCGAATCCTGTTTTTTCGGTTTTCATGCGGTAGAGCGTAAGCAGCCAGACCACCGCAAAGGCGATAATGTACATCATGCCGTACCACCGAACGGCAAATCCTCCCAATGATATAATCACGGGATTCATCTGTGAAGGCAGGTGTTGCCACCAGAAGAGAAAATCGTTCATATAAACAGGCTTTTCGTGAAGTTTCGCAAAATTAACAATTCTAAACTATTGGATTACATCGAAATATAGTTAACTTAAAATCTTGCGCTTTTCTTTGTTTATTTCATTTACCCAAAACATATAAACAAATCTATAGTATGGCTAAGATACTTGAAGGGCCGGCTATGAAACTATTTAACAAGTGGGGCATTCCCGTGCCTAACTATGTGGTTATCATGGACCCGAACCGGCTTGAACAACTTGGTGAAGCTAATAAATGGCTGAGAGAATCAAAACTTGTTGTCAAGGCTCACGAGGCTATCGGCGGCCGTTTCAAGCTCGGCCTTGTCAAGCTCGGCCTGAATCTTGAAGAGGCCGTAGCCGCTTCCCGCGAGATGATCGGACGCGAAATCGGCACTGCGGTCATCCGCCAGGTCATTGTCGCCGAGATGCTCGAACACGACGAAGAGTACTATCTCTGTATCAACGGCAACCGTGACGGTGCCGAAGTACTGCTCTCCAACAGGGGCGGTGTAGATATCGAGGAGAACTGGGACACGGTTCGCCGTCTTTTCATTCCCATCGACGAGAATCCCTCCGTCGAGCGACTCACGGAATTTGCTGGTGAAGCCGGTTTTACCGGCGAAATAGCCGAACGGGTCGGCAAAATCGTATCGCGCCTCGTGCTCTGTTTCGACAACGAAGATGCGCAGTCCATTGAGATCAATCCGCTCGTCATCCGCAAAAGCGACATGCGCTTTGCCGCACTCGACGCGGTCATGAATGTGGACTACGATGCCCGCTTCCGTCATGCCGACTGGGATTTCAAGCCGGTTTCGGAAATCGGACGCCCCTTCACCGAAGCCGAGCTGCAGATCATGGAGATCGACGCCCGCATCAAGGGTTCGGTAAAATTCGTCGAGGTACCCGGTGGTGAAGTCGCCCTTCTGACAGCCGGCGGCGGCGCTTCGGTGTTCTATTCCGATGCCGTGGTGGCCAGAGGCGGCACCATCGCCAACTACGCCGAATATTCCGGCGATCCGTCGGACTGGGCGGTTGAGGCCCTGACGGAAACCGTATGCGCCCTGCCGAACATCAAGCATATCATTGTCGGCGGCGCCATCGCCAATTTCACCGACGTCAAGGCGACCTTCAACGGTATTATCAACGGGTTCCGCGAAAGCAAATCGAAAGGCTATCTCGAAAATGTGAAAATCTGGGTGAGAAGGGGTGGTCCGAACGAAAATCAGGGACTTGCCGCCATCAGAAAACTGCAGGACGAGGGCTTTGACATCCATGTGTACGACCGCAGTATGCCGATGACCGATATTGTTGACCTCGCACTGAACTCGTAAGGCAACGGTATCCTTAACTACCAATTATAAAGGAACTTATAACTTTTTAATCAGGACAGAATCGTGAGTATATTAGCAAGCAGGGATACACGGGTAGTCATCATAGGCGGTGTTGCCGGCCTGAATGCCGCAAGGAGGATGGCCCAGTTCGACTTTCTGGTCAACAGGCCCCTCTCCGTTCAGGCATTCGTCTATCCTCCCGAAGAAGGGCAGCAGAAAGAGATCTACCGCGGCGGCGAGCTGAAAAACGTTCCGGTCTACTCTTCGCTCGAAGAAGCGCTGGCCGAAAACCCCGGCATCAACACGGCCCTTATTTATATCGGGGCAAACCGGGCATACACTGCGGCGAAGGAAGCCATTGAAGCAGGCAGCATCAAGCTGGTGTCGATGATTACCGAAGGCGTTCCGGAAAAGGATGCAAAAAGACTGAGAAAACTTGCCAATGCAAAAGGCAAGCTCTTCAACGGTCCCTCTTCGATCGGCATCATGTCGGCAGGGGAATGCCGTCTCGGCGTCATCGGCGGCGAGTTCAAGAACCTCAAGCTCTGCAACCTCTATCGTCCCGGTTCATTCGGAGTCATCACCAAATCGGGCGGACTGTCGAACGAAGCCATGTGGCTCTGCGCCCAGAACGGCAACGGCGTCACCACGGCCGTAGCCATCGGCGGCGACGCCTATCCTGGCACCGATTTCGTCACCTACCTGGAAATGTTCGAAAAAGACCCTGATACCAAGGCCGTCGTCATAGTCGGCGAGGTCGGTGGAACCCTCGAAGACGAGGCTGCCGAGTGGCTCGCAGCTGAAAAACGGCGCATCCGTCTTATCGCCACCATCGGCGGCACCTGCCAGGAGGTTCTGCCTCAGGGCATGAAATTCGGCCATGCCGGTGCAAAAGAGGGCAAGAAGGGCGTCGGTTCGGCACGCGCAAAAATGAACGCACTGCGCGACGCAGGCGCTCTGGTGCCCGACACCTTCGGCGGTCTGTCGAAATGCATCAAGCAGGTTTACGAAGAACTGCTCGCCGACGGAAGCATCAAACCGGAACCGGAAATCGACGAGGCGCTGCTGCCTGAACTGCCGCTGAAAGTTCAGGAAATCATGAAGCAGGGCGAAGTGATCGTCGAACCGCTCATCCGCACCACCATTTCCGACGACCGCGGCGAAGAGCCCCGTTATGTCGGTTATGCCGCTTCGGAACTCTGCGAGAAGGGTTACGGCATCGAGGATGTCCTCAGCCTGCTCTGGAGCAAGAAGCTGCCTTCGCGTGAAGAGTCGGAAATCATCAAACGCATCATCATGATCTCGGCCGACCACGGTCCGGCCGTCTCCGGCGCATTCGGAGCGATCATCGGAGCATGTGCAGGCATCGATCTGCCCCAGGCGGTTTCGGCAGGCATGACCATGATCGGCCCCCGCTTCGGCGGAGCGGTCACCAACGCCGGCAAGTACTTCAAGTACGGCGTCAAGGAGTACCCGAACGACATCGCAGGATTCCTGTCATGGATGAAGCAGAACGTCGGTCCCGTACCCGGAATCGGCCACCGCGTCAAAAGCGTCAAGAACCCCGACAAGCGGGTGAAGTACCTGGTTGACTACGTGAAGAACCACACCTCGCTGCACACGCCTTGTCTCGACTATGCGCTCGAGGTCGAAAAGATCACCACGTCGAAAAAGGACAACCTGATTCTCAACGTGGACGGAACCATCGGCTGTATTCTTGTCGATCTGGACTTCCCGGAACAGTCGCTCAACGGCTTCTTCGTTCTGGCCCGTACCATCGGCATGATCGGCCACTGGATCGATCAGACCACCCAGGGTTCGAAGCTGATCAGGCTGTATGACTACCTGATCAACTACGCCGTAAAGGAAGAGCGCGAAGTGCCCGAAAAGAAGTAAGGCAACTGGCGATAATCTTTACGATCTGACCATATGACCATAGAGGCCGTCCCGGAACTGAAACCGGGGACGTCCTTTTTTTTTATGCCGAAAAACAGGAAATACGCTATATTATTCAATTATAAACCGTTAACCACCTGTAAACATATACCCCCATGATCATAAAATTGCTCGAGGCCCTGCGTATCGCAGGAACCTTTCTTGGCGTTTTTCTTGCGTATTATTACGGCAATTCACCCGAAGAGGTGCTGCGCATCATGACGCCGTGGTTTGTCGGTTCGATTGCAGGGCTTTCGGCGATCGAGGGACTTTTTTTCGGGGATGAGGCGGCAAAGGAGAAAGGATTCGAAGGGCGCAGCAACTACCAGCGCCAGAACGCGTTCTGGTTCCTTGCCGTGGCCGTAACGTCACTGGTCGCGTTCATTGCACATTGGGACGCCTATGCCAACGTCGCAGTGGTATCGGTTTTTTGCCTGTTCCTGATTCTTTCAGCAGCCAACCATACCTGGTCGATGATCGCCGAAAGAAACACAAAATGGCAGAACGTCATCCGTCCGGTCCTGACGGCACTCCTTACCGCAGCCTTCTGGCATCCGGTAACCGGGGTGCTCTTCAAATAACGCCATCGTTCGGGGAAGTGCATACCAAAAAACCCCGCAGGGAGCCCAAAACCGCCTGCCGGGCTGCCCTGCCATATTGTTGTATAATATAAATTATGTAAAGTTATAAATATAAAACCACAATAAACAACAATAATAGATCCAAAGCGCCTCATATGCCTCTGTTTCCAATTCCCCTCTCCTGAAATCAATGTAATCACTGAAGACTTCGAGTTAAGGGATCTGCCGGATCGTCGAGTAACTCGATTGGCAGGCGGCGACAGCCATCGGCAAGGCCGATCCAGCGCCAGGCCTCTTTCGATGCCGAAAGCAGTTTCAGCTCCGTTTCACTCCATGAAGCGGTTTCGTTATCCGGCAGGTTTGCCATCGTCATGAGGCACTGGCCGGAGTGGGCGTCCCACAGCTTCAGCGTTTTATCTTCAGAACCCGAAACGATACGCGTGCTGTCCGGGCTGAATGACGCAGCGTTGACCCCGCCGGAATGGCCGGTGAGCGTATAGAGGCAGGTACCGGAGTGCGCATCCCATAGCTTCAGCGTTTTATCGGCAGAACCGGAAACGATGCGCGTCCCGTCCGGGCTGAATGACGCAGCGCTGACCCAGCCGGAATGGCCGGTGAGTGTCTGGAGGCAGGTGCCGGAGTGCGCATCCCACAGCCTAAGCGTTTTATCGGCAGAACCTGAAACAATGCGTATTCCATCAGGGCTGAATGATGCAGCGATGACCCAGCCGGAATGGCCGGTGAGCGTCTGGAGGCAGATGCCTGAGTGCGCATCCCACAGCCTGAGCGTTTCATCGGCAGAACCTGAAACGATTTGCGTCCCGTCCGGGCTGAATGACGCAGCGCTGACCCAGTAGGAATGGCCGGTGAGCGTCTGGAGGCAGATGCCGGAGTGCGCATCCCACAGCCTAAGCGTTTCATCGTCAGAACCCGAAACGATTTGCGTCCCGTCCGGGCTGAATGACGCAGCGCTGACCCAGTCGGAATGGCCGGTGAGCGTCTGGAGGCAGATGCCGGAATACGCATCCCACAGCTTCAGGTTGTGATCGTCAGAACCGGATACGATGCGCGTGCCGTCCGGGCTGTATGACGCAACTCTGACCCGGCCGGAATGGCCGGTGAGCGTCTGGAGGCAGATGCCGGAGTGCGCATCCCACAGCTTCAGCGTTTTATCGTCAGAACCGGAAACAATGCGCGTCCCGTCAGGGCTGAATGACACTGCCCATACCCGGCCGGAATTGCCGGTGAGCGTCTGGAGGCAGATGCCGGAATACGCATTCCACAGCTTCAGCGTTTTATCGGCAGAACCGGAAACAATGCGCATCCCATCAGGGCTGAATGATGCAGCGCTGAGCCAGCCGGAATGGCCGGTGAGCGTCTGGAGGCAGATGCCGGAATACGCATCCCACAGCTTCAGCGTTTTATCGGCAGAACCTGAAACAATGCGTATCCCATCAGGGCTGAATGATGCAGCGATGACCCAGCCGGAATTGCCGGTGAGCGTCTGGAGGCAGATGCCGGAGTGCGCATCCCACAGCCTGAGCGTTTTATCATAAGAACCGGAAACAATGCGCATCCCATCAGGGCTGAATGATGCAGCGCTGACCAAGCCGGAATGGCCGGTGAGCGTCTGGAGGCAGATGCCGGAGTGTGCATCCCACAGCTTCAGCGTTTTATCGCCGGAACCGGAAACAATGCGCGTCCCGTCCGGGCTGAATGATGCAGCGTTGACAAGGCTGGAATGGCCGGTGAGCGTCCGGAGGCAGATGCCGGAGTGCGCATCCCACAGCCTGAGCGTTTCATCGTCAGAACCCGAAACGATTTGCGTCCCGTCCGGGCTGAATGATGCAGCGCTGACCCAGTCGGAATGACCGGAGAGCGTCCGGAGGCAGGTGCCGGAGTGCGCATCCCATAGCTTCAGCGTTTTATCGGCAGAACCGGAAACAATGCGCGTCCCGTCCGGGCTGAATGACGCAGCGCTGACCAAGCCGGAATGGCCGGTGAGTGTCTGGAGGCAGGTGCCGGAGTGCGCATCCCACAGCTTCAGCGTTTTGTCGCCAGAGCCGGAAACGATGCGCGTCCCGTCCTCCGGGCTGAATGACGCAGCCGATACGCTACCGGAATGACCGTCATAGATCGAGAATAGGGTTTTTGCAGGAATGGGCAAGCTGGTCAAGCCTTCGCAGCGAGCAACAACAAAGAGACTCTCGTCCGGAAAATCCACCCTATCAGATGCCTGACATCCCACGAACGAAGCAAGTCGGAGTTCTGCTGATAACCATTGGCTTTTCCGGAGATCGCAATTGCGCCAGATTCCCGCAACGGCATCGGCTTCCGTGTAATCTGCCCCGGCTGCGTTGCAGTCAAGAAACTCGGCATTGACGAGGTTAGCGTTCCTGAAGGAGGCTTTGCTGAGCACGGTGTTCCTGAAGCTCGTACCTCTCAGATTTGCAGCATCGAAACGGGCTCCCGAAAGGTTCAGGTTCCCGATCACCCAACCGGCAAGATCGGCCTGTTCAAGATGTACGGCTCGCAGTGCAGAAATGGGCATTCCATGCTCATGCAGTTTCAGGCAGAGTGCGAAGGCCAGTTCGGCAACACTTTTGAGATAGGAGGATTCAAGAATCGTTGCGATAGCCGCAGTGACTCCGGATGATTTGCGTTCATCGATTTCGAGCATATCGGCCACGAAGTCGAGCGTCTCTTTTGAGGGCATTTTCATCTCCAGCGCCAGCGGCTCGAACTGCCGTGCCGAGAGCACATCGACAATGAACCCCGCAAGAAAGAACTCCTGCAGGGATGTGTGGGCGAAAGAGAAGCTGCCTTCGGTTTCGCGGATGATGAAGGTGGCCGTGCGAAGGTCTTTCTTGAGCGTTTCGCGGTTCATGCCGGCATAGGCATCCCTGATGGCCGGGTTCAGATAGAGCCAATCATCGAGCCATTCGTCGAGTTCATCCGTTTTCATCCCTTCGCCAGCCCTTTTGTGGACTTCGGCGGCAAGCGATTTCATGAGGCGTTTCTTGTGCGGCACACTGAATTCATGTTTGCCCTCGTCTCTCGCCAGCCAGTTATCCACGGTTGTGTCGTAAAGGGTTGCCGTGTTGACAGGCCGGCCTTCGGCAATGAGCCGTTCGATGTCCGGAATGAATTCGGTAATCAGGGAAAGGGTGTATGGCCTCGATGCCAGATCTTTCAGGTTATGCACCTCGTCGAAGAGGTTGGCGATCCGGTCTGTCTTCTCCCTGTCGCATCCGAGCCGTTTTTCCAGGTACTCCCTGATCTGTTCACTGTCGAAGGGTAACAGTGTACACGATCGGTACTCCTCCTTGCTGCGCCCTTCGCGATCCCTGCCGAGAAAGAGGGTGTTCTGCTCGATGGTGTCCCTGAAGTAGTGGCTACGACAACTGATGAGGAGTTTTCCCTGGGGCGGCTTGTTCTCCTTTTTATCCCGCTGTTCCCGGATGCTCCAGAGTTCAGCAATGAACTGGTTGGTTTCTTCAGGGGTAAAATGCACGGTCTTTTCATCGAGACCGTCGAAGATGATCATCGCCCGGTTCGAGCGCACAAGACGGATGATATCCTCGGGCGTTACGATGCTCTTGTCGAGCGGGTCTTTGGCAAAACTGATGGCATCCTGAAGAATGTCAACAAGCTTTGGGACTCTCTTCTCTGTTCCGATGCGGGTTGACACCCTTCTCAGGTCAATATAGATACAGAGGGGCACCGTTTCAGGCGATTCGTCGTGCATTGTGTTGATCTCGCGGGTAAGCATCCGGCAGGTGAAGGTTTTTCCTGTGCCGAAATCGCCGAGCAATGCGAAAAAGGGTACATCGGTTTCAAGCGCCCAGTTTATGATATAGGGACGAGCCTTGACGGTATCCGCCGCCGATACGCTTTCTGCCTTGTGGGAGATGGTTCCTTTACTGGCGCAGTTCTCGATATACCTTGCACATTCGTACCCAGGGCTTTTCAGGTGCCTGTTGGTAAGTTTTCGTATCGGTTCGTCATCGCAGCTCAGGCGTGAAAACCGTTCCCGTTCGCGGTTCTTCAGATATGCTTCTACCCTGTCCTCGATCTGTTTGGCGAATGCATTGATGAATCGTGTCTGGTTAGGCCCCTTTACCTCTTCGAACGACCTGTTCTGCTGATAGTGATAGATCTGCAGTTTTTCGAGGCCACGCAGGTTCTGTCTGCTTATATCGATACTTTTAATGACTACCGGAAAGCACCGGTCAATGAGGTGCGGTACCTCGTGATCCTGAATGTAGGCGCTTGCCAGAAAGCTGCTGGATAAGAGCAACAAGCCGAAATCGCAGCTCCTGATCCGCTCCTGCAGTTCGTCATGCCATTGTGTGCCGCAAAGGAGATCGGTGTCGGCGGAAAAGGAAAAATGGTAATCCTTCGAGGATTTGAGACGGTTCCTGATGAGATCGAAAAAGCGCTCTTTCAATGCCTGATCGTCGTGGGCATACGAGAGAAAAATGGTTATTCGCGGACGGTTATCGCCTCCTTCCGTTTCGGGCAGCTCGGCTTTGATGTCAACACCCTCATCCGACCTGTAGCCGGGCATTTCGGAATAGCCCCTCTGCAGACTCTGCTCGACATTGTATTCAAGAAACGTCTGGCCGAACGATAGCTGTTTCGTGTTTTCAACTGGCGAGTCTTTGTCCGGCAGCAGTTCCTGTTCCTGCTCGATGAGCCACAATGCGAACATCGGATCAGTCAGACGGGTCACTCCCCCATCCTCCTGGATATGATCGAGCGTCCTGAGCTTTCTGATTCCTGCCTGAATGGCGCTGAGCGAACCGAGGCGGTGTTTCCGCTGGTAGTCCACGGCATAAGGGCTGTCAGCCGGTTCCTTCGCAAGCGCCCTGAGCAGCTTTTTCTGTCCTGCCGGCAGGGATCGTTCAATGCTTGCGTAGTATCGTTCCTCCTGTTCGAGCATGCTCCGGATACCTTCCTGTAACTCCTGTTCCCCGATCTCTTCTTTCCGGGCGCGGGTAAATATCTCTCCCGAAACCCGCTGGACATAAAACGGATAAGCCTGGGTGATGCCGATGATCCGGGCAGCGATTTCCCGGGGGCACTCCTTGCCTCCTGCCTTGAATCGTTCCATGACAAAACTCACAGCATCCTCTTCAGGAAGTGGCGGTAACTGCATTTTGACGGCGCTTCGGTAGAACGGACGACTCTCCTCTTCAAACATGTCGAGCAGCATTCGCCGACGGCTCCCGAGAAAAAACCAGGAGCAGTTTGTCTGATGCTGGATGTGTTTGCGCAGAAGGGCCTCGATCTGTTCACCGTTCCTTAGTTCGGCAATCTCCTGGAATTCGTCGAGCACGATGTTGGTTTGCTGGGGATTGCCGGCAAGAAAGCGGTCGAGGCCTTCGAGCGTCTCTTCAAGAAAGGCGATACCTGTTTTCTGGCTCACCGGCTGAACCGAGACCGAAACGCTGCCATCAGGCTGCGGGGTGAAGTTGGGACGCCAGTTATTGATAATGCTCAGTGCTTTTTTCAGCAGAGGGCCCTTCTGTTCGACAAACCTGAAAATATCTCGGGCTATGAGGGAGGCCACATCCTCGGCGCTTGTCGCTCCTGAAATATCGATAGCGAGGGTAATAAACTTCTCGCGCGAAAGCACGTCCTGCACCCGCTTGATAAGCGATGTTTTGCCATATCTCCTCGGCGAGTAGAGGACAACGTTCGTATTCGATCGTGCATGGGCACAGAGGGCGTCAAGTTCCTCATCGCGACCGCAGAATGGTGCATCGAGAGAGAGAACCGTATAGCAGAAAGGGTTTACAGGCATCGCAACATGATTATAATTTCATAGTTATTATGATATAATAATCATGAAATCCATCTATTCAAAGAAAAATTCGCTCTTCGATAGAAATCACACTTCACCGGATTACCAGGCACCCGGAACGAAAGTTTTTCGAATAATCTGACGCTCAGACAACTTTTCCGATTTTCCTGACAGAAGGCGAGACTCCCCTGCCGGAATTCTCCCGACAAGGATGTGGCAAACGTTTCGGGCATATGGGAGCGCGGCATTGAGCGATCCGTCAAATAGCAATAACGCCTTTGCAGTCGGGGTAAGCGCTGCAGCCCCAGAACTGCTTGCCGGCGTTTTTTCCGGATTGCGCCGTGCGCAGGACGGTCGGTTTTCCGCATTGCGGACAGGGCGGAATGTGAAGAGAAGGGTCTGTTTTCTGCTTGACCCGATGGGCCAGCCGTGCGGTTGCGAGCTGTTCGCTGTAGCCGCCCTCTTCGATGAAGCGGGTTTCGAGCGAGGCAATTTGCTGGTCGAGCAGAAAATTGGCCTGGTTGATCAAACAGATCAGGGCGTTGGCCCGCACGGCGGGGTCGGCGTGTTCGAGCCAGGGCGCATAAAGTGTCCATCGTTCCTGATCCGTCAGATCAGACGTATCCGACGTATCGGGCGAATCCGCCTTGAATTTCCGGGGGACCTGCCGGACGGCAAGCGCTTCGGGGCAGTCGGGCTTCCACTGCCTGAGGCGACGGTGTCGCAGATAGTCTTCGTAGTCGAGCAGCAGTTCTTCGAGGCTGGAGCGCGCGACGTTAAGCAGACGAAGCTCCGTTTGTGATGAGGTTGCCGAAGCGCGGCTGCCTTCGGCGATATTCTGTCTGCCGGATCTGGCAGCCTGTACCATCTGATCGGTCAGACGCGAGCGGGAATCAACAAACGCTTCGCAGAACCAGACGGTAGCGTCATAAGGGCATCCCTATAAAGTTATTGCGCGCCCAAATTGCTGCGTTGGTCGGTGCTCGAAATCCTCATGTACTACGTGTACACTCCGGTTTCTCCGCTCCGTCCGCCTTGCTCTTTGATCGCTCATCACACTTTATAGAGATGCCCATAAATGATCGCGATACCCACCGCTGGGTCTCATTTTCGACATATCCCGGTCACCCTTTTTATGTGCCTGATACAAACATACTACGCTGTTACAAATAACAGGACACCTGTGATACAGGTTTTTGAGGATAACCTGAAGGTGCTGTTTCAGGCTCCGATCATGATTTCGCTGCGTCAGGAAATCCGCCGGCATGGGCTATGCCGGCAAGCGAGGCCATATCCGTACTGCAGGTTACCAGATCGTCCCTGCTGAAATCGCCGAGCCTCCGGTAGCCGCACGCACGGGCCATGACCTGCATCAGGGCCGTGGTGTTCAGCAGGTAATTGCGGAGCCTTTCGGCAGCAGTCCCTATAACCACCCGCTCCCTGAGAACGGGATCCTGCGTGGCGATGCCCACCGGGCAGTGGTTGTTGCCGCACGCTCGCATGGAGAGGCAGCCGATTGCCTGAATCGCGGCATTGCCGATGGCCACGGCGTCCGCACCGAGCGCGAGGGCCTTGAGGTAGTCGGTTTCCGTGCGCAGGCCGCCGGTGATGACGAGCGAAACGCCCCTGGCTCCGCACCGGTCGAGATGCGCGCGGGCTCGGGCAAGGGCTGGAATGCTGGGTACGCCGGTGTGGTATTTCACGAGATCGGGCGATGCGCCCGTGCCGCCGCCCCGTCCGTCGAGAATGATGTAGTCCACGCCGGCGTCGAGCGCGAAGTCGATATCGCGTTCGATATGCTGTGCGGACATTTTGAACCCGATCGGAATGCCGCCGGTCGCTTCGCGTATCCCTTCGGAGAAATCCCTGAAATCCTCAGGGGTGGAGAGATCGGGAAAACGGGAGGGTGAAACCGCTTCCTCGAAAGGGCGAAGTCCGCGCGTTTCGGCGATCTCCGGGCTCACCTTCGCACCGGGCAGAATACCGCCGATTCCTGTTTTTGCGGCTTGGCCGGCCTTGAAATGGAATGCCTGGCAGCGTTTGACCTTATCGATGTTCCAGCCGAATTTTGCGGGTGCAAGTTCATAGAAATAACGGGAGTTCTCTCGCCGCTCATCCTCCAGCATGCCGCCTTCGCCCGAAGCGATACCGGTTCCGGCCATCTCGGCGCCTTTTGCCAGCGCGATTTTCGCTTCGCGCGACAAGGCCCCGAAACTCATGTCGGTGACGAATATCGGCATGGAGAGCCTGAGGGGGATGAGTGCGTTCGGCCCGATAACGACCGAGGTGTCCACCGGTTCATTCTCGAAAAGAGGCGGTCTTGAGAGTTGTGCCGTGAGCATCTGGATATCGTTCCACCGCGGAAGATCGACGAGCGGCACTCCCATCGCCGAAACATTGCCATGAGCCTGAAACGCATGCGGCGGTGTGGCGGCAAGCTTGCGGATGTACCTGTTGAAGGGCTCTTCCGGAGTCTCTTTCGTGTCGGCGTAGGCGTGGCGGTTCAGGGGCTGCGGGTGGCGGTCGGCCCATCTCGCGACCTCGTTTTCATCCACATAGACGGCGTTGTCCGCCTTGTCGATCCATGCCGCGAAGCGTTCGAGCTTTTCGTCGTTGTTGTATTCGCTTATGCCGGTATTGAACCGGTAGTCCCAGCCGTGTACGCCGCAGACCAGGTTCCTTGCGTCGATATGGCCGTCGGCCATCAGGGCTCCGCGATGCTGGCACCTTCCGTAGAGCACCGAAACGCTCTCTCCGTAACGGACGACGACGAGATCAACGTTCAGCACCTGGGCGTAAACCGGCTTTTTCTCTTCGAGCGCGCTCCAGGTCGCGACTTTAACTTTTTTTGCCGGTAAGCTGTTTCCCATGAAAACCAGTAGTTTGGAACCTTTTTTCCGCCGCTTTTCCATTCAGATACGGCAACCCAAACCGTTTTCTGTCCGATTATTAATAAGGAGATTCGGCATCGAAACAGGAGGGATGCCCTAAGCTGTCTGCCTATTGCGCCTTCGGCGCTCCGGTTATCCGCACGATAACCGGGTACTCTTCGAGCTTCTCGGGAATAAGGGCCCGGGTCTCCGGGTTGGGGGCGGCGAGTCCGACGATAATGGCCTCGGCTCCGTCGGCGTTCATGCCGATGCCGACCGACACCACGTCCGGCAGCGCAAGCAGCCGGGTTTCGTGGGTGCGTTTTATCTCCTGAATCGATTTCATGTGCGTCTCGTTTCCACAGCATTGCAATCCGGGAAGCGCCACCAGGAGCGCCAGCAGGGCCCAAACCCTCACAAGGTGACTCCCAGCAGGCTGAATACGTTCTGAATCCTGTTGATGATGGTGGTCTGGTCGCTTCCGGCAAAGAGCAGCCCCACGATTTTCCGGTCGTTATCGAGCACGGTCGAACCGCTGTCGCCGCCCTGGCTCATGGCGCCGGCCAGAAGCTGGTCGCGGAACTGCGCCACCCTTCCGCCGCCATAGGTGACATTGACGGTAACATCGATCTGCTGGATCTCTCCCGTGGTCAAACCGGTGGTGCGCCCGCTTTTTCTGACCGCCATGCCGAGCTTTCCCTCGGCGGTTCCGGTAACGGAGCCGATGCCGAGAATCTCCTCCTTTACATCCTCGGGCTTCAGGATGCGTGCAATCGCCGCATCGACAAGGTTATGAGCCGCCTGAACCGTAACCGCCTGCAGCCGGCTGCTGCTGCCTGAGAGCGCCGCCAGGGCATTGCACACGTCGGCGACCCCGTTGGCTATCGGGCACTGGCTCTGTGAGTCGGTATAGTTGATCGTCACGAATTCGCTCAGTTCGGCTATCAGGTCCTCGGGGTTTTTCCCGCCGTCGTAGGGCCCCGGCTGAAGGATAGGGTCGCCGACCGACGCGTCGTTGCTGTTTGCCAGCACATGGTTGTTGGAGAGCATGTACAGCTCCCCGTTTTTTCTGACCAGACACCCCAGGGTTCCGGCCGTGATTTCGAAATGGCCGACGCTTACCCCTCCCGGTGCGGGACGGAACCGGCCGGTAGGAGGCTGAAACACCCGTATCCTTCCGGTAGGAACGACGTCGGTGGGAATGCCGTCCACGGCTTTCGGCAGGATCTCGCTGCTCGACAGGCTCGACAGGGGCACCTTCCGTTCGACCGAACAGATGATGCTCAGCTGCCCGGTTTTTCGGCCCTCGGTTACCTTGTACCCAACGCCGGTGGCAACCACGTTTTTGTGGTTCATCAGTGTGGAGCGAACGGAATCGAGAACCGGAATGATGGAGGAAATGATGGCGTCCACGGGCAGGCCCTCCTTTTTTTCATGGGTTTGAAAAAATGCAGCGAGGCTTCAGCATTAAAAACAAGATACGAAAGCCCTGCAAAAGAACCTCAATCCTTGCGCCTCACCTTTCCCTCTCCATGCGCGAAAAGCCGGACCGCTCGGCTTATGCAGCCCCTTCAGGGGTGCAGCAGGAACACCGTTACAAGATAAAGGGCATAGAGCAGCAGCAGGAAGACGCCCTGCCCTCTTCTGATTCGTCCGCTGCCACGCCAGGGAAGCGCTATGAGTACCGACAGAAGTCCGAAAGCAAGTGCGGGAAGCACTTCATGCAAGAGGGGGCGTACCGGGCTGAGGATCGCGGCTACGGAAACGATGAACAATCCATTGAAGATGTTGCTGCCGAGAATCGTGCCGAGACCGATTTCATCCTGCCCCCGAAGTTTGGCAAACACAAGGGAGGCGAGTTCCGGCATGGAGGTTCCCAGGGCGACAACGGTAGCGCCGATAATGAATTCGTCGAGCCCGAAAGCGCGGGCAATGCCGGTTGCACCGGAAACGATCAGCCGCCCGGCAAGTATCAGCAGCAGAAGGCCGCCGATCGCAAAAAGCGCCGGGTTCAGGACTTTCATGCGGCCGACGCCGCTTTCGGCCGATTTCCTCTGGCGGCCTGCTTCGAGTACCGCCGCCGTGAGCCATGCGATAAACATGCAGAGCATGAGCAGTCCGTCGAGCCTCGAAAGCGTGCCGTCGAACACAAAAAACACGGTTAACAGGGGGACGAGAACGGCAGCCGATACGTCACGTCGTATCGTACCTGACGCGACAGGAATGTCCGATATGAGCAGAGCGATACCCAGAATGAGCGCTATGTTTACAATATTGCTCCCGAGCGCATCGCCGAGGGATATCTGCGATTTGCCGGCAAGTCCCGAACTTACTGCAATGGAAAGTTCCGGGCTTGAGGTGGCGAACGCCGCTACGGTAACCCCGATGATTGCCGGAGCTATGCGGAGAGCCAATGCCGTGCCCACAGCCCCGCGGACAAAGAACTCTCCGCCGAACGCGGCGCAGCCTATACCGGCAAGTAAAAAAATATAGTCCGTCATTGCCCGAAATCTCACCCCGTTGTTCCCGGAGTATCACAAAAAACCTCCTGTTACTCAAAGCCGGAGCTATCTTTTGCCGGATCTGCCGGGAATTGAACCGGTCTCACCTCATTGCGGATCGGCCCGGAATGGTTGTCCCATGCTCTCCGAGATCGACCAGAACCGAAGCCGATTCGTTGAGCAGCACATCGTTTTTGGTACTTTTCGCTGCCTCCCGGTCGGTTCCCCACTTTTTTTCTATCTGTTTTATGACTTCCGCTTCGGATTTGAATGCCGCATCCTGAAGCACGATCCCCTTTTTCTTCCGGATCCGGTCGAGGGTGGCAAGATCGCGCAGATAGGCCTGGTAATGCTGATTCGAGGTTGAACGCACATTCTCTTTCTGCTTCAGCAGCTCTATCGTTGCCGGAGTTATCTGGCCTGTTGCCTGGTAGAGCGAAGGCTGAATGGTGGTCCACGGAAGACTGCTGGAATAGGTGTCCTCTCCGATTGTGGCGGTGTCGATCATCGACGGCATGAAAATATCCGGTTCGACCCCCTTGTGCTGCGTGCTCCCACCTGAAATACGGTAAAAATTCGCCATCGTCAATTTTATCTGACCCAGTCCCGCTCCCCCCGTACCCGGAGAGAGGGATTCAGAAAGATCGATGAGGCTCTGCACCGTGCCTTTGCCGAACGTTCTTTCTCCAATAATCACACCCCTGCCGTAATCCTGGATTGCGGCAGCCACGATTTCGGAAGCCGATGCGCTGTAACGGTTTACAAGTACCGCAAGAGGGCCGTCGTACTGCACCCTGGCGTCTTTATCACCCAGAACCGATGTCCCGCCCGACTGGCTCCGGATCTGCACCACAGGTCCCTGGGGAATGAACAGACCGGTAACGTTCACGGCTTCTTCGAGCGAACCGCCTCCGTTATCGCGCAGATCGAGGATGACACCATCGACACCTTCCGCATTGAGTTCACCGAGAATTTTCTGGACATCGCGGCTTGTGCTGTTGAAATTGCCGTCATTCCTTTTGCGAGCATCGAAATCGAGATAAAAGGAAGGTATGGTGATAATGCCGATTTTCCGTCCGTTGATCCGGACAATCTGTTTACCGGCAGCCTCCTCTTCAAGATTGATCCTGTCGCGGACAAGCTGAATCATTTTTGCTGGCCCCCTGCCCGCCTGGCTTGCCGGCAGCAGCTTCAGACGCACGAGGGAGCCTTTCTTTCCGCGGATTAGTCCCACGGCATCGTTGATCCTCCAGCCGGTTATATCGACTATTTTCGATGCCCGACCCTGTCCTACGCCGATGATCCTGTCTCCTTTTTTCAGAAGCCTGCTTTTAAAAGCAGGTCCTCCGGGAATCACCTCGTTGACGACGATATAGTCGTTTTCAATCTGCAGCCGGGCGCCTATGCCCTCCAGTGAACGACTCAGGTCGATCTGAAAATTCTCGAACTCATCCGGCGAGAAATAGCTGGTATGCGGATCGAACGACGTTGTTACGGCTGTAACATATGCGTGAAATGCATCATCGGAGTTCAGACGGTTCAGGAGATTGAGTCTGCCGGCCAGGTTTTTCGCAAGCTCGGTTCGTATGCCTTTGGGTGGTTCGCTGGACGATTTCAAATCGAGCCACTGGTACTTCAGCTCTCTGTTCCACAAGCCGGTCAACTCCTTGCGGTTTTCCGGCCAGGGATCGTTCTTGCGGTCGAGATCGAGGGTATCGGGAACCGAAAAGTTGAATGTTGCCGTACCGGCCGCTGCCTTCATATACCGCACTTTCTCCCTTGCGCGTTTAATGAAGAAGTTGTAGATGGCGAATCCGGCGTCTGCCTTGCCGGAGAGAAGTTCATCATCAAACCGGTTCCCGTAGACCTGCCTCAGACTGTCTACTTCCCTGGCCAGGAAATAGCTTCGGCTGCCATCGAGAATGCCGATATAGCGGTTGAAAATCTCCATGGAGAGGGAATCTTTCGGTGATACCTTTCTGTAGTGCCGATCGAGAAGAAATTGTCTGATATACATTCCGGCCTCCTCCTGGGCGGCCGTCGGAACGAGTGGCGACACCCCGGATCGAGACGGAGTTGATTTTGCGGTGGTTATGGCGGCTGCAGGTATAACCAGAGCAAATACAAGCATGATGCAGAACAGACTTTTTCCGAGCATGGTGATAAGGAGAGGATTTATCGGAATAGCGACCTTGTTGCATGACGGCATACCGCCGGAAATGCAAAACCCCGTGTTTATTTTTTGACGCCGCTTTGCGATAGAAACTTGCGCTCCGAACTTTTTTTCCGGTGAGATTTATCGAGACCATCATTCAAGCCGGTCGTACCGGAACACACCCGTTCATGTATCGGCGCCCTGAAGGAAGACAGGGAAATCGGAACTGCGTTCTGTTCGCGAATTACATCAATCTAACACTTGGCCCGTTTGTATCAAAAAGCCGGTGCGGCTCGGCAGCACCGGCCCAAAGAGTGGCGGTCTCTTCCCTGCCGTGCACAGGACACTCCCCGGACAGAAGGGATGTTCGCGATGCGCCGCCGTTCGATCGGATTGCCCGGACGAACGGGCGGAAGGTCCTTTTTCATCACGAAAAAAAAACGGCCGGGCAAAGCGGCCGTTTCGGAACAAGGGTGAAACATCGGGTATCGCCGCAACCATCCGCATGGTATGTCGGGATGAAGGCGATCCGGCAGCAAAGCGGCTACCGTCGGCTTCCGTTCTGCTTGTGGTTGTTCAGGTCGAAGGGAATGTGCAGCCACTTGTTGTTGAAGTAGGCGTCTCCAGGTTCGAGCCCGGTAAGACTGATGGGAAGCGTGATGATCTTTCGCTGGTTTTCGATATGCACATACAGCTCATCGCCGGTCACCCAGACATCGATATCTACAGGGTTGGCGAACATGAGCTTCAACTGTACCTCATAGATATCGCCGGTGCGGACGAACTTGATGGGCGGTTCGTCATACATCATGGCAGAAGGGTCGCTGTCGCCGTACATGTCCCTTGCGAACTGTTCGAGCGCCTTCAGCCCCACGATCTCCTGCTCGTACATTCTGAGTTTCTTGACCGGAAGCGGCGAAAAACCATCCACGATTTCACCGAGATATTTCTGCTGGATGGTTTTCCATTTTTCCAGGTATCCGCTGTCCTCTTCGGTATCGAGCAAGCGGTTGACCAGCACCATATCGACCTTGAAACCGTAGAGGTTCAGATAGGTAAGAGCCCGCATGGTCTCCTTGATGGACATTTTTTCGGCGTTCATCACCAGGCGTACCGTCGATTTCTGGTTGTTGGTCAGGATTTCGCGAATGTCCTCGAGTTCGTCGAAAACCTGATCGACGGAATCGAGCGCATCTTCGGAAGGTATGTAACTCGCGATTTTATCGGACATCTTCGATAGTGGCTTGCTGAGCGGCCGGACAATGTATTTGGTGACATTCTTGACGGCTTTCATGCCCCATGCCAGCGTGTCGGGAAGGGAGAGAAGCCGCAGGGTCTCGCCTGTCGGCGCAGTATCGAGGACCAGGACGTCGTAAAGTCCGCTTGCGTTATAGCGCTTTATGCGCAGGAGCGAAAAAAGCTCCTCCATACCGGGAAGAATGGTCATTTCGTCGGCCACGACGCCTGAAACGCCCTGGGCCTTGAATATGCCGGTATAGAATTTCTGCACGGCATGCCAGTTCTGCTTCAGGTCAACATAGGGATTGACCTCGATGGCATGCAGATTTTCCTTTATTTTTGTGGGTTCGGAACCGAGCGGCAGGTTGAAGGAGTCCGACAGACTGTGCGCGGGATCGGTTGAAAGCACGAGGGTACGATAACCGAGCTCCGAGAGCCGCACGGCCGTGGCAGCGGAAACGCTTGTCTTGCCGACGCCGCCTTTTCCTGTAAACGTTAAAATACGCATGAACCTGAGATTGGTTTTATTGATAAATACGCCAAAAACTCAGATCCACCGACGTACAAACGGTAAAGCACTCTTCAGAGGTCTGAATATTGAAGCGAAAACGCACAACTGATCAGGAGAGCAGTCCCCCTGTCGAAAAAAAATCTACAGCGAACTTTAATATAGCTTATTTCCCGGTCAAAGAAGTGCGTTTCGGTTCAATTCTCTCATCCCCGTGCTTCCGGAGCAACCGGTTTCGGCGAGGATTTTCAAGACAAATCCCTGGAAATTGCGCCTGGTGAAAAGTGTCCGACATATCTGCAATGCTGCGGTACCCCTTTACTGCGCGATGAACCCCGGATTGTGAAGGTCTTCCTTGTTGTAGACCAGCTCCCTATGGCTTACGGTGTCGATCAGCGTTTTTCCTGCAGCATTGAGAATGGCGTGTCCTGCGGCGGTATCCCACTCCATGGTGGGTGAAAATCGGGGATAACTGTGTACTTCGCCGGATGCCACCATGCAGAACTTCAGGGAGCTTCCGCAGCGCAGCACATCGAGATCGGGATTGTTCTGACGAAGACGCTCAAGATAGGAGAGGGTTTTCTCATCCATATGGGAACGGCTCGCGACAATTCTGAAGCTGTCGGGATTGCTCGAAAACGGAAGCCTGAGGGAGGCCGCCGCTATCCGCTCCGGTGAGCCGATCATGCCGCGAGCACCCTCGAGCAGAAAAGCGCCCTCTCCGGGGACCGCAAAATAAAGCTGCTCTTTTGCCGGGGCATAGACAACACCGAGAACGGGGTGCCCGTCACGGATCAGGGCTATATTGACGGTAAACTCCCCGTTCCGGGCAAGAAACTCCCTTGTTCCGTCAAGGGGATCGACCATCCAGAAAGAGGGCCAGGACTTTCTTTCTTCATAGGGAGCCTGTTGGCCTTCTTCACTTAAAACCGGAAGGCCGGTTTCGGAAAGTTTTCGCAGAATGAGCTCGTTGCTCTGTCTGTCGGCGGTGGTCAATGGCGAGTTATCGGACTTGTATTCCGTCCGAATCTCCTCGAGGCCATAGCAATCGAGGATAAGTTCTCCGGCTTCAAGAGCGGTCTCCAGGGCTGTTTCCGTTTCAGGTAGAGAAAACATGGCGTGTATTGAAATTTCAGGGGTTCGGCCGTCCGCACGGCACTTTCCGCAAAAGATAATTCCCTGAACAAAATAGGGTTACCTGACAGTTTTCAAAATATTCATGCTTTTGATACCCTTGTCCGCAATCGTGCTCTCTCCACCGGGTAAGGAACGGAATGCAGGAAAAAAGCCTTGTAAAAGACAAGTGTAGTATGAGCGGGGGGCAAATACATGCTTCCTGCTTAAAAGCAGAACAATAAAACATTCAATAGTCAGGAAATGAACAAGAACATGGGACAGGTGGATCGGGTTATCCGGGTCGTCTTAGGCATCATAATCATCGTGCTGGGCGTTGTATACCAGAACTGGCTGGGAGCTGCCGGATTGATTCCGCTCATTACCGCAGGTATCGGCTTCTGTCCTCTCTACAAGATACTGGGCATAAAAACCTGCAGTAACTGTTAGTATTTGTTAACGAAAAGATACATACTCAAGCCTCTGACAATTCCTTCAGAGAGAAATTCCCGTTTCAGGCTTCAGCCCGAAGCCTGTTAGCCGGTGCGGGCAGCCATGATGAAATCGTTCAGGTGCAGCCCGTTTACAGAGTGTGTCCACCAGGCCACAGTTACCCGTCCCCACTCGGTTATCAGTTTCGGGTGGTGATTTTCGGCTTCTGCCAATTCGCCGACCCTGTTGGTGAAAGCCAGCGCCTGCCTGAAATCCGGAAATGTGAATGTACGCTGCAGCCGGTTGACGCCATCCTCCATAACGATGTTCCATCCTTGCAGCTGCTTCATCAGCCGTTCTGTCTCGATCGCCGACAACGGGGCGGATCCTTCACGGCAGGGCTCGCAAGCCCTCTTTTTCAGTTCGTTCATGATTGCTCCCTTATGCAGTAATATGCTGTAAATTCGTATTCGGCTTTTTCTCTTTTGCAGAGGCTCTTGCGAGATTCTCCGCAACGCCTGAATCGGACGATGCGTGCTATCAGATCATACGGAACAGGCTCCCCGAGCTGAAAACGTACGGTACCTTTCGCGCAGTCATATCTGGTAAGCTCGTCCCGAAAGCGCTCAATACCCGAAGGGGTCGGATAGAAGCCTATATGGGTTTTAAAAGCGGCGAAATGCACGAGATTGCCTTTCAGGGCGAAGGTCGGCATCCGATAGCTGATTTTTTCTCCTCCGCTTCCGGTGCCGCCGCTCTTAGGGTGGAGCGAATCTTTTCCAGAGTCCGGCGGACATCCTGCGGGAAGCCTGCAAGATAGTCATCAATGCTTTCAGGTTCGTGCTGTTTCATCATTCCCGGCTTAAGGTTGTATAATTATGTCAACCGTTGGTTTGCCCAAAAAATCACCTCACATCGGAACTTCGCCGTGCATTAGTCCTCTGCACGCTGTAAAAGCATCAGGCCATGCATTCAGAAGGCATTTTCATATATTGCCTCTTAATTTTACTGACCAGGCCTGAAAGCAATGAACCGTGATCGACAGAAAAAACCCGAATGGCTGAAGCTGAAACTCTCGACCGGCGAGCATTTCGCCGCGACGCGGCAGCTGCTTTCGGGACTCCGGCTGAACACGGTCTGCCGTTCGGCCATGTGTCCCAACCTGCAGGAGTGCTGGTCGAAAGGCACGGCAACCTTTATGCTGCTCGGCTCGGTCTGCACCCGTACCTGCCGCTTCTGCGCCGTCGATAAAACCGTTCTGCCGGCACCTCCGGATCCCGGAGAACCCGAAAAGATTGCCCTTGCAGTAAAAAACATGAACCTGAATCATGTGGTACTGACCAGCGTCAACCGGGACGACCTTGCCGATGGAGGTTCCGGGCACTGGGTCTCCGCAATCAGAAGCATCCGTGCAGAAAATCCGGAAGTCAGCATCGAATGTCTTATTCCAGATTTTGACGGTATAACTGAAAACGCCGACCGGGTTATGCGTGAGGTACCGGAAGTGCTGAACCATAATATCGAAACCGTCCCCTCGCTTTACGGGACGATACGCCCTCAGGCTGATTACCGCAAATCCCTTGAACTGCTCGAACGGGCAAATAACATCTTCGGGCTTTCCACGAAGTCCGGCATGATGGTCGGTATGGGAGAAACCTTCGACCAGGTTTTCGCTTCACTGGCGGATCTCGCTTCGTTCGGCTGCAATATGGTGACGATCGGCCAATATCTGCAGCCGACAGCATCCCACCTTCCGGTGAACCGATATGTTACTCCCGAAGAGTTTGCTGAGTATAAGCGCATGGCCGAATCGCTCGGCTTTCGCCATGTGCAGTCCGGCCCGTTCGTGAGAAGCTCCTACCATGCCGCGGCGTTCGTGGCATCCACGCCTGTCCGGTTGAGCTCAAAAAAAAGCGAAGAATTACATAACAATACGTAAAATTTTAACTTACCTGTCATTATGGAATGGTCTATACCCATGAAAATTTTTACCTACTGGTTTATAGCCATCGCAATCGGGCTGATTTTTTTCAGAAAGGAAACCTTCAGCTACAATACCGATTTCGATCTTCGCCGCAAGGTGCTGCTTGCCGCCTCGGTGGCCATTGTGGCCATTAACGCTTTCGTTTACACCAACTCCACCTACGACGGGGGCCGAACGCTGGACTGGGCTTCGGTGCTGCTCTTTACCTTCGGCAACGGCATTGCCGAAACCTTCATGTTCTACGCCTTTTTCTCTATGGGCGAAAGACTTGCAGGCCTGGCGACAAAAAACGCCTGGCTGCTTTTCGCTTCGGGAATGCTTTTTTTTATGGTCTACAGCGGCGTGATCCACGGCCTGTTCTGGCTCGATATCCTTCCGGAACATGTCAACCAGGCAAGTCCCTTCAAACCGCTCTTCATGCCGACGCAGCTCCTTATTGCCGGAAGCTGGGCATTGAGCTTTTTCTGGTATCGCGACCTGCCCACGGTATTCTTGCTGCACAGCCTGATTGACCTGACCATGATTCTGAATGTAAAGTTTTCATTATTCGGCTGACACCCATGCACCCCTATTCAGGAACTGTGCTCGTCGCCGGAGCAACCGGAAGAACCGGTCAGCGGGTGGTCAGGAGGCTTCAGCACTACGGCGTCGATTACCGCCTTTTTGTGCGCTCCGGAGAAAAAGCCCTGGAAAAATTCGGACCGGAAGTGACCGACAGGCTCACCTTGGGAACCACGGAGCACGAGCAGGAGATCGTGGCGGCCTGCCGGCATGCGGATGCCGTGATCTGCGCCCTGGGCAGCAACGTCATGGACCCCGAAGCGCTTCCTCCATCGGCCATCGATCGCGACGCGGTTATCCGCCTGGCGACGCTGGCAAAAAAAGAGGGGGTGAAAACCTTCATTCTCATCAGCTCGCTTGCCGTTACCAGGCCGGAGCACCCGCTCAACAAATACGGACGGGTGCTCGACATGAAGCTGGCGGGCGAAAACGAAGTGCGGCGGCTGTTCACGGACGAGGGATTCGCCTTTACCGTCATCAGGCCGGGAGGCCTGCTTGACGGCCCGCCCCTGCAGCACCGTCTGGTGCTCGATACCGGCGACCGGATAACCGGCTCCATAGATCGCAGTGACGTGGCCGAGATCGCCGTACTGTCGCTCGTGGCCCCGGAAGCAGTAAACCGTACTTTCGAGCTGATTCGGGCCGAAGAGGCCCCGCAGGAGTCACTGCTGGGCTGCTTCAGGCAGTTGAGCTGAAAGAGACCGCTTCGCCTGAAGCGGTGTCCGGCGTTTTATTAACACAAAACCCGAACAGACCTGACAAAAATTCAATTCACGCGCAACCAGCCCTCAATACAGCCCCCCGCTTCAGTCCAATGTGAAATTCTGTCCTGAATGCGGCACGAAATCAGCCACCACTAACCATTACAGCATTGTTCCATGAACGGTGCATGCAGTTCCGACACCTGAGGTCGGCATTGCATGCACCGTTATGACGAGCGCCCTGACGGGGCTTCGCGACGGATTCAACGCGCAGTTACCGTCTCCCTGTTTTTCAGAATAAGCAGCATAAAATTCACATCAGAACCATCTTGCTTTCCGGCATGACCCGGTTGTCAGGGAACCATACATACAGATGAACAATTATTATTTCTTTCGCTGAAAGCTGATAAACCAGACATCAACGCCATAAATATTATAATCTTAACGGACTATAAATATCATTAGAGCAATGATATAATCATCATATCAAGCGTTTTTAAAAATAAAATATCAATAATTCAGAATAAAATATAGTTGATATTAGTAATCATAATAAACATATAAAACAAATGGTAACAGCAAACTTACACCACATAAATCATCAAAAATACGCATAATAGTATTATTATAATTTTTTTATGTAAAAAACTTCATCTTATTTCATTACAATAAAATAGTATTTATAATAAAAAATATTTTCACAGGATATGGATCCTGTTATCGATAAGCATAAATCAATACATGATCATAAATAAATTATCTACAATAACTCATTATTATCCTTTATTTATTAAGGATACATTGTTTAGTGGGCAGTCATTCAGATGGGATAAAATATCAGGTTTTGATGGGTTTTACATCTCTTTTATCCGAAACATGCCGGTAGTTATCAGCAGTATAAATGACGGATCAATATCCATTTACTCCTCGGATGACGAGATAGGCGAAACGCCGCTTACTGATGTGTTACGCACATATTTAACCCTTGATATCGACAACCGGAATCTGTTCGGGGAGGGTTTCATAAAACAGTACCCTGAGGTTGCACAGTTGCTGAAGGAGTATTCGGGATTGAAATTGCTCCGGCAGGAGCCTTTTGAAACAACCATAACCTTCATGTGTGCCCAGGGTATCGGCATGACGCTGATACGGCGGCAGATCGCCCTTTTGTGCGAGAAGTTCGGCTCGCCATGTACCATAGAGTTCAGGGGACAAAAACACCGCCTTTACCGCTTTCCCGATGCCGAATGCCTTGCAGAAGCCCCCCTGCCGCTACTGCAGGCCTGTACCAACAACAACTACCGGAGAGCCGTCAACATAAGACGTGTTGCCGGAGCCGCAGCTTCCGGCCTGCTGGATTTCGGTGAACTGGGTTCCGGGGAGCTTCCGCTCGACCGGTTAAGGGAGCAGCTTTGCGATTTTGACGGCATCGGCCCTAAAATCGCCGACTGCATCGCGCTGTTCGGCCTTGGTCGTTTCGACGCCTTTCCGATCGACACCCATGTCCGGCAGTATCTTGCCGGGTGGTTCGGCATCCGGAGGGCTTCGGATGCGCTGACGGAAAAAAACTATCTCAGGCTTCAGGAGGAGATCCGCACCATTCTGAAGCCTGAGCTGGCCGGTTATGCCGGGCATCTGCTTTTCCACTGCTGGCGAAGAAAAGTCAGACATCTGAGAACGGCATAATCCCGGGCGCAAGAGCGTTTTCCCCGGAGAATCCCCGCCAGGAAAGAGCGGCGACCCGCAAAACAGGCATGAACTGTGCCCTCTCCCCCGCTTTTTTTGTCGGGGACGTCTTTTTTCTCAGAAGGTAATTCAATACCTTACAAAACAATTATCTATCCTGTTTCACAACCCGTATGAAACACAAGCGAGAACGAAGAAAAAAGAATGCTGAAAATTTTTGAGAAAATATTCGGATCGAAACACGACAAGGACATAAAGAAAATACAGCCGGTCATCCAGCGTATCAATGAACTGCAGGCATCCTTTCAGTCGCTTTCCGATGACGACCTGAAAAGGAAGGGGGCCGAACTGCGCCGGAAGGTGCGCGGAGTGCTCGAGCCAATCGAGGAAAAGCGCCATGAACTTGAAACCGCGCTCGGCAACCCGGATATCGATCTCGACAAGGCGGATGCCATCAACGACGAACTCGACACCCTTGCCCAGGATTATGAAAAGGCCACCGTTTCGGTGCTCGAAGAAATTCTTCCCGAAACATTTGCACTCGTCAAGGATACCTGCCGCCGCCTGAAAAATCACTCCTACCAGGTTATGGGCCGCGAAATGATCTGGGACATGGTGCCCTACGACGTACAGCTCGTCGGCGGCATGGTTCTGCACTCCGGTCGGATATCGGAAATGGCTACCGGTGAAGGCAAAACCCTTGTCTCCACCCTTCCGATTTTTCTGAACGCACTTACCGGACGCGGCGTGCATGTGGTGACGGTCAATGACTATCTTGCCCAGCGCGACAAGGAGTGGATGACTCCCGTATTCGAGTTTCACGGGCTGAGTGTGGGCGTGATTCTCAATACCATGCATCCGATCGAGCGCCGGGAGCAGTACCATTGCGATATAACCTACGGCACGAACAACGAGTTCGGCTTCGACTACCTGCGCGACAACATGGCCGGTACCGTTGACGAGATGGTGCAACGCAATTTCTATTTTGCCATTGTCGATGAGGTCGACAGTGTGCTGATCGACGAGGCCAGAACGCCGCTTATCATTTCGGGGCCTGTTCCCAACGCCGACAACAACGGCAAGTTCCAGGAAATCAAGCCATGGATCGAGCAGATCGTGCGCAGCCAGCAACAGCTTGTCGCCGGCTATCTTTCCAAAGCTGAAGCTTCTCTCAGGGATTCGTCCGGAAAGGCCAAGCCTGGAGAGTTCGATGCAGGGCTCGCTCTTCTTCGGGTCAAGCGCGGCCAGCCGAAAAACAGCCGGTTCATCAAGATGCTTTCGCAGCAGGGCATGGCGAAACTTGTTCAGGGTACCGAAAACGAGTACCTGAAGGACAATGCCAGCCGCATGCACGAGGTCGACGACGAGCTCTTTTTTGCCGTTGACGAAAAGGCCGGCACCATCGACCTTACCGACAAGGGGCGTGAGTTTCTCAGCCGCCTGAGCCATCAGGACAGCGACCTCTTTCTCCTGCCCGATGTAGGTTCGGAAATTGCCGTCATCGAAAGCAACACGGCACTCACCCCTGCCGACAAGGTCAAGCAGAAGGACGCAGTCTACCGCCTTTTTGCCGACCGCTCCGAGCGTCTGCACAATATCAGCCAGCTGCTCAAGGCCTATTCGCTTTTCGAGCGTGACGACGAGTATGTGGTGCAGGAGGGCAAGGTGATGATTGTCGATGAGTTTACCGGACGCATTCTGCCGGGTCGCCGTTACAGTGACGGCCTGCACCAGGCCATAGAAGCCAAGGAAAACGTGAGGGTCGAAGGCGAGACACAGACAATGGCAACCATTACCATCCAGAATTTCTTCCGTCTCTACAAAAAGCTGGCAGGCATGACCGGTACGGCTGAAACCGAGGCTTCGGAGTTCTACGAGATCTATAAACTCGACGTGGTGGTCATTCCTACAAACAGGCCGATCGTGCGCCGGGATATGGATGACCTGGTCTACAAAACCCGTCGGGAGAAATACAACGCCATTGTCACGAAGGTAGAAGAGCTGCAGAAAAAGGGGCAGCCTGTACTGGTTGGCACGGCAAGCGTCGAGGTATCGGAGACGCTTTCGAGAATGCTGCGCGCAAAACGGATCGTGCACAGCGTGCTGAACGCCAAGCAGCATGATCGGGAAGCCGAAATTGTTGCCGGTGCCGGCCAGAAAGGTGCAGTAACCATTGCCACGAACATGGCCGGACGAGGCACGGACATCAAACTGGGAGAGGGTGTTCGTGAACTGGGCGGACTGTTCATTCTCGGATCTGAAAGGCATGAGTCCCGGCGCATCGACCGTCAGCTGCGCGGACGTGCCGGTCGGCAGGGCGATCCCGGAGAAACGATGTTTTTCGTCTCTCTCGAGGATGAGCTTATGCGCCTGTTCGGTTCCGATCGGGTTATTTCTGTTATGGACCGCCTCGGCCATGAAGAGGGTGATGTGATTGAGCACTCCATGATCACCAAATCGATCGAGCGAGCCCAGAAAAAGGTGGAGGAACAGAACTTCGCCATCCGCAAGCGCCTGCTCGAATACGACGATGTGCTGAACCAGCAGCGCGACGTCATTTATACCCGTCGCCGCAACGGCTTGCAGAAAGACCGCCTGACCGGAGATATTTTCGACCTGCTGCGGGATTACTGCGATCTGGTGGTAAAAAAATATGACAAGGCTTTCGATGCTCCGGAACTCGAGGAGCGGGTGCTCCGTGAGCTGTCGGTTGAATTCCGTCCTGAAAGCGACATCTACGATCGCGAAGGCGTTAAGGGAATCGCCGACAGGCTCTACGATACCGCCATAGCCTTCTATAAACGCAAGGAAGAGGAGATTCCGCAGGAGATCATGGGGCAGATCGAAAAATATGCCGTGCTCAGCGTGATCGACAAAAAGTGGAGGGAGCATCTCAGGGAGATCGACTCGCTCAGGGAGGGCATCAACCTTCGGGCCTACGGCCAGAAAGACCCGCTGCTCGAATACAAGCAGGAGGCTTTCCGCCTCTTTGTGGGGCTTTTGCAGGAGATCGAGCTGGAGACCCTTTCACTGGCCTTCAAGCTTTTTCCGATCAATCCTGAAGAAGCCCGCGAAATAGAGGCCCGCCAGAAAAAAGAGGCCCTGCGCCAGGAAAAGCTTGTTGCCCAGCATCAGGCGGCAGAAAGCGTATACCAGCAGATTGAAGAGGGGGGAGCCGGTCAGCAGCCAGAGACGGATAGCGTTCAGCAGCCGATCGTTGCAGAGAAAAAACCCGGACGTAACGACCTCTGTCCCTGCGGCAGCGGGAAAAAATATAAAAACTGTCATGGCCAGCAGCCGTGATGCCTTGTAACGCTCACCGTTCACTATGAAACCTACTGAACCCCAAGTCACCCTTCAGCTTGCCCTGGAGCATGGTCTCAATGCCGAAGAGTATCAGAAAATCCTCGATATTCTGAAGCGAACCCCAAGCTTTACCGAGCTCGGCATTTTTTCGGTCATGTGGTCGGAGCATTGCAGCTACAAGAACTCGATTGCCGTACTTAAAACCCTTCCCAGAGAGGGTGCCGCCCTGCTTACCGGAGCTGGCGAGGAGAACGCCGGACTGGTCGATATCGGCGACAATCTTGCCGTTGCCTTCAAAATCGAATCGCACAACCACCCTTCCGCCGTCGAGCCCTATCAGGGGGCCGCAACGGGCGTGGGCGGCATTCACCGCGACATTTTCACCATGGGCGCCCGTCCGGTTGCCTCGCTGAACTCCCTGCGGTTCGGCTCGCCCAAGGACCCCAGGGTGCGTTACCTGGTTGACGGGGTCGTAAGGGGCATCGGCGACTACGGAAACTCTTTCGGAGTACCGACGGTCGGCGGAGAGATATACTTTGAAGAGTGCTATACCGGCAATCCACTGGTCAACGCAATGTCTGTAGGTATTGTCGAGCATCACAAAACCGTCAGCGCCACGGCAAAGGGCGAGGGCAATCCGGTGCTGATCGTGGGATCGTCGACCGGACGGGACGGCATTCACGGAGCGACCTTCGCTTCCGAAGACCTCAGCGAAGCATCGGAAGACAAGCGCCCGAGCGTACAGGTGGGCGACCCGTTTGCCGAAAAGCTGCTGCTTGAAGCCACTCTCGAAGCCATTGCCACCGGCTATGTTGTAGGCCTGCAGGACATGGGTGCAGCAGGACTGACCAGTTCAACTTCGGAAATGAGCGCCCGCGGCATCGAAAAAACCGGCTCGGGAGGCATTGAAATCGATCTTGATCTGGTACCTGCGCGTGAAGCCGGCATGAGCGCTTACGAAATCATGCTTTCCGAGTCGCAGGAACGCATGCTGGTGGTAGCCGAAAAAGGATTTGAAGAGCGAATTATCGACGTCTACAGGAAATGGGATGTTCAGGCTGTCGTTATCGGAAGCGTCACGGCCGACAATCAGATCAGGGTGATGCAGCACGGCAGGGTGATGGCCGAAATACCTGCGGAGTCGCTTGTGCTCGGCGGCGGTGCACCGGTCTATATCCGCGAAGCGGTTGAAAAAAAGCCCTCGACCCCGAAAGCCGAACTCATCGGCGATGACCAGCTCGACCTTCGGGCGCTCAGCCTTGCGCTGCTTTCGCGGCCGAGCATCGCCAGCAAGCAGTGGGTCTACCGGCAGTACGACTCCATGGTTCAGACCAATACCATCACCGCCACAGGAGCCTCCGATGCTGCCGTTATCCGCATCAAAGGCACGAAAAAAGGCCTGGCAATGAAAACCGACTGCAACGCCCGTTACGTTTATCTGAATCCGTTGAAAGGCGGAAAAATAGCGGTTGCCGAATGTGCCCGCAACATTGCATGCTCCGGAGCCCGACCCCTGGCCATAACCAACTGCCTGAACTTCGGGAATCCCTACAAACCTGAAGTCTACTTCCAGTTCAAGACTTCGGTAGAAGGCATGGGTGAAGCCTGCAGGACATTCAACACCCCGGTAACCGGCGGTAATGTGAGTTTTTATAACGAGACATCCATCGGCGGCGAACGGGCCGCCATCTACCCTACTCCGACCATAGGCATGATCGGCCTGCTCGACGATATCGACATTCTTGTGGGTTCTACCTTCGTCAGCGCCGGCGATGCGATCCTGCTCTTCGGCGATCCCGAACTGAGCCTCGAGGGTTCGGAATATCTGACGATGCAGTACGGTACACCCGGCCAGGACGCCCCGGATATCGATTTGCAGCATGAAAAGCAGCTGCAGGAGCTCCTGGTCTCGCTTGCATCGAAAAAACTGCTTCGCTCGGCTCACGACATTTCCGACGGAGGGCTCATAACCGCGCTGGCCGAGAAAGCCGTTATGAACAAAGCCTTCCATCTTGGTTTTGACGTCGATCTTGAGGATGCAGCGAAAGATCCGTTCCACATGCAGTTGCAGCTTTTCTCCGAAGCGCAGGGAAGGGTATTGGTAAGCATTGCTCCGGAGTCGGCAAAAGAGGTTATTGCAGAGGCTGTGCTCTTCAATGTGCCGGTTCGGGTGATCGGCAAGGTTCTGGAAAAGAGCGCAACAATCGCCATCAACGGAAAAACCGCCGTATCCTTCACAACCGCAGAGCTTGCCGAGACTTACTATCATGCACTCGAACACGCCCTGCATCTCGATGAATTGTAGGGAAACCGCTCTGAAATAAAGAGAGGATTCACCTGTAACAGGAGAAAAATCTCATGCTTCCAGTTGTCACCGCGGACGGAATGGCCAAAGCGGACCGGGCCGCTTTAGAAGATCTCCATATAGGGGAAAGCAGGCTGATGGAGCTTGCCGGCGTACGAACGGTTGATCGTATAAGGACACTTCTCGATAGAGAGGATCTTCAGGGGGCTATCTTTCTTGTTGTGGCCGGCAAGGGGAACAACGGCGGCGACGGTCTGGTAGTCGCCCGTCACCTGCTCAATCGGGGCGCCGGGGTGGATCTGCTGCTGCTCTACCCCGACGAGGCACTCTCCCCCGTCAATCGTAACGGCCTGGAAATTCTTTACGCCTGCCGCGACCTCTACGACATGCCCCTACGACTCTTCAGGGAGACGGACGAAGCTCTCCCCTTCGTCATGGAGCGGCAGTACGACGGTCTCGTCGATGCGGTGCTGGGTACCGGACTGAAAATCGACGAACCCCGGAAGCGGCTCTTGCCTCCGGCAGGAGAAGGCATCGATCTGCTCAACAGCATCCGTCAGCGCACCGGTTCACCGCTTATCGCCGTCGATATACCCTCCGGCCTCGATGCCACCTCCGGCTTTACCGCCGAACAGGCCGTTCAGGCCGACATGACCGTCTCCATGGCTTTTCTGAAAACCGGGTTTTTCTTCAATGAAGGCCCCAGGCTTTGCGGCGAATTGCAAACGGCAGAGATATCGATTCCGGAATTTTTGCTCGATTCGCGAACCTGCCGCCTGACCGACCGGGAGTATGCTGCCGCTCAGTACATGCTGCGCGAACCCTCCGGAGCCAAGCACCAGAACGGAAAAGTGCTCATTATCGCCGGATCGCACTCTCTGGAGAGCTCCATGCTTGGCGCCGCCCTGCTTTCGGTGAAAGCCGCCATCAGAACCGGGGCGGGATATGTCTGTGCAGCCATGCCCATTGCCGGTGCGGCGGTTCTGCACTCCTTTGCCCCGGAAGCGGTCGTCATATCCCAGGAGATGGACGCCATCCTTGAAAAAGCCCTGTGGGCGGATGCGGTGCTGATCGGGTGCGGGCTTGGCCGGAAACCTGAAACCGTCTCATTCATAAGGGAACTGCTCCGCAAACCGGAAATCATCGCCAGAAAACTCGTGATCGATGCCGATGCCCTGTTCGCCCTGAAGGAAAGCGATTTCGGAGAGAGCGGCATCGATTTCTCCAATACCCTGCTTACCCCGCATTACGGCGAATTCAGCAGACTGTCCGGTCTTGCGGCGGAGCTGATTGCTTCAGATCCGCTTGGGCTTGCGGCCGGATTTGCAGGACGAAACGGTGTGAATCTGCTGCTGAAAGGCCACCCGACGGTACTTGCCGGTACTGCTGGAGAGTTGTTTCTCAACGATTCGGGAACCGAAGCGCTTTCAACTGCCGGATCGGGAGACCTGTTGGCCGGAATGATTGCGGCTATCGCGGCAAAAGGCGCGGATATTCTCGATGCCGGAGCGGCGGCAGCGTGGTTTCACGGAAGGGCCGGAGATCTTGCCGACGAGGTTTCGAGCCTGGTCTCTGCCGGAGGCATTCTCGATGCCATACCGGCGGCGATCCATGAAATTTTCGATATCGAAGAGTAAGGAAGCGGCTGGCCGGAGTGTCGGTCAGGATTCACTGTTTTTCAGGAACTTGCGGATATTGCGTGCCGCCTGGCGTATACGCTCCTCGTTTTCGATCATGGCGACACGAACATATTCATCCCCGTAAGCGCCGAACCCGATGCCGGGACTGACGGCAACCTTCCCTTCCGTAAGCAGTTTCTTGCTGAATTCAAGACTGCCCATGCTCCTGAGATGTTCCGGAATACGCGCCCACACGAACATGCTCGCCCTGGGCGGCAGTATGGGCCAGCCGGCATTTTCAAAGCTTTTTATCATCACGTCGCGGCGACGGCGATAACCGTCGCAGATCTCTGCCACACAGCTCTGGTCGTCGGTAAGCGCAATGGTAGATGCAACCTGGATGGGAGTGAAGGTTCCGTAATCGAGCCAGCTCTTGATCTTTTCAAGAGCGCCGATGAGCTTGGCGTTGCCGACCATGAACCCTACTCTCCAGCCGGCCATGTTGTAGGTTTTCGAGAGTGTGTAACTCTCCACGGCAACATCCTTCGCACCCGGAACCTGAAGAATTGACGGGGTGACGTAGCCGTCAAAGGTTATTTCGGCGTAGGCGATATCGCTGATGATGTAGAATCGCTCCTTCCGGGCAAGTTCGACCAGGCGCTCATAAAAAGAGAGTTCGACCGTAGCCGTGGTGGGATTGTTGGGAAAGTTCACCACGAGGTATTTCGGTTTCGGAGAGGACTCCCTGAGCGCGGTTTCGATATTGGCGAAAAAAGCATCCTCATCGAGACGGTAGTCTTCGAGCATCTCCAGTTTCAGGCGGTGAACATTACCGCCGGCGAGTATGAATGCCTGGGAATGAATCGGGTAACAGGGATCGGGTACCATGGCAAGATCACCTGGATTGGTGATTGCCTGCACCAGGTGAACATACCCCTCCTTGGAACCCATGGTGACCAGCACCTCACGGTCAAGATCGAGATCGACGTTGTATTTCCGACGGTACCAGCTGCCCACGGCACCCCTCAGCTTGTATATGCCCTTTGAAACGGAGTAACCGTGGGTTCGGGGCTTGTTGATGCTTTCAACAAGCTTGTCGACGATATGCTGCGGAGTAGGCCCGTCAGGATTGCCCATCGAAAAATCAATCACATCCTCCCCCGCCCTCCGTTCAGCCATTTTCAGTTCATTGACCGCAGCAAAGACATACTTGGGAAGCCTCTTTATTTTCTCAAACTGGATTTCATCAAACATGGTTACGTACAAAATAAATTCAACGCCGGAAAAACCGCCTGCAAAGCAAATATCATAAGCAAAAAGAGGCTTATATCCATACCGTAACGGTTTTATTTTTCAAGCCGGGAGGTACAGCTCGGACAGCGCGAGGCTTTTGCAGGAATGGTGCTGCAGCAGAAAGGGCACTCCTTCACGGCCGGAGCAGGACTGGATGGTTCGGGCTTCGGCCGCATCGAGTTCAGCGATTTTATGAGCATGAAAACCGCAAAGGCCATGATCAGAAAGCTGATGAGGGCATTCAGGAAGATTCCGTAGTTGACGGTAACCGCACCAGAGGCTTTTGCGTCGGCAAGAGCCGCATAAGGCCCTGCTGTGGCACCCTCCTTGAGCACAAGGTAGAAATTGGAAAAATCGATACCCCCGATCAAAAGACCGAGCGGCGGCATGAGCACATCGGAGACAAGGGTATTGACGATTGCGCCGAACGCTCCGCCGATGATTATGCCTACGGCCATATCGGCGACATTGCCCCGCAGAACGAACGCTCTGAACTCTTTAAGCATGAGACGGATTGTTTGTATAATAATGATTAAAAATTGGATATAATGAACACTATTGCAGTTTGCCTTTCAAAGATAGTACACGAAAGACACGGCTCCAACGCTCAGTGAAGGAAAAATATCGTCATTATGAAGGTCATATCGTTCTCTTAATTGGACTTTATTTTTTTTTTTAGTACAATGCTACGTTTGTGTCGTTTTGAAATCCGCTCCTCAACACGCTAATCAGTAACCCGGTGTCAAAACACAACCTTTCCTCGATCGATGCCTATAAAAAACAGTTGGAACAGTCAACCGGCAATGACTACAACTGCTGCTATCAGTGCGGTAAATGCACCGCCGGGTGCCCGGCTGGCGGATTCATGGATAACCCGCCTACCAAAATCATGCGCCTTGTCCAGGCCGGCTATATTGAAGAAGCCATGCGCAGCAACGCCCTCTGGTACTGTGTGGGGTGCCAGACCTGTACTGCCAGATGTCCGCAGAACATGGACATTGCCGCAACGATGGACGCACTGAGAGAACTTGCCATCAAATCCGGCATCGTTTCCGAGGACCGCTCGAAAAAACTTGTGACGGCATTCCATACCTCTTTTCTGAACAATATCCGCAAGCATGGGCGCCTTCAGGAGCTTTCACTGGTCAACAGCTACAAGCTGAGAACACGTACGTTTCTGCAGGACGCATCCTCCGGCATAAAAATGATTCGTGAGGGAAAAATCAATCCTCTGGCCTCCTTCAGCGGCAAAGAGGGGGTCAGCGGCAAAGAGCAGATCGAAAAAATCTTTGAACTTGCCGAAAAGGAGGTGCATACCGCCGCTCCGGCCAGAAAGCCAAAAAAGAACACCTTTTCGCCGCAGCCGCCACCCCTCATCAAGCCAGGAATGACCATAGGGTACTACCCCGGCTGTTCGCTCGGCGGCACGGCCAAAGAGTATGATATTTCCGTAAGAAAAATGTGCGAACTCCTCGATATCCGCCTTGAGGAGATTCCCGACTGGAACTGCTGCGGGGCAACCTCCGCCCATGCGACCAGTCACCGGCTCGCCCTCCTGCTTCCAGCCCGGAATCAGGCCCTTGCCGATGCCGCAGGCATGGATTATGTACTTGCACCCTGTGCAGCATGCCAGAACCGGCAGGTCACTACCCGCAAAGCCGTTATCGACTCGGAAGAGCTTCGCCTCGAGGTAAAAGGCACAACGGGTATCGAACCCACCGGCAGAGCGGAGTTCATAGGGGTTACACAGCTGCTTGAAGGCTACAGTGCGGACGAACTTGCCAAACGGGTCAAGCGCCCGCTCAAGGATTTGAGCCTGGCCTGTTATTACGGATGTCTTCTGGTTCGCCCGATGGAGGCGATGAGTTTTGACGACCCCGAAAATCCGCTCAAAATGGAGCAGATCGTCACAACACTTGGCGGCACCCCTGTTGACTGGGACTTCAAGATCGAATGCTGCGGGGCGGGATTGACGCTTGCCCAGCAGGAAATGGTTGAAGACCTGACACATTCCATTGCCCGAAATGCCTCGGTAAACGGTGCGCAGGCTTTTGTTGTGGCCTGTCCGCTATGCCATGCCAATCTCGATATGCGGCAGGGGGGTATGAGAAAGCGGTATGAGGATATTGAATCCATGCCTGTTTACTATATTTCAGAACTTGTAGCCGTTGCATGCGGTGCCGATCCTGCAGAGGTCGCCGTCGGAAAGCATTTTGTTCCGGCACTTGAGCTGCTCAACAAGCGGTAACCCGGAATGCTATACCTTGTGATTCTGCAATAACGGACTGGTTCGGTATGGCCATCCAGTCCTGACACACGTGTAGACAAAGTCTTCTTGCCTGCTTCTGTGATCAATGCCATACATACGGAAAAAACCTGTTTTTTCCCCTTGGATACCAGTCCTGATTTACGGACGGCAAGGGTTTTTTTCACTGAAACCGAAAGCCGGAATAAACTGTTGTGAGTTTCAGTTCTGTCTTGCCTTTTCGAAAACAATCAAGCAGTGCGGTTTCAAAGCACGGCGATCTATCTAATCAGCGAAAGAATGGCAAAAATTGGCGTTTTCATCTGTCACTGCGGCGAAAACATCGGCGCTAAAATAGACTGTACCAAACTCGTTTCGGCCATGAACGACCATCCGGGCGTATCGGTTTCAGTCGAATACAAGTATTTCTGCTCAGATCCCGGTCAGGAGAATGTGAAAAAAGCCATCAGGGAACACAATCTGACCGGAGTCGTGGTTGCCGCATGCTCTCCGAGAATGCATGAGGCAACCTTCCGAAAAGCCTGTGCGGAAGCCGGACTTAACCCTTATCTCTGCGAGATCGCCAACATCCGGGAGCAGTGTTCCTGGGTGCACACCGATCAGGATATGGCCACGGAAAAGGCTATTGAAATAACCCGCTCGCTCATCGAAAAAGTAAAGCTGAACAATGAGCTGCAACCTATAGAAGTCCCCGTAACAAAGAGAGCTCTGGTTATCGGAGGCGGCATAGCCGGAATCCAGGCCGCGCTCGATATCGCCAATGCCGGTCAGGAGGTGGTGCTTGTCGAACGGGAACCGTCACTTGGTGGCCATATGGCACAGCTTTCCGAAACCTTCCCCACTCTCGACTGTTCGCAGTGCATCATGACCCCGAGAATGGTTGAAGCCGCACAGCATCCGAAAATCCGTCTCCTGACCTACTCCGAAGTCGAACAGGTCGAAGGATTCATCGGCAACTTCAAGGTCAGGATCCGCCAGAAATCACGCTATGTGGACATGAAAGCCTGTACCGGATGCGGCGACTGCATCCAGAAATGTCCGCAGAAGAAAATCAGCGATGAATTCGACTGCAATCTCGGCAAGCGACCGGCGATCTATACGCCTTTCGCCCAGGCGGTACCGAACATACCGGTTATCGACAAGGAACACTGCACCTTTTTCAAAAACGGCAAGTGCAAGGTGTGCCAGAAGGTCTGCGAAACAGACGCCATCAATTTCGAGATGCAGGACGAGTTCCTCGAACTGGAAATAGGAGCCATTGTCGTGGCTACCGGTTTTCAGATTCAGAACACAGCCATGTACGGCGAGTACGGATACGGCAAATATGCCGATGTGATCACCGGCCTGCAGTTCGAACGCCTTGCCTCTGCCAGCGGACCGACCGCGGGAAAAATCAAGCGCCCCTCCGACGGTGTCGAACCCGAAACCATCGTCTTTATCCAGTGCGCGGGTTCACGGGATCCGTCAAAAGGAGTGAAGTACTGCTCGAAAATATGCTGTATGTATACAGCCAAACACGCCATGCTCTACGCGCACAAGGTCCATGGCGGAAAAGCCCATGTATTCTATATGGATATCCGGGCTGCCGGTAAAGGGTACGACGAATTCACCCGCCGGGCTATCGAAGAGGACGAAGCCTCCTACCTGAGGGGCCGGGTCAGCAAGGTCTGGAAAGAGAACGGCAAGCTCATGGTGCGCGGTGTCGATACCCTGCTGGGCAAACCTGTCGAAATCGCTGCCGACATGGTAGTGCTCGCTACGGCTATAACACCACAGCCTGATGCAAAGGAGTTTGCGAAGGTTGTCGGCATCGGCTGCGACGAATACGGCTTTTACAACGAGGCCCACCTCAAGCTTCGCCCTGTAGAAACCGCAACTGCAGGTATCTTTCTGGCCGGAGCATGCCAGTCGCCCAAAGACATTCCGGATTCGGTTTCCCAGGCCTCGGCCTGCGCAAGCAAGGTGATCGGCCTCTTCAGCCGGGATCAGCTCGAACGCGAGCCGGTAATCGCGGTCAATAACGAATCGACCTGTTCTGGCTGCTGGGGATGTGCCCTGGCCTGTCCGTACAATGCCATCGAGAAAAAGGATATTCTCAGCCGTTCCGGGGAGCTCATCAAACGGGTTGCCTTCATCAATCCGGGCCTCTGCCAGGGATGCGGCACCTGCGTAACTTTCTGCCGCTCGAACAGTATCGATCTGGCCGGATTTACCGAAAAACAGATATTCGCAGAAGTCATGGGACTTTAGCGGAGCGGAAAAAACGAATCAATAAACCGAACGTATGAGCGAACCATTCGAACCGAAAATCGTTGCTTTTGTCTGTACCTACTGCACCTATGCCGGAGCGGATCTTGCAGGCACCAGTCGTCTGAAATACCCTCCGAACATTCGCATGGTGCGGCTTCCCTGTACTGGAAGGATAAGCCCGATGTTCATTCTCAAGGCCCTGCAGAAAGGCGCTGACGGCGTGCTGGTGAGCGGCTGCCATCCCGGAGACTGCCATTTCACTCACGGCAACTATCATGCCCGGCGTCGGTGGACGGTGTTCCGTGCTCTCCTGAATTTTACCGGCATTCCGCTCGAACGTATCCGGTTCTCATGGATCAGCGCCGCCGAAGGGGTGAAATTCGCCGAACTCATCAGTAGCCTTACCGAAGACATCCGAAAACTCGGACCTTTCGACCAGTACAAGGCCATGATCCATGAAACCGAAACTCCGGTTTCGCTTTAAATTCTTATCAACAGCAATGAGTATACAGGAACAGTACAGAAAAAGAGCCGCTGAGCTGCTTGCTTCGGGTGAGGTGAAAATCATTATCGGATATGGTGCCGGTTCGACCCCCGACCGGCGACGAGCACTGTTTATCCGTTCGGCAGATGACGCTTCCCTGCTTCATGTTGACGCCGCATGCGACGCCAACCTTTCGGGCTATCTTGTAAGCGAAGGCCTCCTGAGCGACAGGAAGAAAGTCGGTATCTTTCTGAGGCCGGAGGGCATAAGAAGCGTCAATATCCTTGCCGCCGAATCCCAGCTCGACCCCCTTCAGATTGTCATTATCGGTTTCAATGTCGAGAACGGTTCACTCGCTGCTCTCCAGGGCAGCGGTGTCAATGATTTTTCCTCCCTGATCTCCACTCTGAAGGAGAGCCGTTCGACTCCCGAAGAGCAGGCACTCATCGAAAAAATCGAAGGGATGACGCCGGAAGAACGGTTTGCCTTCTGGCAGGCGGAATTCTCAAAATGCATCAAATGCTATGCCTGCCGTCAGGTTTGCCCTATGTGTTACTGCAAGCGCTGTATCGTCGACAACAACCAGCCGCAATGGGTACATACCTCTTCGCACACCCTTGGAAATTTCGAGTGGAACCTGGTCAGAGCCTTCCATCTTTCAGGTCGATGCGTCGAATGCGGAGGCTGCGACCGGGCCTGTCCCGTCAACATCCCTCTTCGCCTCATAAACCGGAGAATGGCCCAGGAGGTGCTTGACGCTTTCGACCATTTCTCAGGCATGAGCCACACCCAGGAACCGGTACTGGCAAGTTTCAAAAAGGACGATCCCGAGACCTTTATCCTCTAAGTAATCCGTATGACAAAAATCCTTTTACGTGACAGGCTCGACGACTGCATCTCCAGATGGCATGCTGCAGGTCTTGATGTTATAGGCCCTGTAAGCAAAAACAACATCTCGCAGTTCGACACAATCCAAAAAGCCGGCGAACTCGATTTCGGGATCATCCTGCCGGACAGAACCCTCAAGGATCTTTTCTTCCCCCAGACAGAGCCGATGTTCCGTTACCGCATCGGCAAACAGCAGATCGATACCGAAGAGTATCTTCCTCCCGGACGTCAGAGAATCGTTTTCGGAGCCAGGCCGTGCGATGTTTCGGCGATGGCGATAGACGATCCCCTCTTCGGATGGGATTACAAGGATACCTACTGGTTCAAGCGGAGAACCGAAACCGTCATTGTCACGATAGCATGTACGTCTGCCGATGAATTCTGCATGTGTACATCGCTGAAGCTTGCTCCGGACAGTCCCCAGGGCTCGGATATCCTGCTCCGGCCGCTCGAGGGCAACCGGGGATGGCTGGTCGAGGAACTTACCGAACGGGGACGAGACGCCTTCAGCCTTATCGAGGGACTCCTGGAGAATGCCACCGGAGATCCTCTGCCGCTGGCCGTTGTGCCGGTAAAATTCGATCTCGATGCCTGCAGGGAGTGGCTGCAGAACCCGGAGAATTTTGAAAGCCATTTCTGGAAAGAGATATCGATGCGCTGCATAGGCTGCGGTACCTGCACCTTCCTTTGCCCGACCTGCCACTGTTTCGATTTTCAGGACGAAGGCGACACCTATACGGGAATCCGGAGAAAAAACTGGGACAGCTGTTCCTTTGCACTCTTTACCATGCACACCTCGGGCCACAACCCCCGATCGACACAATCGGCCCGCTGGCGGCAGCGCATCATGCATAAATTCAATTATTTCCCCGGAAAATTCAGCCTTAACAGCTGCAGCGGATGCGGACGATGTACCCGCGAGTGTCCGGTGGACATGGGCATAACAGAAACCTTGCAAGAGATAACAAAATTATCGAAGTGACAGACAACACACAGAACGGACAGCAGAACATCTACAAGCCGGCGATCATGAAAGTCGTTCAGAAACGCGACGAAGCTCCCGGCGTCAAAACGTTGCGGCTCGAGTTTCAGGACCCGGCAGAACATGAACGGTTCAAAGAGCACTACCGAACCGGTATGTTCGGACTTTACGGAATCTTCGGCGAAGGCGAAAGCACCTTCTGCGTAGCCAGCCCGGAAACCCGTAAAGAGTATATCGAGTGCACCTTCCGCCAGTCGGGAAGGGTGACATCCTCGCTTGCCAGTGCCGAGATCGGTGATCTGGTAACCTACAGGGGCCCCTACGGCAACCGCTTTCCCATTGAAGAGTTCTACGGCAAAAACCTCCTCTTCATAGCCGGAGGTATCGCCCTGCCTCCAACACGCAGCGTTATCTGGTCGTGCCTCGACCAGCGAGACAAATTCGGCAAGGTGACCATTGTCTACGGAGCGAGAACCGTCGCCGACCTTGTCTACAAGCACGAGCTTGAAGAGTGGCAGAACCGCAGCGATATCGAACTGGTGCTGACGGTTGATCCCGGAGGAGAGTCGCCGGACTGGCAGCACAGGATAGGATTCGTGCCCTCCGTGCTTGAAGAGGCCGCTCCTTCGCCGGACAACTGCGTTGCAGTGCTGTGCGGGCCTCCGGTGATGATCAAGTTCACCCTGATATCACTGGGCAAGCTCGGCTTCAACGAAAAGAATGTCTATACCACGCTTGAAAACCGGATGAAATGCGGCGTCGGCAAATGCGGCAGGTGCAATGTCGGTTCGGTGTACATATGCAAGGAGGGGCCGGTCTTTACTGCCGCCGAAGTATCCCGGATGCCGGCGGGTGACCTGTAAGGCTAAAAATGGATGTGCAACCCACCGTCGCCAGAGCCTGAACCGAGGTATTCGATAGAACGGAGCTGCAGGAGCACGACAGGAAAATCCCTGTAGCGTTCCCCTGTTGTTCCGGTTTTACCCTTGACCCGGTAAAGGGCCCCGGGTTCAAGTCTTACCGTGCCGACTCCTGACGGCACAGGAATGGCAATGCCTTCTGTTGAAGCAGAAAAATTCTTCAACCAGGTATCGGAAAGAAAGACAAGCTCGTAGGCAACGTCGTCCTGCACGATGAAATTCCGGTTATCGATATCGACTCCGTGTTCCAGCGAAAACCCGCGAAGTGCAACCTCCATATCGAGGCGTCCCTCAACGGTTTTGTCGAAATACCGATCACACCCTTGAAGCAAAAAGAGCAGGAAAACGAACGAAAAAAGCACACTGAAATACTTCGGCATGAGAAAGGATTCTGTAAAGGGAATTTACGTAATCGATTATACAACCCGCATCTCCCTGCAAGATACGAAACATCAACCTGAATTCTGCTATCTGAGCCGGATACGGTAAAACCGCTCCGGCTGATGAAAATCGGGTTTTTCTTCAACGGCATTCCACCAGGGAAACAATCCATAACGCGCCTCCCCCGGAGCAGCGCAGCATTGAAGGGACAGGATGTCGCGATTTAAAAAGGGCTCCACCAGTTTAAACGAAAAGGTCATGCCAAATGCCCCTGTTTGCACGAAACGCTCCACATGCCCTATCCATGCCTCCTCGGAAAGCTGACTGAACCCTGCTTCCCGCACTCTCCGGTCACTGAATCGCAAAACGACCCAGTTTCCCGATGGCTGCATCTCGAATTCAAGGTATCCGCTCTCCGATTCCGCGTTCCCGATAAAGAGTTCCGATACCGGGCTTTTCCAGAGTTCATCGACAAAGTTTCCCGGCACCACTGACTCGTCCGGTGCAATGCTGGCCGAAAGTTCTCCGGATTCCGCCCTGGTTGTCCATCTAAGAAACGGAAGCGACGAATTCAGACGCGCATCCCGGAGACTCAGGAGCTGTTCGACATGAACGACAATCTCCGCAGGAAAGGCAAGATCTTCGGCAGAATATCCGGTCAGGCTGCCATGCAGCAGCGTTTCGGGAAAGTGCTCCCCCGAGCCTCCGACAGCGGGCTCTTCCCCTGGCTGCCAGAGCAGGCCCGCCCAGGCCTTAAGCTCATCCTGTCCTTCAGGCATTGACGACACGCCGCACGCATCAAGCTTCGCCCTGTCGAAAAGCCCTGTGCATTCGACTTCCAGTTCGAGGCGAACGCCGGCTTTTTCAATGGCATCTTTTCTCATTCTCGCCGCAAGGGCGAGCACATCGGATGAAGAGGCACCTCCGGTATTGTAGATAAAGTTCGCATGGTAATCGCTTACTGCGGCACCCCCTTCCCGCACTCCCTTGAATCCGAGTTCTTCGAATATCCGACCGCTGGGACGACCGGCATCATAGTTGTTCCTGAAGGTAGAGCCGCAGCTTGGGAAATCGAAATGGTGCCGACTGCGGCGCTCCTCTTCATAGCGGTCCATTTCGGCACGAATCTCTTCACGTGGTTTCGTGGCTGCGAAACGAAGCACTGCGGCAACTATGATCTGGCGGTTCTGCATAAGGGAGGTTTGCTTGTAACCGAGAAAAACCCCCTCTGCGGAGCGCCACTGCACCCGACCGAGCCGGTCAACGGTTACAACTGCCGAGGTCACTCCGGATATTTCACCTCCGAAACAACGCGCATTCATGCGTACCGTACTGCCGATCCGTCCAGGCAGCATGTGCAGCCACTCCCCTCCCGAGCGGCCTTTATCGAAAAGTTCTGCCGCAATTGCCGAATTTTCAGCTCCCGCCTCGCAGAACAGTTCATCTCCGGAGATCCAGAACATCCGGTTCATCCGCTCCATGGAAAGTACGATCCCCGGAAAAGGCTCATCGGAAAAGAGCATATTGCTGCCACTGCCCATAACCGCCAGAGGAAGCAGGTGCTCACGATTCCAGAGCAACAGGTTACCGATATGGCGGATTGTCTCCGGCAGGGCGAAGAACCGCGCAGTACCACCGATGCGGTAATAACTTTTTTCGCTGAGCGGTACATCCGCCTCAAAGGGACAGGGAAACGGTGATTCCTGCATCTGGCTCCGGGCTCTTTGGTTTTACATGAGGTAATCCGCCCTTAACATAACCATCCAGGCCTTGTTTACCAACCCCCCTCGTTTCCTGAAGGCGGCATTGGGCCGAACATGAGATACCCATTGCAGAGGGCTCTTCATTTTTTTATTTCATCATGAAATGCGTAAACTTCCCTTCAGTCCCAAAAAGGCCTGGAGCGATTGCGAACATCAAGCTGTATGCAACACAACTCCCATAGAAACCACATGGCAAAAAAAGCTTTATGCGTAGGGATAAACCGATTCCGCAACTACCCCTCGGCAACACTCAACGGGTGCGTCAATGATGCACACGAAATGAAAAAGCTTCTGACGGAGCACTTCGGTTTCAGCGCGAAGAAGGTGACTACCCTGACCGACTCGAAGGCAACAAAACAGAACATTATGGCCAAGCTTCGGGAGATGGTCGAGGGTGCCATTGCAGGAAAATACGATTATCTTGTTTTCAGCTTTTCCAGCCACGGCACCCAGGTGCCCGATACCGGCAATGATGAACCCGACCTTGCCGATGAAGCCTTCTGCCCGTACGATCTCAGAGAGAACGACGGACAGTGGCATGCCGAACATATCATTACCGATGACGAACTGAACCGTCTCTTTGCCGATCTTCCGGCACAGGTCACCCTTGAAGCGTTTTTCGATACCTGTCACAGCGGAACCGGATTGAGGGCTGTCGATTTCGCGGCCGAACGAAAACCCCGTTACCTCTCACCGCCCTCTATCGAGGCGTTTCTTCAAATAGAGGCGCTGAAACCTCGCGGCCTTCGCGACCTTCTTCCCGAAAATGAAAACATCCAACACATTCTCTGGGCCGGCTGCCAGGCTGATCAGACCAGTGCGGATGCCCTGATCGAGGGAGGCTGGCACGGTGCCTTCACCTATTTCCTCTGTCGTGAGATCCGGGCATCAGGCAACACAAAGACAAGGGAACTGGTGCTGAAAAACATCCGTACTGCCCTGAAATACGGCCGATATACCCAGATTCCTCAGCTTGAGTGCAACGATGCAAGAAAAACCTCCCCAAGTGGCTCATAAGGGCAATGCCGCACAGAATGAACCGGTGCTTTTTTTCTGAAAATTCTCTATCTTGGTGACGTTCTTTCGATAAATCCTCAAGCGGTCGCTATTTGTTTTCTCAACCCATGCACGAAACATCCATGCCAGACACTACCAAGAAAAGGGTGAACTTTGCCCTTGTTAAAATCATTACCGAACAGATCGATCTCTCTCCGGAAATCATAGAAGAAAACAAACCGGTTAAAATCAATGCCGGGCTGAACTTTGGTATTGACAACAAACAAAAGTTGCTCAAGGTACTTTTCAAAAATGTTTTTCTCCAGGACGACATGCCGTTCATCACTATTGAAACAGGCTGCATTTTCGCTTTCGATCCGGATTCATGGGGACTCTTCACCAACAACGATAACGGGCTGTTCGTACTCCCGAAAAATTTTGCCGGACATCTGGCCACACTGACCGCCAGCACGGCTCGGGGCATTCTGCACAATGCCACAGAAAGCACTCCGCTCAACCGGTTTTTCATCCCGGCAAACAACATCGAGGAAATGATAAAGGAACAGGTCACCCTTCCCCTGCAACCGGAAGAATGAATCCTTCGATGGCAATCCCCTTTCCATGAAGCCCCGGCAAAGTTCCGGGGCTTTGCCGTTTTCTCCGCTCCTGAAAAGGCATGCATACAGATGCCGCTTTCTGCAAATGAACGGCGAAGACAAGGGCGTGGAGGCGGATCAGGGAGAAGTAAAGCAGACAATAAAAAAGCCGCACGTTTTTGCATGTGCGGCTTTTTTGGTGGTGGGGACAGGACTTGAACCTGCAACCTTCGGGTTATGAGCCCGACGAGCTACCAATTGCTCCACCCCACGGTGTTTGTACTCTTAATGTAAGCAAAAATATTACATTTGCAAATAATTATTGTATCTGATTCCCGTTTATGTCGTTTCCCGACGGTTCAAGCAGAAAAAGCTTCCCCTCCTGACCCTCTACGGCGAGAATCATGCCCTGTGAAACCTCTCCCCTGATGGTGCGTTCGGCAAGATTGGCCACCAGAACTACCTGTTTGCCGACCATCTCCTCCGGGCTGTAGTGCTCGGCCACTCCGGCAAGCACCTGGCGGGTCTCCGGGCCGACCTTGAGCTGCAGCTTCAGCAGTTTTCCGGCTTTTTTGACCTTTTCGGCCGAAAGCACCGTTGCCGCCCGCAGGTCAACCTTCTGAAAATCATCAAAGCTGATTTCAGGCTTGAACGTCAGGCGTTCCAGAGCGGCTCCGGCCTCACGTTTTTCTGTCTCGGCAAGCAGTCGCTCGATTTTTTTCAGTTCAGGCTCTATATCGGCATCCTCGATCTTGGTAAAGAGAATTTCGGACTGTTTCCTGATACGGTGTCCCTGTTGGAGCTGTGGAGAGAGCAATCCGGAGAAAAGCGACTGCCCGCATACGATGGTCTCTTCGATTGAGCCTTCGAGCCCCAGCATGGAACGGATTCGGCCTGCGGTATCAGGAATTACAGGATAAAGCGCGACGGAAAGTGCCTGACAGAGATTGAGGGAAAGCGCCATGGTTCTGGCTGCGGCTGCAGGATCGGTTTTTATAACTTTCCAGGGTTCGGACTCGGTGAGAAAGCGGTTTGCAGCCCTGGCGATCTCCATACCGAGCGAAACGGCTTCCCTGAAATGACACTGTTCGAAGGCCTGGTCAAGTTTTCCCAGGGTTTCATGCCATTCGATACCGAGTGTATTCCACTCTTCATCGCTGCAGGCATGAGGCACGACACCCTCGAATCGTGAATTGGTAAAATCAACTGACCGTTTAATGAAATTGCCGAGCGTATCGGCCAGCTCGCCATTGGTCCGGTTCTGAAAATCCTGCCAGCTGAAATCGGTATCCTTGTTTTCAGGATAGTTCATGGCAATGCTGTAACGAAGCGTGTCTGCTGGAAATTTCTCAAGAAACTCTCCGAGATAGACCGCATAGTTCCTCGATTTAGAGAATTTCCGGCCTTCGAAGTTCATGAATTCCGATGCAGGAACGTTATCGGCCAGATTGTAGATACCATTTTCGCGTCCCTCGTTCCATGCCATCAGGATAGCAGGAAACATGAGGGTATGAAACACGACGTTATCCTTGCCGATAAAATTTACGATTCTCGACTCCGGATCCTGCCAATACGCTCTCCAGAGGCTTTCATCGCCTACCTGAGCCGCCCACTGACGGGTGAATGAAATATAGCCAAGAACGGCATCGAACCATACATAGAGTACCTTCCCCTGAGCTTCGCGATCTGATATCGGTAGTTCGATACCCCAGCTGAGGTCCCGGGTGATCGCCCGGTCGCTCAGTCCCTGTTTCAGCCAGGTACGAGTATAATTCACAACGTTAGGGCGCCACACACTATACTGCTCTTTTTCGAAACTCTCAGGAGAGATTTTTTGCGAGTCATGCGTATCCACATATTCTTCGAGCGCTTCCTGAAACCTTCCCAGCGGGAAAAACCAGTGCATGGTGTCACGCAGCTCGGGCGTTGCATTGGAAAGCTTGCTCTTCGGATTCAGGAGCTCCGTCGGACTCAGATGGGTACCACACTGTTCGCACTGATCACCGTTGGCCTCCGGATTGCCGCAGATGGGACAGGTTCCGGTAACATAGCGGTCTGAAAGAAAACGATTGGCTTCAACGTCGAAAAACTGCTTTTCGGTTTTTCGGCGAAAAATCCCCTTTTTCTCGATTTCAAGGAAAAACTCTTTCGCGGTTTCATGATGTCCGACCGAAGAAGTTCTGCCGTAATAATCGAAAGAGATGCCGCATTTACGGAAAGCGTCGTGGTTCATTCGATGGTACCGGTCAACCACATCCTGGGGTGAAATCCCCTCTTTTTCCGCCGTTATGGTAATAGGCACGCCATGCTCATCGGAGCCGCCTATATGAATGACATCTTCCCCCTTGAGCCTTTTATAGCGAACATAGATATCCGCCGGTAGATAAACCCCAGCCAGATGGCCAAGGTGTACCGGGCCGTTTGCGTATGGAAGGGCCGTAGTGACGAGAGTTCTTTTAACGGGATGCATCATGGATAGAAAAAAAATACAGAAAACGGCAGATCAGGGAATCCCGTTCTTGAGGAAAACCGCAATACTGCCGGTTTACGGGGTTACAGTTATTTTTTTACGAAAAGGGTACGACACTTGTCGAAAGGAATTTTCCGTTTCTGGTCGTTCCTGATATAGCGAAGCAGAACCAGTTTTTTTTGCATATCGACACTTTCGATTACGGCATCGCCCGATGGTGTTGAAACCTTGCTGCCCACAGGCGGCACCGAAGGAGGAAGCCCGGAAACCTGTGCATGTGACCGGTCATGTTTTGAATAACCCAGACAGCATTTCGGACGGTTACAGATACCGGTAATGTTGAAAGCGTGAGTGTCGCTGCAGTTGTTGTCGGGATACTGCGACTTGTCGGCAAATGGGTTTGCATGTATTTTCGGCAGCCAGCTCGAACAGCAGAGCAGGCAGCCGCATGGCCCGAATGAATTTGCACGTCGAGCTTCCTCGCGAGTTGTAATCTGCACCATCTGGATTCTTGCCTTGAATTCACCGGCCAGATCGCGCACCAGTGAACGAAAATCGACCCGATGGGCAGACGTGTAATAGACGGAAAGTTTCTGCTGATCCATACGAAGCTCGACATCGACAAGTTTCAGGTCGAGATCATGTTTTTTAACCTTGGCGGTACAGACGTCGCGAATCTCATCCTTGCGTCGCTGCAGTTCGGCAATAACCAGCGAATCCTGCTCGTCGGCAAGGCGCATTATATCAAGCCGCTCGGTTCCCGGCTTGTCAAGTCCTTTGAGTTTCAGTTTTTTCAGGGCGATCAGGCCGGTTGAATACACAATGCCATAATCGTAACCGCCATCCGTAGCAACGATAACCTGCTGGCCCACACAAAGGACGATACCCTCCGGATTATTGAAAAACTCTCTTCGGCAACCCTGAAGCTCCACTTCACAGATATAGAGGGTTCCCGCTTCATCCGGATCCTGTCCGTATATCTCCGCGATTTCGCTGTGCAGCAGCTGCGACAACCGGAGCCTTACTTTTGCGTTTTCACCAAGCAGGCAACTGCAGATAACATTACTCATAACAACAGATGAATTAAATTCGCTATTTCAATGCGGTTCTCCCACCTTCAAGCCGGCTCGCCTTGCCGGAATCATCATCTCCCGATACCGAACAGCCTTCTGTACCGTTCCACTTTTCTGTTGATCGATTCTCGGCCATGAATCACAATCCGGCTCTCATCGAGAGAACGGTTCATGACCAGGGCTTTCAGGCCGTCGAGATGATCTTCCGTAGTCTGCCGCATCATCGAGGTAAGTTCGCCCGGAGAGGGGCAATCGGCGGAAGTAACCAGAAGCGGCGGTCTGAAGGAAAGCAGCAGTTCGGGTTTCTGTTCTTCAAGATATTCAATCCTGCTGACAACTGAAACAAGGTAAAGGGCACTCTTTCTGTGAAGAACACGCGAAACGATACCGGCAGTTCCTTTAAAGAAAAAAAGCGGGCGCCGATCTACATGTTCGATACGTCCCTGAGGAAAAAGCCAGAGTGCATTCTGGCTTTTTGAAGGGGCTGTCAGGAGCCCGGCGGCATAGTCGAGACTCCTTAGCGCACTTCTCGCATTGGTGCGATCTATGGAAAAAGCTCCGAGACGTGTGAAAAAACGATGCCGGTTCAGCTGCGGGTATTCGATGATGATATGGAGGTTCTGCCGGAAAAACTCTTCGGTGCAGAGCTGCGACCAGAAGCCATCCCACCAGTATGCGTGGTTACAGTAAAACACAACCGGAATGCCGGTATCCATCTCCGGCACTCCGGGGTCCATGAAAACACGGAGCGTATTAAAATATCGTCTGAACTGCCGGCGTGAATACCACCCGAACCAGATGGTATGGAGCCGGCTTCGACGGACCTTCAACATCCGCCGCCCCTTACTGAAAGGCTTTTCTGATACGGTTAACCGCTTCTTCAAGCGCCGTAATCGAAGCCGCATAGGAAAGGCGCAGGTTTTCCGGAGCTCCGAACGCATCTCCGGGAACCGTTGCAACAAAGTGATCCCTGAGCAGATATTCGGCGACGTCTGCCGAATCCTTCATGAGCATGCCATTGAAGGTTTTGCCGAGCACTCCTGCAATAGAGGGAAAAATATAAAATGCGCCCTGGGGCATGGCGGTTCTGAACCCCGGGATACTGTTGAGCGCTTCGTACATGTAGTCTCGCCGTTTTTCGAATTCGCGGCGCCGTTCTTCGACAATACTCTGGTCGCCGGAAAGTGCCGCAACGGCGGCTTTCTGGGCAATGGCGTTCGGGTTCGAAGTGGTCTGGGACTGGATCTTGTCGCAGGCGTCGATCAGCCATTTCGGTCCGGCAAGATAACCGATTCTCCAGCCGGTCATGGCGTAGGTTTTCGAGACGCCGTTGCTGACGATAACCCAATCCTTCATTTCAGGAATACGTGCCGGGGAGAACGGACGGACATCTCCGTAAACAATCATGTCGTACATCTCATCAGAGACGACAAATATATTTCTGCCTTCGACCACCTTCATGAGTGCCCGTACCTCGGCTTCACTGTAAACCGATCCAGTAGGATTGGAGGGTGAATTGAGCACAAGGATCCTTGTTTTCGGCGTAATGGCCCTTTCGAGCTGGTCCGGCGTCATCTTGTACTCACTCTCCAGTGTAGTGTGCACGATAACCGGGTCGGCTCCGGCCAGGCGCACCATCTCGGGAAAGCTCACCCAGAAAGGAGCCGGTACGATAACCTCATCACCCTCCTGACAAAGCGCAAGAAAGGTGTTGGCGAGGGTCTGCTTGCCACCGTTGCTTACAATGATCTCGTTTTCCTGAAACTCGAGACCGTTGTCGCGACGGAATTTCTCCTGAATGGCCTTTTTCAGCTCAGAAATACCGGAATTTGCCGTATAACGGGTAAATCCCGATCGGATTGCGTCGATTCCTGCCTGATTGACATGATCGGGTGTCGGAAAATCCGGTTCACCGGCAGAAAGACTTACGATATCCTTCCCTTCAGCCTTCATTTTATTGGCAAGAGCGGTAATGCGCATGGTCTGCGACTCCTGCATGCTGAGCACCCGACGGGTGAGGTACTGATGACCGGGAATATTATTGGTAGACATTTGTTTAGTTCTTAATTCTTGGGTTTATGTTTTTTTGATTCGTCAAGTTTTCGGTGAAGGCTCTCGAGCACAGATGGATGTACAAATTTACTGACATCTCCCCCGAGCATGGCAACCTCCCTGATTATCGAAGAAGCCACATAGGTGTACTTGACGTTAGGCATCAGAAACACCGTGGTCACTTCCGGGTAAAGATGGCGATTCAGGAGGGATATCTGGAATTCGTACTCGAAATCCTTGACCTGCCGTACCCCCCTGATGATGGCCCGGGCGCCTTTCTGGCGGGCATAATCGGCAAGCAGACCGTCATGAAGCACCTCCACGCTTACGGCCGGATATTCCTCGATGATTTCCCGGATCATCGCGAAGCGCTCTTCGACACTGAAGAGGGTTTTTTTCTGGCTGTTTTCAGCTATGACCACAACAACCTCCTGAAAAATATTCAGAGCCCGCTCGAGTACATCGAGATGCCCGTTTGTAAAGGGATCGAACGTTCCGGGATAAATAGCTTTCTGTGTCATGAAGAACCCTCGTGATGCTGAAAAAAAGTTACCCTTGTCATGCCGTAGTCCTTATGCATCAGGTAATACGGCGAATCGTGAAAATCCAGATCGGCCTGGTGCTCCACAAGAAGCAGGCCTTCATCGACAAGCATTCCGTTTCCGGCTATCCGCTCGATGAGGCGATCATAATCCGGCCAGCTGTAGGGCGGATCACAGAAAACGAGATCGAAAGGCTCCTCGGTTCGATCGAGAAACACCGTCACATCAGAGCGGACTATGGCAACATCATCGGATACGCCAAACCGGGAGGCCGTAACCTGCATGGATGTAAGGGCTTGCGGGTTGCGATCCACAAAGCTGACGAACCCGGCACCCCTGCTCAGAGCCTCAAAACCCATATTGCCGAATCCGGCAAAGAGATCGAGCACGGCAATCCCTTCAAAATCAATCCGTACGGCAAGCGTATCGAACAACGACTTTTTAACCCTGCTGCTGCAGGGGCGAATATCGCGCGATGGAGTGCTTGTTAGTTTGTGGCCCCGGTATGTTCCGGCAAGAATCTGCACGAAAAACCTCAGACCGGAAAATCGCCGAACCGGGTTTCACCGAGCAGCTCAAGAGCTCTGTTGGCATCATCCTTTGATGGAGGCTTTCCGTGCCAATTCGATCCATCTGCCATCGTCCCCTCAAAGAAAGGCACACCCTTGCCCATCAGGGTTTTGGCAAGCACGACCGAAGGCTTTTTGCGGTCGTTCATCTCAAGAATCCGCTCGACGACTGCGATAAAGGCATCGATATCATTGCCGTCGCAGCTGAACACCTCCCAGCCAAAAGCCCTCCATTTATCGGCGAACGGCTCGATATTCATAATCTTCTGTACCTCACCGTCGATCTGCGCATTATTGTAATCGACGACTCCGATCAGATTGCCGAGCCCGTAATGCGCGGCGCTCATGGCGGCTTCCCATATCTGCCCCTCCTGACACTCCCCGTCTCCCATGAGACAGAACACCCTGTTCCGGCGGCCGTCTATGCGGTTGCCCAGCGCAGCGCCCACGGCAGCTGATAGCCCCTGGCCGAGCGAACCCGATGCGATCCTGATTCCGGGCAGCCGGGCCTCGGAGGTCGGATGCCCCTGAAGATAGGAGTTGACCTGCCGGAGCGAAGCGAGTTCAGCGAGAGGAAAATATCCTGCACGGGCAAGCACACTGTACCAGACCGGGGCGATGTGGCCATTGGAAAGAAAAACCATATCCTCGTCGTCATGCTCCCAGAAACCATGGGGATTCTGCCGAAGCAGCCTGAAATAGAGCGCAGTAAAAATATCGGCCATGCCGAGCGAGCCCCCCGTATGACCGGAATTGGCTATGGCAAGCATCCTGATGATGTCCCTGCGTACCTGTGTGGCCATGGTTTTAAGATCTTCGGTGGAAGCAAGCTCGAGAAGCTCGCCTTTTTTGTCAGCCGGATACAGAGCTAAATCTTTTGCCATTGTTATCAGAGCAACATTCTTGGGAATTAACGAACCTGAACCTGAAGTTAACGGGCCCGGGGCATAAATAATAAAAAAAATTCACTCGCCTCCCGGTTTTCTTTCCCGCAGAAACCTCCACAGCGAGAAAAAAAGAAAACCGAGAAAAAGAACGGAAACAGGAATACTGTAGACGGCTGCATAACGGCCGATCTCCTGCCAGTTTCTGCCCAACAGGAGACCGCCATAAAGCAGAAGAACATTCCAAAGGGTAGCGCTTGTGGCTACGGCAAGAAGCACGAAGGGAATTTTCAGGTGCATCAGACCGGCCATGACTGAAATAACAGCCCGTGATCCGAAAAGAAAGCGGTTAACCAGTACGGCAAGATAACCGTGGGTGGAAAACCTGCTGCGAAGCAGCTCCATGTCGGAAGGCGGAAAAAACCGGTGCACACTTTTCGCGAGCCGGTGCTGCACTGCACCGCCATCTTCCGAATAGATTTTCATACCGAAATGACGGCTCAGGAGGAAAATGAGCATGAAGCCGGCCGTCGAGCCCAGTGATGCTGAAAAAAGTGCTGCAGGAAAAGAGATGGCGGTGTAATGGATCAGATACCCGATGAAGGCCACAGGCACATCACCGGGTATCGGCGGTATGACGTTTTCGAAAAAAGCGATGCAAAACAGAAACAGATAGACTGCAACGGGATCCGCATGCTGCAGATAAGCAATTACCGAATCAAGCATGAATTTATCCGGGTCTCTCTGTATGAATTCAGTCAGTCGAGCTCAAGCACTCTTCTCTGCACTTCGCTGTATGCATCTTCAACGCCGCCAAGATCGAAGCGAAAACGGTCCTTGTCCATTTTCTCGTTGGTATCGAGGTCCCAGAATCTGCAGGTGTCGGGGCTTATTTCATCACCGAGAAGAATTTTGTCGTGATGGCGTCCGAATTCCAGCTTGAAATCGACCAGCTTGAGCTTTCTCTGGGCAAAAAACTCCCTGAGTACCAGATTGATGGCTTCAGCCTGTTTTCTGAGCACCGAAAGCTCCTCATAGGTTGCCACACCGAGGGCAACAGCATGAGATTCGTTCATGAGAGGATCATCGAGATCGTCGTTCTTCAGATAAAACTCGACAATAGGCACGTCAAGCACCGTGCCTTCAGTGAATCCGTACCGCTTTACCAGCGACCCGGCGGCGATGTTGCGCACAACAACCTCAACCTTGATTATATCGAGCCTTCGGCACAGCATGTCTCGCTCCGAAAGCTTTTCGACAAGATGGGTCTTGACCCCGTGCGCTTCAAGCAGGGTAAAGAGTTTGCAGGAAATGGCGTTGTTGACGACGCCCTTGTCGGCAATAGTGCCTTTTTTCTTGTTATTGAACGCCGTAGCATCGTCCTTGAATTCCTGTATGACAAGGTCGCTCTCTTCGGTCAGAAAAACTTTTTTCGCCTTGCCCTCATGCAGCAGTGTTGTCTTTTGCATACCCCTTTGGTTGAATAGAAAAATAATTACCGGAAACGCCCCCACCCGGAACGGTTCCTTTGCCAAAAACCACCTGATTCTTCCCGCCCTTCAGGCCTGCTTTCCGTTTTCGTTTTCCGGGTTTTCGTGGCCTGAAGCCGCCTGCTGGACCGCTCCGGTCAGTACGATGGTGATCTGCTCATCGGTCAGACCCTTGTCCTTGAGAAAGCTCATGAACCTGAACACACCGAGATCCGAAAGCATTGCCCTCGGAAGATCGCTTCCGCATAGTCCCCTCGTTAGGCCATACTCGCGTGAAGTCATGATCCAGTCCTCGATAAACTCTTCGGATTTGCCTTTTTCCAGAAAGAAACCGGTCACGATCCGCTCTACATCGCTCTCTGCCGGCTCGGGATGAGCCTGGAAAAGCAGCTGCATCTCTTCGGAAATTCTTGCCAGTACAATAACGGCTTCCCTGTCAAGAGCCTCTTCAAGAATATCCTTTGCCTGCTTCTTGACATCCGACTTGTGAGTCATACTGTTATCTGGATCAATGGATAGAGAAAACCTGAATGATAACGCAAAAAAAAACCTGAATAGACCTACATTTTACAATAGTAAAGAAAAAATCTTGCAAAGATAAGCGATTATGAAGAAAACCCTCTTCTGCATTTTCCTCTTTTCGGTACAGCTGGCGCCATTCCTGAGCCCACATGCCGCAGCGGAAAGCCCTCACTCACTCCTGCTTATGTGGTGGAATATTGAAAACCTTTTTGACACCAGCAACGACCCGTCGTCCGAAGATGACGAGTTCACCCCTAAAGGCCGCATGGAATGGACAGAAAAAAAACTCCAGCTAAAACAGCTTCGTATACGCCGTGTGCTCGATACCATTCAAGCCTCTCCGGATTATCGCCGCTATCCTGATATCCTGGCCTTTGCTGAAACGGAAAATCGAGGGGTATTTACCGGTTCGCTCCGAAAAACCGGCACTGCCGACTATAAAACTATCTACTACGAGTCGGCCGATCCACGCGGCATCGACATCGGCCTGGCCTATAACCCCCGAAGTGTACGGCTGACCTCATCGAAAGCTTACCGGGTACCCATCGACAACGACAAACCAACCCGCCATATCGTCGTGGCCGGTTTCACTGCATACGGTCATGCGTTCCATGTCATGCTCAACCACTGGCCTTCACGCGCTTTCGACAGGGAGTGGAGCGAACAGAAACGCATTGCTGCGGCAAGGGTCGCCCGGCATATTGCCGACAGCCTTCGCAGGACAGACACAAAAGCCGACTTCATCGTTATGGGCGATTTCAACGACGAACCGGAAAACCGCTCCCTGAGGCAGGTACTGGGTTCGTCGGGGGACGGAGAAAAAGTCCTCTCGGCCTGCAGCTCGCTTCTCTACAACTGCTGGAGCGGCTACGGCGGCATCGGCAGCTACTCCTACCGGAACCGCTGGGAACGGATCGATCAGATACTGCTCTCATGCGGCATGCTGGATAAAAAAGGCCTCTCGGTACCGGATCGGCCGTTCCGCTGCTTTTATTTTCCGGACATGCTCGATAGATCCGGAAACAGACCCTACTCGACCTACTACAAAGGGAAATTCAAAGGGGGGTACTCCGACCACCTGCCGCTGCTTCTGAAGGTCACCCTGGAAGCGGACTGAAGAAGGCTCCTTTTTCCAAATGAGAAAAGGCGCAGCATCCCTCAGGCGGAACCTTTTGAGGCCAGTGCCACAAAGTAATCTTCGAGATGACGAGTCCCCTTCCGGGGGGCCACGCTGTCGATCCTGCTTACCGACAGGGCGAAAGCGATGATATCTGCAATATCGCGATTGATGAAGCGTGCAAAGACAAGAAGCAGATCGCCGATCCACAGAGGGATCGGGACGGTAACCGGTACGCGACCAGCAATCCGCGCGGCAAGTTCGGCAACCTCCCGGAAAGAATAAATATCTGGTCCGCCGGCATCGATCTCTTTTTCAGGACTTTCGGCCGCATCTACGCAGATTTTGGCAAGATCGGCCCCATGAATCGGATTGGATCGTTTGTCGCCATCACCAATGAGCACCATGAATCCCGAATTCACCATATTAATGAACTGCCCCATATCGGAAAAATAGCCGGTCGGACGGATCACCGTATAATCGATACCGGAATTGCGCAACTCTTCGACAAACTGTTCATGAGCCCGGATATTGGATATATCCATCATTTTTTCAGCATTGAACACCGAAATGTAGATGAATTTCTTCACTCCGGCAGCAAGTGCGCGCTCAAGAATCCTCCGGTTCCCCTCGTAATCGATATCAAAACTGCTATGCCTGAAATCCGGGCGGGTCATGCCAAGCGACGAAAATACGATATCGACACCTTTGCACAGGCCTTCAAGCGTTTCAGGCCGGGTCACATCACCGGTCACGATTTCGTCGACAAGATCGTGAATCTGCGGCTCACCGTGTTCCCCCGCCGTTTTGATTTTTTCGGGATTCCGCACCAGGAGGCGCACGCCGTAACCCCGTTCTTTGAACTCTTTGGCGGCATACCTTCCAATATAACCCGACCCCCCGGCAACAAGTACTTTTTTCACAGGAAGCTTATGTTGTTATCAGGCCACTGTTCATATTCATTCTGACGCTTTAATCATCAACCGTTCCTGACGGATATTGGTTCTCTCAGACGCTCATTTCACCTTCCGGTTCACTTCAACGGTAATATGAGCCAGCTCCTCATGGACCGCAAGAATCCGTTTGTAATAGTCCGGATCGACATCCCGGTCAACACCGAGAGAAAGAATACAGGCGTATTTCCCCCCGCCCACACGCCAGACATGAAGATCGGTTATTTCCGCCCCCGTGCCATCCGCGGCAATAACCGCCCGTACATCCTCCACCACCGGTGCATCCATCTCGGCATCGAGCAGCACCCTTGCGCTGTCGCGCAGAAGACCCCAGCCCCATACCGCCACCACCGCCGAACCGGCAATTCCCATCAGCGGGTCAAGCTGGCCGAGCCGCCAGAATTTTCCGCCGAAAAGAGCGACAAGGGCAAACAGTGAAGTAACCGCATCGGTAAGCACATGAATATAGGCCGAACGCAGATTAAGGTCATGATGGTGCGGCTCGTGTCCATGAGCCCCACCTGGAGAGTGCGTGTGCATGTGACCCTCCCTGAGCAGCCATGCACATGCCAGATTGACGGCAAGACCCGCAACAGCGACGAAAATTGCCTGGTCATACTGTATAGGAACAGGAGCAAGCAGGCGCCTGAAGGACTCATAAAACATCAGAAAAGCTATAAAGAGCAGAAAAACGGCACTGGTATAACCGCTGAGTACCTCGATTTTCCAGGTACCGAACGCAAAGCGCACATCACGGGCAAAGTATCGGGAGGCCCTGTATGCGGCTGCCGAAAGGCCGAGAGCAAGCACATGGGAACTCATGTGCCAGCCGTCGGCAAGCAGGGCCATCGAATTGAACACCAATCCTCCTGCAATCTCGGCTAACATTGCTGCAGACGTCAGAACAACGGCAAGACGGGTATTTCTTTCGCTATTCGGATTCCCTTCATGAAAAAGATGGGTATGCTGCATATCCCGGTAAAAAAACTTTCAAAACAGGCATATTTAATATACTATACTCCAGTATAGAATAATCACCTGACGAAAGCAATGCCACATACCAGAAAGGATAAAAAAAAGTTGCTGACCAGAATCCGCAGGATCAAAGGTCAGACCGAAGCGCTGGAAAAAGCGCTGGAGGCTGGTACGGAGTGCTCCGGCATCCTGCAGCAGATTGCTGCAATCAGAGGAGCGGTTTCAGGATTGATGATCGAGGTGCTTGAAGGTCATATCCGGGATCATCTTGTTTCGGGAGATCTCGATGAAGAGCAAAGGAATAAGGATGTGGAACAGGTTGTTTCTGTGCTTCGGTCATACACCCGATAACACATAAGGAAAATAAAACTTCCGGAAAACCGTTCGGCAGCAGAGAACATCGGGAACGCTTTAAAGCAGAAGTCGCTCCTGTCTTTCTACCGTACCGTCGAGAGCGAGCAGCGTCAAATCTCCCCCGCCTCCCCTCAACAGCCACTCTCTTGCCGAACACAGCGCATCCTCTTTGGTAGGATGCAGGGTCGATGTCCAGGGAGTACCGTTCAACTGATTCACCCACAAACCATCTTCTCGAAAATATACCGTTCTGTCCTGCTTGTTATCACTACCGATCATGGATATCATTGCACTTTTTTCAAAACAAATTAGCCGCTTTCATACGTCATATATACGCAAAAATCCTTTCTTTTCAAACAGAGGATTCCCCTGGAGAAGCATTTTGCCTTTTTGCGCCTATCGGTTTCAGGCGGAAACTATCGGATTGACCGATGAACTCTTCAGGGAAAACACGCCTGACTATGGGGGCACGGTAATGGATTCATCACCGCGAAGCCTGTCGCAAAGCATCGGATAATCAGGATCATAGAGCGCGGCAGCTCCTGACAAGACCTTTTGAGGGTTAGATACCGCGTAACAGTATAGGCAACCGTGCATGCAGGTGTCATAGCTGCCTATATCACGGCTTTCGGCACAGCCGCACGCTCTGCGCTGGCTCCGGTCTTTTCCGTTTCCACCCCGGCTCCTTCCGCTTATGCGCCCGATCAGCTCAACGTCGACGCAGCTGCTGTGCCTGATGCCACAATGCGAAAGATCGATATCCTGACTGCAGGTGAAGAGTGCGATGTCGAACGATTTTGCGGTTCCGGCAAACCTTCCGGCAATATCCGCCATCTCCTCCTTACCAATATTGACATAGCCGATATCGCGCATGCGGTTTCTGATTTTGCGGTAATCGTCCAGAAAACTGATGATGCAGCGTTCCGTATAACCGGCAAGTGCCTCGGCAAGAATCGCGAATGAAGATGCGTGCCATGCTGCGCCCATGGTTTCGGTCAGGATCACCGGATCGTACCGCCAAACCACCCGTTCCCTGCCGGCAAGGGCGGAAAGTTTTCTGAAAACCCGGATACGCTCCTCTACGGGAGGTACGCCCGGTTCCAGCCGGAGATCATAAGGGGTAAGGGTAAAAAGAAAATAACCGGAGTAACCCATGGCGTCGATTTCCGGCAGAATTGGGAGAAACGGCTCGGGGTTTTTGGTCCAGAACACCAGAGCATCGATATGTTCAGGCTTAAGGATAATACGGCTCACCTGCTTCGACTGCATGGGATTGCGCACCATCACTTCGCCGGCTTTCAGCCGGTTCAGCAGCCAGCGGCCGTAAAAGGCGGGAATATCGGTTCTCCGACTGGCGCTGATAATCATGAGCCCGCTTTCCTGGCCCCCTGATGCCCGGGAGTCCCGGCGAGCAGGCGCTTGCGCTCTGCAGTAAAGCTCCACCAGGGCAGCGCATCGTTACCGCTCATGAAGCTCGTCACCGACATAAAGACATCGATCACGCAGGGGTCCTGGAGAGTGTCCGTCGCCTCGCAGAGATCACGGTACATCTCAAGAGGACAGCGCCCCTGAAGCTGTCCCGGCTCGAAAACACCGATCAGGTTGAGATCTTTGGCGACGGCTTTACCGATGTTCGGCAGATCGGTCAGCTTTCCGAGTCGATCACGTACTACTTTTGACGGGTTCACTCGATTAAATGGTTACCGGTTAAAAAAAGGAGCCGCACTGTGGCGGCTCACTTGCCCGAAAAGGCCGTTTTCCGGCTTCGGCACTACCGGAAAAAGCTGTTCTTCAGTGTTCGTCCACCTTGATCCTCATCGAAAAGAAGGAGCGGTGCACGAAAACCAGAGAGAGCGCAAAGAATACTGCTGCCAGGGAGAGCGCGAGCTGGGGAGCAAGCTCGATGGCAAGCTCGATGGCAAGCAGTCCGAAGAGCGTGGTGAACTTGATGATCGGATTGAGGGCAACCGAAGAGGTGTCCTTGAAGGGATCGCCGACCGTATCACCAACAATGGATGCATCATGCAACTCGGTGCCTTTGGCGTTGAGTTCGGTTTCAACAAGTTTTTTCGCATTGTCCCACGCGCCGCCGGCATTGGCCATGAAGATCGCCTGGTAGAGACCGAACAGCGCGATCGAGATCAGGTAGCCGATAAAGAAGAACGAATCGAGACAGGCGAAAGCAAGCGTAGTGAAAAATACGGTCAGAAAGAGATTGACCATGCCTTTCTGCGCAAACTTCGTGCAGATTTCCACAACCTTCTTGCTGTCCTCTACGGATGCTTTTTCAGCTCCGCTGTCAAGCCTGATGTTCTTCTTGATGAACTCGACGGCATAGTAGGCGCCTGTGGTCACGGCATTGATCGATGCGCCGGTGAACCAGTAGATCACCGCACCGCCCATCATGAGACCGAGCAGGAACGGCGGTGAAAGAATCGACAGCTTTGCAATGGCCGCCGAATCGGCAAGGCCGCTGGTCAGAATCATGATGATCGAGAAGATCATGGTCGTCGAACCCACCACGGCGGTACCGATCAGCACCGGCTTGGCGGTCGCCTTGAAGGTGTTGCCTGCACCGTCGTTGGCTTCAAGGTATCTTTTCGCATTGGTGAAATCAGGCTGGAATCCGAATTCGCTCTGGATGCTCTGTTTGATGTTCGGGAGCGTTTCGATGAGCGAAAGCTCATAGACCGACTGTGCGTTGTCGGTAACCGGGCCATAGGAGTCGACCGCGATGGTGACCGGTCCCATGCTGAGGAAACCGAAAGCCACAAGACCGAAAGCGAAAACGGAAGGAGCCAGCATGATCACCTTGTCAAGTCCGACGGTAAGGATCCCCTGTGCGGCAATCAGCTCGGGAGTCAGACCCAGAGTACTGAGTCCGAGAGTACTGAGACCATAGGCACCGGCCATCAGAACAACAATGGCAAGACCCATCCAGTAGGCGCTGAAGTTTCCGGCGACAAGACCGGAAAGAATGTTCAATGCAGCACCTCCCTCTTTGGAGCACTGTACGACGTTACGGACATGGGCGCACTCGGTGGAGGTAAAACGGTTCACCAGTTCAGGAATAAGGGCGCCGGCAATAGTGCCGCAGGTGATGATTGAAGCGAGCTTCCACCACATGGTGCCGTCGCCGAGCGTACTGATCAGGTAGTAGGATGCGATGTAGGTAAGAATGATCGAGACAATGGAAGTAAGCCAGACCAGGGTGATCAGCGGCTTTTCAAAGTTCATCTCGTCGGCATTGCTGTATTTCATCTTGGCGATGGCGTCATTGGCCCAGTAAGAGAATGCACTGGCAAGAATCATGACCAGACGCATGGCGAAGATCCAGACAAGCAGCATGATCTGTACTTCAGGAGCCTTGATGGCCAGCAGAATAAAGGAGATGAGTGCTACGCCGGTTACGCCGTAGGTTTCGAAACCGTCTGCCGTGGGACCGACAGAGTCTCCGGCATTGTCGCCGGCACAGTCGGCAATGACGCCGGGGTTACGGGCGTCATCTTCCTTGATTTTGAAGACGATTTTCATGAGATCTGAACCGATATCGGCAATCTTGGTGAAGATGCCGCCGGCAATGCGGAGCACCGACGCACCGAGAGACTCACCGATGGCGAACCCGATAAAGCATGGTCCGGCAAAGTCGGCAGGCACAAAGAGAAGAATGACAAGCATGACGAAAAGCTCGATGCTGATAAGCAGCATACCGATGCTCATGCCGGCCCTGAGCGGAATGGCATAGGTCGGGAAGGGTTTTCCGCCGAGACTTGCAAACGCGGTCCTCGAGTTGGCGAAGGTGTTGATCCTCATGCCGAACCAGGCAACCGTGTAACTTCCGAGAATACCGATAAGACTTGCAAGAAGAATGGAAAGCACCTTTACGGTCTCCATCTGGCGCAGCCAGCCGAAGTAGGCGACAATGATGGCCCCGATAAGCACCCAGAGAACGAGAATAAACTTGCCCTGGGTGATGAGGTAGGTTTTACAGGTGGCATAGATCAGTTCGCTGATCTCGCGCATGGCGCTGTGAACAGGAAGCTTTCTGATGCCCATGTACTGAATGGCTCCGAAAACCATACCGAACAGACAGATAGCAAGGCCCCACAAAAGGAGCGTGTCACCGGGAATACCACCCAGAAAAGGTACCGAGTGTAAATCCGGCAATACCAGATCGGCCTCGCTTGCCATCGCTTTTGGCGCATGCAGCAAGACCCCCAGAAAAGCCGAAACCGATGCGGCTCCAGCCTTCCTTACGACATTGAAAGGTTTTTTCATTGTACGTTGTTGTACTGTTATTCTTTTAAAAGAAATGTTTTACCAGCAAGTAACATGAGAAGGAACATCCCGTTGAAAACAGGAAACCTAAAATTGCCATTTTTTTCATAAATCTCTAATAAACCGTACCCGATTTTAACGTAATCAACGGGATTCCCTCCGCCCCGGATTCAGGCCCCCTTCGACAATCAATGGCCGCCGTGTTTCCCCTGACGGGGGCAAGGCAAAAGGGAGCGGCACACATACAAGTAAATGCTTTGAACTCCCCTTAATAAATAGTAACTTTAATGATTGTTATGATTTATCATGTCATATTACATACCCACAGCATCGCCGCATTCCGCGGATTCACCTGACTGCACCGAAGGGCTTTCCCGCAGGCCTGAAAGTCACGTTCTTGCCTCTTTCTGTTCCAAGGTTTCAAGCAATTTCAACAATAAAAAACATGGAAAATCAAACCATCCTCTATGCAATTCCTGTTAGTGGTGTTCTTGCATTGATCTATGCTTTTTTCAAAGCCTCCTGGATTTCCAAACAGCCCGAAGGCACTGAAAAAATGTCCAAAATCGCCGGGCACATCGCCGACGGCGCACTCGCGTTCCTGAAAAGGGAGTACAAGGTTCTTGTTATTTTCGTCATCTCCGTGGCCATTCTTCTCGGCTTCGCCAACAGCGGAAGAGAGGGCACCTCCCCGATTATCGCCGTAAGCTTTGTTGTTGGCGCACTCTGTTCGGCGCTTGCCGGATTTTTCGGCATGAAGGTGGCCACCAAGGCCAACGTGCGCACCACGAACGCCGCACGCACCGGGCTCGCCCAGGCGCTCAACATCGCCTTTTCCGGCGGTCTGGTGATGGGCCTTTCCGTAGTCGGACTCGGCATTCTCGGCCTCTCGACGCTCTTTATCATCTATTCGCAGATGTTCCCTGCCCTGACACAGGTCAGTGAAGTCATCAACCTGATCTCGGGCTTTTCGCTCGGAGCATCCTCCATCGCGCTCTTTGCCCGTGTAGGCGGAGGCATTTACACCAAAGCCGCCGACGTCGGAGCCGATCTTGCCGGCAAGGTGTACGAAGGCATTCCCGAAGACGATCCGCGCAACCCTGCAACCATTGCCGATAACGTCGGCGACAACGTCGGCGACGTGGCCGGTATGGGCGCCGACCTGTTCGAAAGCTATGTGGGCGCGATCATCGGTACCATGGTGCTCGGCGCCGCGTTCGTTCCGGTATTCAACACCATGGGAGTCAATCCGGTCATCGGCGTAACCCTTCCGCTCATCATCGCCGCGGTAGGCATTCTCGTCTCGATCGTCGGTTCGTTCTTCGTGAAGGTCAAGGAGGGAGGCAATCCCCAGACCGGACTCAACATGGGCGAGTTCGGCGCATCCATCATCATGGCCGTGCTCAGCTACTTCATCATCGATTACTTCCTTCCCGCAAGCTGGACGGTCGACGGCTTCACCTACACGTCGCTGAACATTTTCTTTGCCGTCATCATCGGTCTTGTGGCCGGCGTGCTGATCGGCATGATCACCGAGTACTACTGTTCGACGGACAACAAACCGGTTATCGAGATTGCCCGTCAGAGCCTCACCGGCGCGGCGACGACCATCATCTCCGGACTTGGTATCGGCATGATGTCAACCGGCCTTCCGGTGCTCGTGCTCTCCGCGGCTATCGTGGCATCCCACTACTATGCAGGACTCTACGGCATCGCCATCGCCGCTCTCGGCATGCTTTCCGTAACAGGCATCCAGCTTGCCGTCGATGCCTACGGACCGATTTCAGACAACGCCGGCGGCATTGCTGAAATGGCCGGACTTCCGGCGGAAGTCCGCGAAAGAACCGACAAGCTCGATGCCGTCGGCAACACCACGGCCGCCATCGGCAAAGGCTTTGCCATCGGCAGCGCCGCGCTGACCGCACTTGCCCTCTTTGCCGCATACCGTCAGCAGGCCCATGTCACCTCGCTTGACATCTCCGAGCCCATCATCATGGCCGGCCTGCTCATCGGAGCCATGCTGCCCTTCGTTTTCAGCGCCATGGCCATGGGCGCCGTAGGTCGTGCGGCATCCGACATGATCAACGAGGTAGGTCGTCAGTTCAGGGAAATTCCCGGCCTGCGGGAAGGCACGGCGGAAGCCGAGTTCGCGCACTGCGTCGACATCTCCACCAAGGCGGCAATCAGGGAGATGATCCTTCCCGGCCTTATGGGCGTGCTGGTACCGGTTGTGGTAGGCTTCATTTCAAAGGATATGCTCGGCGGCCTGCTCGCCGGTGTGACCTCTTCGGGCGTGCTGATGGCTATATTCCAGTCGAACGCCGGCGGCGCCTGGGACAACGCGAAAAAACGGATCGAAGGCAAGATCGAGTTCAACGGCGTGGTGTACGGCAAGGGATCCGATGCTCACAAGGCCGCGGTCGTCGGCGATACGGTGGGCGATCCGCTCAAGGACACCAGCGGACCGAGCCTCAACATTCTCATGAAACTCATTGCCGTGGTTGCCCTTGTCATCGCCCCGCTGCTTTGATAAATCGGTAACATTTCGTACCATTCCAGCGGCCTTCTGCAAAGAAGGCCGCTTTTTTTTCCTTTCAGCCCAGAATACCTGAAATCATGAAACTTGTCATCGGACTCGGCAATCCGGAATCAAAGTATTCGGGAACCAGGCACAATGTAGGATTCGATGTGCTCGACAGACTTTCAGAAATGTTTCAGACGCCGTTCGCCGCAGGAAAAGGCAAATACCTCTTCGCGAAAATCCGCTGGCGCAACACGGCGATCGTGCTCGTCAAGCCGATGACCTACATGAACCTCTCGGGTCATGCCGTGGTTGCCGCAATGAACTTCTTCAAGATTCAGCGTCAGGATATCCTGGTTATCTCCGACGACCTCAACCTCCCCTCCGGCACCCTGAGGCTCAGGGCAAAAGGCTCGGCAGGAGGACAGAACGGCCTGAAGCATATTATCGAATGTCTGGGAAGCGACGAATTTGCCCGCATGAGGGTCGGCATCAGGCTTGAAGAAAAGCCTCTCGCCTCGTTCTCATCGTTTGTGCTGGGAAAATTCAGTCAGGAGGAAAAGCAAACCATGGAAAAAGTGATTCCGGTATGCGCCGATGCCGCACTTGACTTTGCCGTCAACGGTATCGAGCACGCCATGAACCATTACAACAAACCGGCAGGCTAACAGGCGGCAAGCTCCGGAACCCGGACACTGCACTCCCGGCGTGAAGAGCGGTGCATCTTCTTCACGAACGTAATGGCACGGTCGTTGAACTCGCGAGGCTGATCGACATTGCACACATGACCGGAATTACTGATGACCTCGAGCCATGAGTTTGTGTGGCGGGTAATGATGATACGAACCGCCGGCAGAAACATGTGATCCTCATCGCCCATAAGGTAGAGGGTGGGAATGCCGGTATCCTTCTCCTCGAAATACTTCAGGAGCGGAGTCAGTTCATAGGTAAGACGGAACCAGCGCATGAACTCCTTCTGGGCCACCTTTTTCGCCTCGTTCACAAAGAGCAGGCGCGACTTCTTGTGCCGCTCGCGGGGCATGATGATCCAGGCAAAAAAGCTGTAGAGCCACATGTAGGGAACAAACCTCTTGAACATGTTTCCGAGGGCAACCAGAACCTTTGCCCTGACGTTCAGCCGTATGATAGCTCCTCCCATGATCATCGAACTGACCCGTTCGGGAGCGATCTCGCTCATATTGCGGATCAGGATGGTGCCGAGCGAAATGCCGATGAAATGCGCCTTCCGGATTTTCAGCATATCGAGCACCTCGATGATGTCGCGTGTTATATCCTCGAAATTGTAGTGCCGGTCCTCCTTGAGACTGACCATATGCTTCGACTTGCCGTGTCCTCTCAGATCGACAAGCAGCACATTGAAATGTTTTATGAACTCCTTGATCTGCAGAAACCAGATCGACGAACTTCCGCCGGCCCCGTGTACGAAAACAACCCATGGAGCATCGGTATCGGGGAGTTCATAAGTCTTGTAATGAAGCATTGAAGAACACGTTTAAATACATTCAAACTATACGACTAATAAAAACAAGGCGAAAGGCTAATAAGTTACATGCCGCCGCGCACGACCCTGACAAGTTCGAAAAGCGCAATTCCGGCAGCAACGGCTACGTTAAGTGAGTGCTTGGTACCGTACTGCGGTATCTCGAACACCTCATCGCAATGAGCCAGGAGCTCGTCGTCGATACCCTGAACCTCGTTGCCCACAATCAGACAGAGAGGAAAATCAGCCATGGTCGCCGCGGTGTAAGGCCGGCTACGCTCGGCGATCTCCAGACCGCATATTCTCACCCCCTCGGCCTTAAGGCGCCCTACCGCTTCGACGGGATCGGCCGAGTACTCCCACTTCACGCACTCCTGGGCTCCCAGCGCGGTTTTCTCGATCTCCCGGCGCGGAGGGGTTGCCGTGTAACCGGTAATAATCATTTTCTCCACACCTGCGGCATCAGCCGTACGGAACATGGAACCGACGTTCCACATGCTCCTGATATTGTGCAGCATCAGGTAAACCGGATGCCGGGGCGAGTTGTCGGACAGCTCAGGGCTCAGCCGGTTCATCTCGTCGCCAGTCAGCTTCCTGAAGCTCATCCTGCCGGTTTTTGAGTTTTTCGAGCAGCCTGTCATTCTCCAGGCGCAGCCCGACATTGAAACGCAGGCAGTTTTCCATCAGCGGATAAGCGGACACGTTGCGGACAAGAATACCCGAACTGCTCAGCCGGTGAAACACTTCGCGGGCGTCACGCACCCTGATGATGAGAAAGTTCGTATCACTCTCCAGCACCTCAACGTCCGGAATGCCTTCAAGCTCCCCGTACAGTCGCTGGCGCTCGCCGAGAATGTAAGCCACCGCATCGGTAACAAGATAATAATGCTTCAGCACATGCTGAAGGGTAATTTCGGCCAGTCGGCTCGACGAAAACGGAATTTTCGGCTTTGCTATCTCGCCGAGCAGCAGAGGATTGGCTATGGCGAAACCGATGCGCATGCCGGCGAGGGCAAGCGCCTTCGACATGGTGCGCAGCACAATGAGATTTTCATGCTCGGCGACAAGCCCTATAACTGACGGTTCCCGAGAAAATTCGATATAGGCTTCATCGACAAGAACAATGGCATCGCACTCTCCGACAATCCGGCAGAGATCGCTGTGGGCAAGCGATTTGCCGGTAGGATTGTTCGGCGTCGAGAGCACGATAAAATCAACCTGCTCCTGTGCAGCCTTACTGATGATGGCTGAAGGGTCGAAATCGAGGCCCGGAAGCATGGGCACACTGACGATCTCGGCCTGCAGCAGCAGGGCTATTTTTTCGTATAGTGAAAACGACGGCTCGGGAATGAGAATCTTTTTTCCTGGTCCGAGACAGGCCAGAAAAATCGTATAGAGCATCTCGTTGGAACCGTTGCTCATGATAACCGAATCACGCGGCACTCCGAGAAAACCCGCATAGGCATCCATGGCCCTGAACGGCAGGATATCGGGATAACGGTTCCAGGGCTCTTTTCGAAACTCGTCGAGCACCGCATCCTTCAGCCACAGCGGCAGATCGAAAGGGCTCTCGTTCTGGTTGAGCTTGATTTCGGCCTCCTGGCCCCCCTCCACCTTGTAAACCGCAATATTGTGCAATGCAGGATTAAGAAGATCCCGAATATCTCGCTTCATTTCTGTTATTTACTGTTACCGGCCAATACAAGGCGGCTGACCGGTACGATGCACGCTCTCCGGCTTCACTAAAAAAAGCATCTTTTTAAGATTTTTTATAAAAAAAACTGGACATTGCCCATTTTTTTTATACTTTAAAACAGGATTAATTTTATCCGATATACTTCAGAAGGAGATACCATGATACCGATAACGAAAACACCACTCGATCTGCTGGACGACATATACAGCATAGCTTACTGGATGACCGGCAGTGAAGCCGAATCCCGGGAGCTGGTAAACCGCACCTACCTGAGTGCCGGAACGGATACACCGGAGCCGGAACTCCTGAAAACCTTCAGGGAGTGCTATATCGACCGGTTCGGACAACAGACGGACTTCTGTCTGAACGAGAAGCCCTGCAAAACCCTGGGGAGACTTGCTGCCACCATAAAAAACCGTGCCGCCGATATAAAGCTTTCGGTTTTACTGAGCGAAATTTCAGGGCTTCGCCACCGCGATATTTCCGATATACTCGAAAAGCCGGTCGAGACCATACGGATGTGGCTCTACTGGGGCCGCAAGCTGCTTGTATACGACGACATTCAGAAAGCATCCGCCTGAAGAATGTCCTCCTTGCGGAAGGCCGTCTCCCTTTACGGGGAAACGGCCTTTTGTTTTTCTGCACCGGGCTTCCTATTTTGCTCCCTGTACGCTCAACTATACCAGCACAGCATGATCATCATTACCGGAGGTGCCGGATTTATCGGCAGCGCCATGCTCTGGGAGCTTAACATGCAGGGAAGGGACGACATCCTGATAGTCGACACTCTCGGCTCTACAGCTACCGGGCAATGGCGGAATCTTTCCGGGCTGAAGTTTGCAGATTTCATTCCCAGAGACGCTTTCCTCCCCCTGCTCGAAACCGGAGCACTGCCCGAACCGACGGCGATCATCCACATGGGAGCCATAAGTGCGACCACCGAAACCGATGCCGATCTGCTCATCGAACGCAATTTCGCTTTCTCCAAAAGCGTCGCAGCATACTGCATGCAGAAGCGCGTCCGGCTGATCTATGCCTCAAGCGCCGCCACCTACGGCGACGGCACCGCCGGCTACGAGGACGATGAAACGAAAATCGACACCCTTCGTCCGCTCAACATGTACGGCTACTCGAAGCAGCTGTTCGACAGGTGGGCGATGAAAAACGGCGTGCTGGAGAGTGCCGCAGGCCTGAAATTCTTCAACGTCTACGGGCCCAACGAATACCACAAGGGAGAGATGACGAGCGTCGTCTACAAGGCTTTCCTGCAGATCAGGGAAAAAGGAAGTGTAAACCTGTTCAAATCACACCGGCCAGACTACCTCGACGGCCAGCAGCAGCGCGATTTCGTCTACATTCGCGACTGCACGGCAATCATGACCTGGCTGCTCGATCACCCGGAGGTATCCGGCCTTTTCAATGCCGGCAGCGGAGAGGCCAGAACGTTCAACGATCTTGCAGGCGCGACCTTCGCGGCTCTCGACATGAAACCTGACATCACCTATATTGCGATGCCTGAAAACCTGCAGGGACGTTACCAGTACCATACCTGCGCCTCGATGGGCAAGCTCCGGCGGGCGGGCTACCGCAAACCCATGACCACCCTCGAGGAGGGCGTCAGGGAGTATGTGCGGAACTATCTCGATTCCGGAACGTCCTATTACGACCTGCTGAACCATACAAAACGCGCTTAACCCCGAAGCCTTTTGACCACAGAAAAAAAAATCGAAATCCAGGGCATCGAACCCGTCATCCTTTTCGGCCCTTTTGACTCCTACCTGAAAACAATCAGGACCGCATTCCCGGATGTCCAGATAACCGCAAGAGGTTCCGCCGTAACCCTGAACGGCGAAAATGAAGAGGTTGCCGTGCTCGAACAGATTTTCAGGGAAATGATCTTTCTTGCCGACAAACATGGCGAGGTGCTCGAAAACGATCTGAATGCACTCATCAATCTTGCGCTTTCACCTGTTCCCCGATCGAAGCCGCCGGCACCGGACGACGAGGACGTCATCGTATCGACACCCGATTTCGCCGTAAAAGCCAAGACCAACGGGCAACGGCGCATGGTCTCGGAAGCGAAAACCAACGACATTCTTTTTGCCATCGGACCGGCCGGAACGGGAAAAACCTATACCGCCGTCGCTATTGCTGTTGCCGCATGGAAAGCCAAAACCGTCAAAAGGATCGTGCTTGCCCGACCGGCGGTCGAAGCCGGTGAAAGCCTCGGGTTTCTGCCTGGCGATCTTGCACAGAAAATCGACCCCTACCTCCGGCCGCTCTACGATGCCCTGCAGGACATGCTGACCTCCGAAAAGCTCAAACTGCTCACCGAGCGGCGAATTATCGAAATCGTTCCGCTTGCATACATGCGAGGCCGAACCCTGAACAATGCCTTCATCATTCTCGACGAAGCGCAGAACGCATCGAGCAAGCAGATGAAAATGTGCCTCACCCGGCTCGGCATCAACTCGAAAGCCATCATTACCGGCGACGTTACCCAGATCGATCTGCCAAGCGTCATGGAGTCGGGACTGCCCAATGCCGAGCAGATCCTCCAAAACATCAAAGGCATCAGTTTCGTCTATCTCGACAAGTCGGACGTTGTCCGCCACAAGCTGGTGCGGGACATCATCAACGCCTACGAGATCCATGAAAGCAAATGAGTGCGCTTTGCTGCTTCGCCAGGCAGACGGAACTTTGTCCCCTGCTGCCGGGTTTGTAATCACTGACGGATTTTACCGTACACGACTCTCTGAACTCCTCAAACCAGGAAAAACAACCATGGCACACCGAATTACCGATGAATGCACCTATTGCGGCGCCTGTGAACCCGAATGTCCGGTTACGGCCATCACTCCGGGCGACGACCTCTATGTTATCGACGAAAGCGTCTGCTGCGACTGCGTAGGCTACCACGATGAGGCCGCCTGTGTTGCGGTATGTCCGGTCGATTGTATCATCAAGGTCTGAAAAGACCGGAGCTCCCGACCGAAAATCGCCGTCGGCCTACGCATCTCCCTTCGCAAGGTTTAAACTTGTGCGCTGCGTTCCTTATATTGAAAGAGTGTGATCTCGCCAGGCAAGCCTGGTAGAAACCATAGCGGATATCAGGGGTAATGCGAGGCTGGCGGAACCGTCGCCCGAAAAACGCTGCAGGATTCAAAAGGCTGCCTTTTTTGCCATAATCATTCAATCCTGCCTTATGCGTATTCTTTTTGTCAATCCCAATGAAATCAAGCATATCGAGTATTCCGACTATGCCATGGGGGGTTACATACGGCCGTACTTCTCCCCCGCTCTCGGCATGCTGATTTCCATGACACCCGAACACCATATAGCAGAGTATATCGACGAGATCATCGGCGAACAGATCAATTTCAGAAAGCGGTACGACCTGGTGGCCATTACCACCACCTGGACCCTCCAGGCACAACGGGCATACCAGATAGCCGACGGATTTGCAAAACACGGTGTCCCCTGCATCATCGGCGGAAACCATGCCTCGCTCTGCATCGAAGAAGCCTCACGCTACGGAAGCGTCGCATCCGGCATGGCGGAAAACATGTGGTTGCAGATCCTCAATGATGCAGGGTGCCGCAGCCTGCGCCCGGTCTACAATGCCTCCGACTTTCCCGATGTTACCGGCTGCGCCTGGTTCGACTACCGCAAGATCAAAAGAGCCCTCGACAACACCAGCACCTCCATCGATCCGCTGAACGCCCTGTCGCGCAACATGCGCCCCTTTCCTATCCTTACCAGCCGAGGCTGTCCTCACACCTGCAAAATGTGCGTCACACCGGAAATCTACCATAAAAAGTATTTCGCCATCGATCCCCAACTGCTTGAGGAACAGCTTGCCGTCACCGAAAAACTCTTCAAGCCGTTCATGTACATGTTCATCGACGAATATTTCGGGCATGACCCCCAGCACACCTCTGCATGCCTCGAAAAATTCAGGAACGCCGGCGTCAAGTATGGCGTACAGGTCACTCCGAACCTGCTCTGCGATGGTGATCTTGCCAGGGAACTCGCCGACAGCGGATGCGTTGTTGCCAGCATCGGCCTCGAATCGCTCAATACCGAAGTGCTCGACGAGGATTTCGGAAAGGGGGAACCGAGCGTCCGCGAAGGCATGGAACTGAACGACCGGAATATCGAGGCCACCTACATGGCGGCAATCGGAAAATGCCAGGAGGCCAAACTCCCTTTCATGCTTTTCTGGCTTATCAATCCGGTACGAAACAGCATCGAGGATATGGAAAGAATAGTCGAATTCTCCAAACGCAGCGGAGCCGTGCTCTCTTCGCTGAACTTCGCCGTACCGCTTCCGGGCACGAAGTTTTTTCTGGAACAGCAGAAGAAAGGCAATATTCTCTCCTATGACTGGAGCCGCTACAACACCTTCAACATTCTGCTGAAGCCCTCCAACGGCATCTCTGCCGAAAAGTTCCAGAAAGCCATGCACGACAATTTCATCAAGCTCTATCCGCTCACCGGCATACCGGCCCACCTCATGGGAGAGGCATCTTTCAGCATAGAGGTGATGCCCTACATAGTAACTTCGGTTGCGGTTCGTCTCGAATATCTGAAAAAAATGGCGGAAAAAACTTTCCCCTTCTCCCTGCCACTGCCCTTCATGCCGAAATAACTGCAGAAGGCGGCATGCTTTCTTTTGTCAGCTGAAAAAAAAGTTTATATTTTCGGAATTCTTTTGAATTGTTCTTTCATACAATTTCACCACCAACCTTAAGCAAGGAATTCGATATGGCACTGTACATTACTGAAGAATGCACCTACTGCGGCGCCTGCGAGCCGGAATGCCCGGTCAACGCAATTTCCGCCGGTGACGACATCTATGTTATCGATGCCGGTTCATGCACCGAGTGTGCAGGTTATGCAGATTCACCTGCATGTTCTGCCGTCTGCCCTGCAGAGTGCATCGTACAGGGATAATCTGATCAAGGCTTTCCGAATAAAAAAGCGGTATGATGTTGCAACATCATACCGCTTTTTTATTGCCTTCCCCACTCCCGGATATTAGCGAAAGAGCACCCTGCCTCCTCAGTCAATCCTCGTAATCCACCACGACCCGATCTTCCGAAGCCTCGATAATGAACGTCTTGACCTCCTCATGAAGAGGATGAATCTGATAGCCTGCCAGCGCTTTTCTGTCGGTAAACTCCGAATACAGAACAACATCGAACGATGCTGCCGTACAACTGAAATCAATGCCGACCTCAATCCGGAGCAGACCGGGTATCCGCCCGGCCAGAGCTTCCAGCTTCTCCCTGAAAAGCCTTGCGTTAACCGCTTTGTCATTGCCATGCGCATGATCCTTCAGACGCCACATCACCAGATGCCTTACCATAAACAATACCAGTTACTTACCCGGATAACAAAATCACCGGCCATCACCATATCCATGACGAGCCGTTATTCCGCCTTTCTCCATTAACGGCATAATCACTTTTCTTTCCCGACTGCTGGGCAAAGGCTCTTTCGAACATCTCCTGGGCCAAAAGCCACCGGTCGCCCTGAGCGTTGAGCATCACCAGAAGCATATCACCATTCTCCTTGCGAGCTCTCGCTATGAGGCATTTGCCTGCACTTCTTGTAAAACCGGTCTTGATACCCACCGCATACGGGTATTTTGCAAGCAGTTTGTTGTGCGTTTTCAGAAGAATGAACCGGTTGGTGTTCAACTCAGTCACCAGAGCCGATTCAAGCTGGGCGATATCGTTGAAGGCGCTGTTTCTGATGGCATATTCGGTAAGGGTCAGCAGGTCCTCTGCCGTCGAAATATTGCCGGCATAGACACCTTTGTCAAACCCTGCAGGATTGGTGAACAGGGAATTCTTCATCCCGATTTTTTTCGCCCGGAAGTTCATGGCTGTCACGAACTTCTCCACGCTGCCACTCAGATGTATGGCAATGGCAAAAGCCGCATCGTTGCTCGAACTGACCATGGCTGCCTTGACAAGGTCGGAAAGCAATACCCGGTCTCCAGGCTTGAAACCCGCCTTGGAGGGCTCTACACTCGTCGCGTCCCTGGTTATAAGCACCTCCTGATCGAGCTTGCCGCTCTCGATGGCGATTAGTGCGGTCAAAATTTTCGTTAGACTGGCCGGCTGTATGAGCCTGCCGGTATCCTTGGCCATAAATACCTTCGAGCCTCCGGCCTCCTTGACGATATAGGAGGCAATGTCCGGATAAAAACCGCCCACATCCTGGCCCGTTCCGGCAAAGGCAGGCATTCGGCCGGACGAAAGCATTACAAGGAAAAAAAGAAAAGCGATCCACTGTTTTATCATCGTACCATCTCCTCTTGTTGGGTGTCGGAAGCCGGCAGATGTGTTTTGGGGGAATCCGCCAGGCCCGTCAGATGTAAAAACATATGTAACTTATTATTAAGAAAAATAATACAGTTTTTCAAAGCTGACCGCATTTTTTTTACGTATTTTTCAGTTCACCACCCTTAAATGAGATCGGCATCCTGTTCGGTCAGCCCGCCTGCTTCGGAAATTTTCGGCTTGGGCGTCTGCATCCTGCTGCTGTCGATCCGCTTCACCTGCCGGAGCAGTTGAACGGCATTGGTGACAAGCTCCTTCACCGAACGTTTTACATACCGGCTTTTCATGAAACGGCTCACATTGTGCTGCATGTCCTCGGCAATCCATCCCCGGCTCCAGCCGAGATAGTTGAACGGAGGAAATACGAACCCGAGATCGGAAAAAAAAGCGTTGAGCTGCCCGGCAACCCCCTGAACGTTGTCCTGTCCTCCGGTGATGATGAACGAAACCACCTTGTTGCGAATCAGTACCCGGTCGTGCAGGGTTATCTGGTTCTGAACGGTATTGAGCCGCTCGGCCATCTTGTAGTAGAGCGACGACGCGTTCCCCCAGCGGATCGGCGTAGCCAGAAGCACCACATCGGCCCAGAGCACCAGAGCCCGGTAGAGTTCGCTCATGCCGTCGTCAGGATTCATGCTGGTAATCGAACAGGGCCAGGTGCAGGCCTCCTCATGGCGGCTGTAATACCCTTCGCAATGCCGGAATTCCAGATCACGAAGCCTGATCATCCGGGTTTCGGCCCCGTACTCTGAAGCGGCGAAATCGAGCGCAGCCTGCAGGGCGGTTTCCGATGTGGAAGGGCGCGGCAGAGAACGGTTCATGTTGGTTGCCGAAATACCGAGCACATGGAGCGAATCCGGAGTTGTATGGTAGTCGAGGTTTCTCAGGTCGGCGAGGCGCTCGTCCTCATGCACGGCACGGAAGGTACTGACGACAGGTTTTTCAGACACCAGAATCATGCCGTCCTCGACCCTGACCTCGAAAACTGCCTGCCGGTCGAGATAGCCTTCAGGAGCGCGACCGTCAGCGATGTTGTATTGCCAGCCGTGCCACGGACAGGCGACGTAGAGAGCGCCCCGGTCGAGCCTCTGGATGAACCCCTCGCCCAGGTCACCGCCCTTGTGCAGGCAGGCGTGTTCGAGCGCGGTAATGGTGCCGTTGTAATTGAAAAGCGCAACCGAACCTCGCCCGGCTTTTACCGTCCTGTGGCTGCCGGGAGGCAGTTCCGAAAGAGGAAGTACGGCAATGAATTTCATGGCCCGTTCCGGAAAAAGTCGTTGACATAACGCAGGCGTCCCCACTCTGGCTCCGCAAATGATAGAGCGCCTCCCCTGGAAAGGCGACGGTAAAGCCGGCCTGCGGAATCACGCGTATCAGGACTATAAATGCTTCCGTCCGCCTTATCGTTCAGTCAGTACGAGCTTCAGGGCAAGCGCCCCGAAAACGGCTCCGGCGATCCGGTTGATGACCTTACGGGCCGCCTCCGACTGCCTCAGTCGTGCTCCCGCCCCTCCGGCAAGAAAGCTGAGCGCACCGAACACCAGCATGGTAGCGGCAATAAAAAGCAGACCCAGCATGAGCAGCTGCGGCACAACCGGGCCCCTCGACGGATCGGCGAACTGCGGCAGAAAGGCAAGAAAAAAAATCGAAACCTTCGGATTGGAAAGGTTCATGATTATCCCCCGCCGATAAAGCTTCGCCCTGTCGAGGGGCTCCGGCTCGCCCGGTTCACCGCTCCCACCGGAACGGAAAGCCTTCCATGCCAGATAGAGCAGATAGCCTGCACCGGCGAACTTCAGCAGCGTAAAGGCGAGCGAAGAAGCCGCCACAAGGGCGGCCAGGCCCAAGGCAACGGCAAGCGTATGCACGACAAGGCCCGTTGACAGGCCAAGCGTCACCAGCACTCCGGCAACCCGACCGTTCTGTACCGACTGGGCCATCACAAAAAGGTTGTCGGGGCCGGGAGAGAGCGCAAGAAGCGCCGAAGTGGCAAAAAAAACAAGCAGCTGGTTCAGTTCAGGCATGAGTATCGCAAATTATCAGGTAAACCGAGACTCCATCCTCCCATTCCTTTCCAACAGGGACAACAAAGACGGCAAGGACTAATGGAACAAATAATTTCCCCGGCTCACCGCCCACAACTCACGGTCTTCAGCCTGCCCTCTTCCCCCCCACAGCCTACTGCCTACTGTCTACTGCCTACTGAATACTGCCTACTGAATACTGTTTTAAAGCATCCTCTGGCAATATACCACATCGAACTTCCTCCCGAACTTTTCTCCGGCATCCCTGAAGCGGCCGCACTCATGGAAGCCGTTTTTCAGGTGAAAACGGATGCTCCCCTCGTTCAGGGATGATATACTGGCAAGAATCGAACCAAGTCCGGTATCGGCGGCCTCTTCGGCAAGATGTTCGAGTATTGCCTTGCCGATGCCCTGGCCGGTAAACCCGTGCCTTAAAAAGAGCGTTATCTCGCAGGTTGCGCTGAATGCAGGCATGGGGCTGTAGGGACGGAGCATGCCGAAGCCCACGGCCGTGCCCTCCTCGTTGCGGGCAACAATCGAAGGGTAGCCGTTCGACAGGTCAAGAAACATGCCGGCCATCTCGACCGGGAACGGACTCAGCGAATATGCGGCAAAGCTGTTAGCGGCATAGTAGTTGAAAATATCGAGAATTTCAGGGCCGTCATCCTCCGTCAATGGCTCAAGCACGATATGCATGATCGCTCCGATTGACGTTATGAGGGCTTCTGGGGCTGCTGGCGACCCTGCATGGAAAGCTTGCCTCCGTAATGGCCGAGCAGCGTCACGACCGGAAGCATGCAGAGCAGCACGCCGATATAGAACCAGTGCAGAATGTCCTGACGGGCCATCACATCGGGCAGGAAGAGCCTCAGTGCCACGGCAACAGTGCAGAGAATGAAAAGCAGAATCGAAAGACGGATTTTTTTCATGAAAACCGGGGCTTTGGCCGCACGGTACTTCGTGCGCCAGTCGTGAAGACCGGAAAAAAAAGAAACCGGAATTGCCAGAAAGGTGATCCAGAGGATGTGCTGCACGGTACGCTCGAAATAGACGCTTCCTGTGGGAAGGCTGAGCAGCAGATAGAGAACCGCCACGGGAATGAGTCCGTTGCTGAAATGCGCGGAAATGGCGTGAAGCAGAAAGGTTTTTTTCATATCGGCCCACAAACTCGGCTTGGCCATAAGCAGTCGCTCCTTTTCTGTTGGTTGCTGGTGTTCTCACTTGCCGCCATGACCGCGCTCCGTGCCCGGGCGGGCCGGCTGCAATGCCGGAGTGGAAAAGCGGGGTGCCGACAAGCAGTTAAGGTATCGATCTTTTTGCTGAGAAGCAAAAGAACGACGACCGGGAACTCCCGCAGAAGAAGTTCTCATGAGGCATTGAAGGCCGGAAATTGTTTTTTTACCATAGGCTGTTCTCTTCTTTAGTATTAACGTGTTATTTTTCAGCCCTGCAGTTTTTTTCACATTTTCTTAAATCGGCACGGTGACGGAACTCGACTCAAGAACGCCTTCACAGAGAAAAGGAAAAACGGAAAAAGGAGCGTTCGGCTCTCTCAATGTCCGTAAACTCGTTGCGCCCCTGAACCGCTCAACCGAAAACCTTTCAAAACTGGCCCTCTTCGTACGCTTTCTCAAGCCGGTCACCTGGATTCCGGTCATGTGGAGCTTTCTGTGCGGAGCCGTCTCGAGCGGCCGGTTCGGATGGGAGAACCTCGCCGAAAGCAAATTCCTGCTTGCCATGCTGCTGACCGGTCCGCTTGCCACCGGCACCTGCCAGATGCTCAACGACTATTTCGACCGCGACCTCGACGAGATCAACGAACCCGACCGGCCCATACCCGGCGGAGCGATATCCCTTCGCAACGCGACCATCCTGATCGCCGTCTGGTCGGTGCTGTCGGTCATCACTGGCTACCTGATACATCCGCTGATCGGCTTTTACGTGGTCATCGGCATCATCAACGCGCACCTGTACAGCGCAAACCCCATCAAGCTCAAGAAACGGCTCTGGCTGGGCAACATCATCGTCGCGGTATCGTACCTTATCATCCCCTGGGTGGCCGGCGAAATCGCCTACAACCCGGGGCTGAGCCTCCGGAACCTGCAGCCGTCGCTCATCATAGCCGCCATGTACACCATCGCCAGCACCGGCACCATGACCATCAACGACTTCAAATCCGTCGACGGCGACCGTCTGGCAGGCATCAGGACACTGCCGGCCGTATTCGGCGAAAGGAATGCAGCACTTATTGCCGCCATACTCATCAATCTCGGCCAGTTCCTCGCCGCTGCATGGCTGTTCATCTCCGGCCAGGCCATATACGCATGGACAGCGGCAATCCTCATCGTTCCTCAGTTTCTCCTGCAGTTCAGCCTTGTGCGTTCTCCCAGAACCATGGATGTGCGCTACAACGCCATCGCCCAGAACTTTCTTGTGGCCGGCATGCTGGTCTGCGCTCTGGCAATCAAAGCCTCCCGGCCATGATGCGATTCACCTCCCGGCCCGAAATATCGGTCATACTTCCAACCTTCAACCGTGCGGGGCTGCTTGAAAAGGCAATCGAGAGCGTTCTCTGCCAGACCTTCCGAAACTGGGAACTGCTCGTGGTGGACGACGGCAGCTCCGACGGCACCTACGGGGTGGTGAATGCCTATCTCGAACGCTGCAGCGCCCTGCGCTACCTGAAGCACAGCAACCGGAAACTCAACATGACGCGCAACGCCGGCATCCAGGCGGCCTTCGGCACATGGATCACCTTTCTGGACAGCGACGACAGCTATCTGCCCCTTCATCTGGAAAGCCGCATGGATTACATGCGGGAGCATCCGGAAATCGACCTGATTGTCGGGGGATTCCACACCGACGAAGAGCTTTTCGTCAGGGACTGCTACAATCCCGAAAAGATGATCGACATCAGGGAGTGCATTGTCGGCCCTACGCTCTTCGGCCGACGGGAGCTGTTTCTGGCGCTCGACGGATTCAAACCCCTCCCCTATGCCGGCGAAACCGAACTCTGGTCGCGGGCTGAAAGCGAATTCAGGGTGCAGAAAATCGAAGAGCCGAAAACCTACATCTATACCCGTGCCGACGACAGCATCACGAAAAACTTCACACCCTGAACCCCGCGTGCCATGATCAGAAACATTACGGTATACTGCAGCTCCAGCAACCACGCTCCCGAGGCCTACTTCGAGTGTGCCCGGCAGCTCGGCAAGGGCATGGCCGAACGGGGCATCGGGCTGGTTTTCGGAGGAGGGAACGTAGGGCTCATGGGATGCGTATCCGATGCCGTCATGCACAACGGCGGCACGGTACGGGGCATCATCCCCCGTTTTCTCGAGGAGAAAGAGGTGGCGCACTACGGCATCTCGGAACTGTTCGTGGTTGAAACCATGCACGAGCGGAAAATGAAGCTCACCGAGTGGGGAGATGCCTTCGTGATTCTGCCCGGAGGATTCGGAACCCTCGACGAGCTGATGGAAATCATCACCTGGAAACACCTCGGCCACCACCGCAAACCCATTTTGCTGCTAAACTGCAACGGATTCTGGGAGCCGCTGCTCTCTTTTTTCAGGCGTATCGCCGAAGAGGGCATGGTCGGAAAAAACCACGACAGGTACTACACGGTATGCAGCACCCCCGAAGAGGTGTTCGGGATTCTCGAAACCGGAGACCCGCAATCCTGAACGTCATCATCTGCAGCCGCAGTAGCGACCCTCGAAGTGAAGGAACCGGGAAGACGCAAGGCCTGTTACCATGTATACTTTCGGCCGACTCCGTCAGAGAGGCGCCTGCGTTTTGTTTTATGAAACCGTTACCAATGCCCTGAGGCAACCACCCCTTTTATGAGCAGCAACTACTACCCAGCTCTCGGCCTTACCCTGCTTGCCGGACTCTCCACAGGAATCGGCAGTCTGCTCGCCCTTATGGTGAACCATACCAACAAGAAGTTTCTCACCTTCGCCCTCGGCTTTTCGGCCGGCATCATGCTCTATGTCTCCTTTGTGGAAATAATGCCCCAGGCTGGCGATACCGTGGCGAAGGAAATCGCGGAACACGCCGCGGGCTGGATCACCACCACGGCATTTTTCGGCGGCATGCTCTTCATCTGGCTGATCGACCAGCTTGTGCCGGATTTCGAGAACCCGCACGAGATGTCGATGATCGGCACCCTGAACGCCGAACCCTCCGAAGAGGCACGACTGCACCGCATGGGCATCTTCACGGCCGTAGCCATCGCCATCCACAATTTTCCTGAAGGCCTTGCCGTCTTTTTCAGCGCGCTATCCAATCCCGATCTCGGCATCATTATCGCGGCCACCATCGCCCTGCACAATATACCCGAGGGCATGGCTGTTGCAGTGCCTATCTACTTCGCCACAAAAAGCCGGACGAGAGCCTTCGGCTACTCGTTCCTCTCCGGTCTTGCCGAGCCGCTCGGAGCCATTATCGGCTACACCCTGCTCAAGCCTTTTCTCAGCCCTCTGGTATTCGGCAGCGTACTTGCCGGAGTGGGAGGCATCATGGTCTACATAGCGCTCGACGAACTGCTTCCGGCAGCCGAGGAGTACGGCGAACACCACATCGCTATTTCAGGCCTCATTCTCGGCATGGGAGTCATGGCCGTAAGCCTGCTCCTGCTGGCATAAGAAGAGCGTGTGCGGTGTGCAGGATACTGCCTACTGCCTACTGTCTGCCTGTACATCCGCACGGGTAACGTTAGCCACGCTTTTAAGCTCCTTTTCCATCCAGAGGTGCCGGTCATAACTCAGGCCGGCCATCACCTCCCGATCGCCGGCCTCCTTGCGAATGGCGTTGATCACCAGCCTGCCCCCCGGCTGCAGGCGCTCCAGGGCGGCAAGCACAGGGCGCCATGCGGGCGTGGTGTCTATGATGGCCGAGCATGGTTCCGGAGGCGAGGCTTCGCTGTCTCCCGCCCAGTCGGCCCCGAGTTCCCGGGCCAACTGCCGCTCCCCTGCGCTCCGGGCAAAAACGAAAACCGGGGAAACCGGATAGAGAAATCGCCACATCCGTACAATTCGCCAATAAAAAAAGCGGTGGCCGCACGCTGCAGCCACCGCTTTGCCTGTTTGAATCCGCTCGGGAGGTCACAGGAGGGAGCGCCCTTTCGGAAGATCCTGCGTCAGTGGCAATCGTGCCCCTGGCAGGTCTGCTGTCCCGTCACTTTCGTGAGTGCACCGCTGTTGAAGCGTTTCAGCGCCTCTTCCGCCGTAGGGGCAAGCCCTGCCATGTAAACCCCGATGCCCGACATCTGAAGCCGCGAAGCGGCACGTGCGCCGATGCCATTGCAGATAACGGCGTCAACGCCCATTCCTGTAAAGACATCCGCAGGAGTGCACTGGCCATGGTCATGCTGGCTGTCGCCGTTAGCGGTAATCTCGAAAGCGCCGGTTTCAGTATCCGAAACGGCAAAAAACGGAGCACTGCCGAAGTGGTCGCACACTTTTGATGTGTGACCGGCATTCTCATCCAGAGGAATAACTACTCTCATACATTGTCTCCTTGACTGTTTTGTTGATCGACCTGACGACCATGAACACCTGCTCCATCACCAGAACCCTGACCTCTGCCCATTCCCTGGCCCCTGCCCTGACGGTCAAACCCGGTTTTCAGACCCCGGCATCTTCCGCCGCCCATTCGACCGCCTCCGAATCCCCCGCCCGTCGAACGGCGATGGATGTTTTCGTTTGCGCACGAAGGGCAAACCCCGGGTCTCGGCAAACCGTGAGCCAAACTCCACTGATGCCCGCAGGCGGCACATCCGAACACTCTTTCTTCACTGGTAACCATGATATTTCCTCCTGTTACGGTTAACTCTCTTCCATAAATCAACATCTCTGCAACCTTATGCCTGGCCGAAGCGAGAATATTGCCGAAGGTCTGACGCGATACATGCATCTCCCGGGCAGCCGCCTCCTGGTAGAGCCCCTCCAGGTCGGCGAGCCGGATTGCTTCAAGTTCGTCAAGCGACATCTCCACTCCCTCGAACCTCTCTTTCGGACACCCTGCCGGGCTGAAAACCCTGTAAGGCGGCTCGCCGCTCACTTTCCTGCACTTTACCGGTCTTGTCATACCTGTTTCAATAATCCGGATTTCCCTTCAGTTATTAGCATATGCCAGTAACATACAACAAAAAAAGACTCCTGTCAAGAGCTGTCAGGTGTTATTGAGAATAAAATTAAACTCCGGAACCGATCGGATCAGGCGGACTGTTTGAAAATGTTCAGATATCTTGATAAGATAACTTCATACAAGCTCCCCCGAACCCCATCCCCTTTACCGATGAGCGAACTGTCCGGCTACACCATCAGAACTATGACCCGCTCCGATCTCGATATCGCCGTAGAATGGGCCGCCAGAGAGGGCTGGAATCCCGGAAACGGTGACGCAGAATGCTTTTACCGTACCGATCCGGAAGGGTTCCTCATCGGGCTGCTCGGCACGGAACCGGTTGCCGCCATCTCTGTGGTCAGATACGGCTCTTCCTCCGGATTTCTCGGCTTTTACCTTGTTCTGCCCAGGTATCGCGGCATGGGTCTGGGCCTCCGGATATGGCATGCCGGTCTGGCCCGGCTCGAAGGCCGCACGGCAGGCCTCGACGGCGTGGTGGCCCAGCAGGAGAATTACCGCAAATCCGGATTCGCCCCGGCATGGCGCAACATCCGCTATGAGGGCACAGGAGGAGAAGAGGGAAAAAACAATATCCCGAAACGGGGAAGCATCGTGTCGCTTTCGGAATTACCTTTCGGGAAGCTCCTGGAGTACGACCGATCATTCTTTCCCGAGGAGCGCAGGGCATTTCTCGACTGCTGGATCAACCAGCGGGGTTCCGAGGCGCTCGGCATCACGGAAAACGAACGAATTGCCGGATACGGAGTCATCCGGCCCTGCCGCAATGGCTTCAAAATCGGCCCGCTCTTTGCCGACCGGCCTGATCTCGCCGAAGCGCTCTTCTCTGCCCTGAAGGCCCCGCTAACGGAGGGGACGCCGCTCTTTCTGGACATTCCGGTGGTCAATCCCTCAGCGCTGAAGATGGCGCAACGGCACAGGATGCGCGCTGTCTTTGAAACCACCCGCATGTACAGGGGAAAACCTCCGAAGCTCCCCCTCCACAGAACCTACGGCATCACAACCTTCGAACTCGGCTGATCGACACCCTGATGCACCTCAGTGGTGCGAGGCATTCAGTCGGAAACGGAAACAGCCGAAAGGTAGTCGGCTCCGAAATCCGTTCTCAGCTCGATCCACATCGGCAGATGATCCGACATCTGATAGGTTCTCCACTCCTTGTAGGTAAGCTTGTACTTCTTTGTCTTTTCCGCATAGTACAGTTCATCTTCTCCGTCGGGATCATCGGCACCCCGGCGGAACACATACCTGAAATAATCGAAAATACCGGCATTGCCGACATCAATGAAGGTAGCTCCGGGATGCGGCGCAACGGGCTGTTGCCAGAAGGCGATCTGGTCATACGCCTTGTCGCGGGCAACATTGCTTCCGACGGGAATTTTCCGGAGCTGATCGGGAACCCGGAATCCGTTCGAGTGAAGCGACTGCCAGGTCACATGCTCCTTGCCTACGATGTTGAAATCACCAAGCACGAAAAAGAAGTTTTCGGCATCGGAATCATGCTCGCTTTCGGCCCGTTTTGAAAGGAAACGGGTAAGTTTCCTGATCTCCTCATTTCTCCTGACCATCCCCTCCCGGCCTGTTCCATAGTAGATATGGACGGTACAGAGTATGAATTTCAGCCAGCCAGCCTGAAAGGTCACAAGAAAGGGCGAGCGAGCAAACTGCAGACCGACACCTGTCAGGGCATCTGCCGGGGGACGCACCATCGCTTGTTTCGACCATGCCTTGTGCACTGAAAAATCAAGCTCAACCTGGCCGGTTGCAGCTGAAACCGGAACTTCGGCCGCCCTGGGCAGCACAAGAGAACTTCCCTTTGGAAGGACAATACGCGTACCTTCCGGCAGAGGAATTTCCAGATCGTTTTGGAGAAATGTTTTCCCTTTTGACTTAACAACAGGAACATCTCCGGAGTGCGAAAACAAAGAGCCCTCCGGAAACTCCACATTCAGACCGGAAGTATCCCTGAAACAGATGGCCGAGAAATCAGTAACCACATCGCTTTTGTCGAGCACTACCTCACCCGCTATGCTGGTGAAGCGCACCCGGTTTTTCTGGAAGACGAAAACCATCCGCTCCCGGTTTCCCGAAGAGCCCTCGGTAACGTCGGTAGCGATGTAGCCCCACTCATGCTCACCAAGAAATTCCATCAGCACCCTGAGCGAACCGAGATCCTCACGAACTTCCTGAAGCGCAACGATATCGAAATGCGATATGATTTCCGCGATAAAATAGAGCGACTCCTTGAGACGACCTCCATATTTGGGTGTATCGAACTCGCGGAGATTCCATGTGGCAAGCCTCAGCCATTGCCGACCGTTACGTTCAGGAACCGGCATAGCTGAATCCCCTCCTGAAGCATCGGCGATATGGGCATCGAGCGCACCACGCAGTACGAGCAGCTTCTCTGCGGTTCTTTTTTTCCAGGCCCTGATGTGCCCGGCATCGTTTTCCCTGATCCTGAGAGACGAGTAGACCGGCATGGCAGCCTCCTTCATTCTTGTTGAGGAGATTTCACTGGAACCCTCTGGAAGATTATCTTGTTATAAGTTATTAAAATACGAATGTAACACGAGTTTTTTTTCAGACGTGGTGCATTTGAAAAGCAAGAAAATAAACATGAAAAACGATGCACTATAAAGACGTAAACATGGAAGCGGCAAAGCGTATCGCTCTTGTGGCACATGACAACAAAAAGGCAGATCTTCTTGCATGGGCAAAGTTCAACCGCGACCTGCTCGAGCACCACACGCTCTACGCTACAGGAACCACCGGAGGGGTTTTCGAGCGTGAACTCGGTCTCACGGTGCATAAACTCATGAGTGGACCTCTTGGAGGCGACCAGCAGATCGGTGCACGGATCGCCGGCAGTGAAATTGATTTTCTGATCTTTTTCTGGGATCCGCTGGAACCACAGCCTCACGATCCGGATGTGAAAGCCCTTTTGCGAATGGCTGTGGTCTGGAACATCCCGACAGCCTGCAACCGCGCAACAGCGGATTTCATGATCTCCTCGCCCCTGATGGACAGGGACTACAACCGGCAGGTTCCGGATTACGATTTCTACACCAATCGCCTCCAGAATCCCGGCGTCTGAAGGGAAACAACAACCGTAACAAGCAATCCATGAACCAGAAGCCCGGCCACGAAAAGCTGAAAACGCGCTACAGTCCACTCGTAACCGAAATGGTCGAGCGCTGGGCTGAAGGGAAACCCCTAAACGCCGACTCCGGCAAGGCAAACGGCTACTACCGTCTCACCGGCTGGCTGCTCGACTATCTCGTTCTGCATGGAACGTTCCCGAAAGGAGTTCACGCCATGCCGGAAGGACGAGACCGCTTCAACCAGACAGAACCTTCGTTCCCGGTTGATTTCGACACCCTCACCGAAGGCTTCTCCCTCCCGGAATGAACCCGCACTCCCTCAGAATGCAGGCGCCCTTTCGAGCGTTTCCACAAGAAAATTCCAGAATTTTTCGACGGAAGGGATATTGACCTTTTCATCCGGAGAGTGAGGATAGCGGATGGCAGGGCCGAACGAAATCATGTCGAGCGACGGATAGGTAGCGCCGATAATACCACACTCCAGACCGGCATGCACCGCCTTTTCCTGCGGAGCTTTCCCGAATTTCCCGGTATATATCTCCCGCATGCTCTTCAGTATAGGCGAACCGGGGTCGGGTTTCCAGCCAGGATACCCTCCGCCGAACGCAACTGTCGCTCCGGCAAGCTCGAACAGACTCCTCAGCATGGCCGAAAGATCTTCCCTGGCGGAATCCATAGAACTTCTCAGGAGACATTCCAGGGCAACCGATCCATTACCGGATTTTACTATGGCCAGATTGCTGGAGGTTTCGACCAGACCTGCCATCTCATTGCTCATGCGCACCACGCCGTTCGGACAGGCCCGGACTGCCGCCAGCAGCTTCCCGAAAACACGTTCATCAATAATCCGTAAGGGAACCACAGCAGGAACCGCTTCGATCTGCAACCCGGGATCGGCGCATGAAAGCTCATTTTTTATGGCCGCAGCCTCTATGCAAAGGGCGTCAAGAAAGTTACCGGCCTGCGAGGCGGGAACCGCAACCGTCGCCGTCGATTCCCGAGGAATGGCGTTACGGAGGCTTCCACCCTCGATCGAGCTGAGAAGCGCACCGTGGCGGAGATACCCCACCTGCAGCACCCGGTTCATAATCTTGTTGGCGTTGCCGCGGCCAAGGTTGATGTCCATACCGCTGTGGCCGCCTCGCAGCCCCGAAACCCCGATCACAAAACCCGCATATCCGGACGGAACCGTCTGTTCACGATAACTGAATGTCATCGTTGCGTCGAGACCACCCGCACAGCCTATAAACAGTTCGCTGTCGTCTTCCGAATCAAGGTTCAAAAGAATGGCACCCCTGAGCAGGCCAGGCTTCAGTCCCATTGCCCCACTCATGCCGGTCTCTTCTTCGCTCGTAAAAAGCGCTTCGATCGGGCCATGCCGCAGCGAGTCAGATTCCAGCACGGCCATGGCGGCCGCCACCCCGATTCCGTTGTCGGCGCCAAGCGTGGTGCCGCGGGCATGCACCCACCCGCCCTCAACAACGGGTTCTATGGGGTCAGAGAGAAAATCATGCGAAGAGCCGAAGTTCTTCTGCGGCACCATATCGAGATGAGCCTGCAGAATAATTCCCTTGCGATCCGCCATGCCGCGAGTTGCGGGTTTTCGGATGATTACGTTCCCTGCGCCATCGGCTATTGTCTCCAGGTCGAGATTCCGGCCGAAATCCGAGATAAACTCCCTGATTTTCTCCTCGTGCCCCGAAGGACGGGGAATCCTTGTCAGGCTGTAAAAGTTTCGCCACACCTCCCGCGGGTCAAGCTCCCGAATATCGTTACTCATGATCCACACTCTCCCCTGAATACAATGGTTGTAATCACTCCTTATTTTCAATATACACCCTCCTTCAAGCATTATAAACCGTGCCAAACCCTGAAATTCCGGAACCGTCCCCCCACAGGAAGCTCCTGCCTCCCATCCTTCACGGTAAATGGGGTTACATAACCCTATGGAGCGTTTTAGGCGGATAGGGAGTTTCTATATTTTCATACGGCAACCCTTCCCGGCACAACCGTTGCCTGGGGCTAATCGAAAATGCTTACAACCAGCTTGCTATGACACTCGTTTTTGTCTACAACTCCGACAGCGGGCCCATCAGCGGACTGCTCGATATCGGGCACAAGATTCTCAGCCCGGATACTTATCCGTGCAGCCTCTGCAACCTCACACACGACACTTTTGCCGAGAAGGAGGGGTGGAAGGAGTTCCGAAAAAGCATCGGAGTGCCGATGGAGTTCCTCCACCGGGACGAGTTCGAAAAAAAATACCGCCTCACCTACCAGTATCCGGTAATCCTCATGAGAAACGGCGACATGAAAGTGCTCATGAAAAGGGAGGAGATCGACCGTATCGAAAACCTGGAAAAGCTCATCGAAGCAATAAAAAATGCCATGGCATAAAAAGCATGAGCCCTCAGCAAACAGTTTTTTTCTTAATGGCGACTGAGGGTTTATTGGGGCTGGCGCTATTCCTATCGGGTCTTATTATGTTATATTTAATTTTTTAGCGCCATGACTGCAGCGCCCATTCCAGGCGGCAGAATGCACTGAAATTTTCGCAAGCAGAACGTATCTTTTCTCAAAAAAAATCATACATCCATGGCAAACAGCAACGGCGTTTTTTCAGACCTCTTCAATGCGGTCGGCAACCCGGTACAGAACGTGGCCGACACGCTCGGCAGTGGAGTCTCCTCAGCGGTTTCTCTTGTCGAGTCCTGCACCAGTCTCTGTGCGACACTCCTCACCAGCTCGGTCAATACAGCATCGAGGCTCGTTCAGGATGTAGCAAAAGGCATCAACTCGGCCATCACTCCGAAGCAATAAACCTTCAACGTGCATGCCGCAACCGCCCCGCCCCAGTCCGGAGCAGGGCGGCTGTCCTCTCTATGCGTCCATTATTACTCACTCTCCAGCAACCCTCTCCTTGAAGGTCACGCCCGGCAGAGCCGCCTCCCAGATGGCTGCGTACCTTGCCTTTTCGGGCTCCGAAAAGCGGATGGAACCGGTAAGAAACCACGACCCGGGATGTTTTTCGGTATCGTCACCTTCCCGGGTTCCAAGATGCAGGAGAGCGGTCACCCTGCCGTCCTCGCCCCGCACCACCCGCCAGCTCCCCTTGATGTAGTGACCCGAATCGGCGGCCACCAGATCGAGTATCTCCTGAAGCTCCTCCTCCTCGCTCTCACCACGCAGATCAATCGATCCGTACGCATAAGCAAGGGAGTTCATCTCGTCGAGCACGAAGCGGATGTACTTGTTACGCACCATGTGGTGCAGCTCCAGCCCGTCAAGCAGGTAGATGTACTGGCGACCGTTACCACCCACGCCTGAAATCGAGCGCGGCAGGGTGCCGTACTCCTCGGCAAGACTCGAATACCACAGAGAATATTCTTCGAAAAGGTCAGCAAGAAGCTCTCTGGATGCACTGGTTTCCATATCGGTTGTGGTGGCTTGATAAAATGTTGCGAAAAACCGTCTGACCGGTTATTGCAAGATAGGTATCGCGCAAGAGATTCCGGCATGAGCATTTTCCCGGGGAGGGCGTCAAAAAAGTGCCGGAACGGCCTTTCGAATGGAAAACAGCGCGGAAAATGCTATCATAAAAATACATCTATTTATTATCATGAGCGGTTCGAGTAGAAGTTGTTCCTGTCAGAATCGCAAGCGCAAAAGCACGGGAGGAACCGGAGAAAGCGAAGTGTTCACGGGATTTCCGGGCACCGGTCAGCGAAGCAATCTGATCGCAGAATAAATAAATAGAGGGGCCCATGAAAAAGAGCAACCCGGAACAATCTCCCATGAAACGGTCTGGCGCAAGCATCATTTTCCTCAACAGCCGCAACGAAGTACTACTCCTCCTCAGGGACGACAAACCCGACATCCCCTATCCGAACATGTGGGACCTCCCAGGCGGACATGTCGAAGAGAACGAAACCCCTGAAGGGTGCATCAAGAGGGAGATGCTGGAAGAGATTGAAACCGACGTCTCACGAAGCCGCCTGCACGCGGTCTACGACTTTCCTGACAGGATCGAGCACATTTTCCTGATGGACCTTGATGTATCAGCCGACGCCATCCCTCTGAACGAAGGCCAGCAGCTTGGATGGTTTGCAGAGCACAATCTGAAGGGCCTCCCTCTCGCTTATGGTTTCGACCTGGTGCTCGAGGACTTTTTCGTCGCTCTTCGGCAAAATGCCAGGTAACGGCAAGGCTACCCACAAGGCATATTTCCGTTCCATACGGGAACCTTTGCACAGCACAAGAAGTATCACTAAAGTACTGCCAGATCAGAACGGGACTGAAAACATAAACGATTGCACCCATGGACCGGAAAACCCTCGAAACCTGCCGCTCCTTCCTCAAGGATACGATACGCCAGGCTGTAAACTTCTCCGAAACCGATCAGAACCTCCATATTCCACCGCCACCTCTGGAAAAGCCTTATGCTCCCGATGCAAAACGCATAGAGCTTCGATCGGTAGAAACCCTCAAGAATATCGGCCTTATCGACCTCGGAACGGCTATTGCGAAAAGGAAAAGCTGCCGCAACTACAGCAACGCATCGCTCTCCATCGAAGAACTCTCCTTCCTGCTCTGGGCTACCCAGGGAATAAAGGTAAAACTCGATGCAGGCCACGCTCTGAGGACGGTGCCTTCGGCCGGATGCCGCCACGCCTTCGAAACCTATCTCTCGATAATACGCGTTGCCGGGCTTGATAAAGGCGTCTATCGCTATCTCCCCCTCGAACACCAGCTCCTTTTTGAATTCGACGAAGAAAATCTGGAAGGGAAAATAACCAGAGCGGCTCTCGGCCAGCCGTTTGCCGGAGAGGCCGCCGTCACCTTCATCTGGACCGTCATTCCCTACCGCATGGAGTGGCGCTACGGACTGGCTGGCCACAAGGTCATTGCACTCGACGCAGGGCACGTATGCCAGAACCTCTATCTCGCCTGCGAAGCCATCGGCGCCGGCACCTGCGCCATCGCGGCTTACGACCAGGCCGCAATGGATACCCTGCTCAGGGTCGACGGAAAGGAAGAGTTCACCATCTACCTTGCTCCTGTCGGCAAAAAATTATAACGCAACTGTTTGCCATGAACTCCAGCTCATTTCTTCGAAAGCAATGTTCAGGATGTAACAAATCCAACCTGATAGAGCGACACATTATCCTCGAAAAACCAGGAACACACCATGTACTGACATTATCATTTACTATCATTGCTGTCTGATCAGCGTCATGGGTAAAACTGAACAGCAATCTGTTTTATGAAATCGGTACTTATTACCGACGCAACACCAGGAATTGGATAAGCTTTCGCCCGTAACTCCGGGACCCGTCGTCAAAGCCGCAATCCGGGCAATTAAAAACCCCCGTCCATTTATAGTACCGGGCTTATACGTCAGAATCATGATTCACGGTGACCGGATATTTGCCCTTCAGTTATGGTTAAATCCGGGGTACTGCTTGTGCGAAGCGAAACATCAGGGGTAAAACCTTACAGTTAAAAATATTTACTTATTTTTTGCAGCAACAACTGCATATCTACCGGTTTTATAAGGTAATCACTCATACCGGCCGCTATGGCACCCTTGATCAACTGCTCATCCGTCTCACCACTGAAGCCGATCACCGGCATTACGGAAACCTTCGGATGCTCCGATTGTCGTATCAGCCTTGTCGCCTCCAGACCGTCCAGCTTTGGCATACCGATATCCATCAACACTAAATCAAATCCTCCACTTTCGAGCTTCTCTATTGCATCCCTCCCGTTTTCGGCTGCATCAACCGTCATGCCGTATTTTTCAAGAAGAATGGCAAGTCCTATCCGGTTTACTGCCGAATCATCAGCAATAAGCACCTTTCTGCCTTTCATTTTATGCAGGGAAATCCCCTGAAAGTCCTTAAAAACAGCAGCAATTTCCCTGATGAGATCATGTTCCGTACAGGGTTTGGTAATCAAGCCCTGCATTCCGGCTTTTTTCGACTTTCCATGCGCGATAGAATAGGACTGTTCCGTATAGGCGACGATCGGAATACTGGAAGCATCTTTTCCAGCCTGCCCGTTTCTGATCATTTCAGTTGCTTCATACCCGTTGAGTATCGGCATTGCAAGATTCATGACAACAAGATCATATCCAGCCGCCGATAATTTTTCGATCGCCTCATCTCCATTCGCGGCTTCATCCACAGCAGCCACAAGCGGCATAAGAACATCCTTTATCGTGGCCCTGTCCTTTTCTATATCATCGACAACGAGAATACGTTTTTTTTCAAACAGGGCTCTGTTTTCATTGATCAGCTCATTGTGACTTCTTTCGATTTCAGCAGAAGTTACAATCGGGAATGTTAATACAAACTCGGTATACTCTCCTTCGACGGAACGGCAGGTAATATCCCCACCAAACGCATGCATGACGCGCTTGCAATAGGATAAGCCCAGTCCTGTTCCACCCTTTTTGCTTGCCGAAAAATAAGGATCGAACAACTTGTCGAGGTATTCCGGAGAAATTCCGGGGCCGGTATCCTTGACTTTTACCCTATTGCAGTCGTCCCCATTTTCAAGCATTATGTAAATTTTTGACTCAGGAAGGGACTCAAGAAAATACAGTGCGTTCTTGATCAGATTGAAAAGCACAAAGATGTACATGGTTTCGTTGATTCTGAACATGAAATCCCCGCTGTCGTCAAAAATAATTTTTGCACGCTCCAAATCTGATTCAAATCCATATTCATCAATAGCCTTTCTTGTAATAAGTGCTGCCGGAACATGAACAAAACTGCTCTTGCTGATAGGCTTCTCTCTTACCTCGTCAAGAATCATGGTTATAATCTGAGTCCCGCGCTTGACCGCAATCTGACACCATGCGACGTGTTGATATAAGCTGTCGAGCACATGAAAAAGAGTCTCATGCGCAGTATTATTGGCACCTGATGACGACTCTTCCCGTTTATAAGCCGGAAGCTGCTGTTCGATGATTTCAAGATTGAGTTTAACCTGACCGAGCGGGTTTCGCATTTCATGAGCAATGCTTCCGGCAAGCGCCTGAAGGGCGGCGTTCTTTTCCATTGCAACCTGCCCCCGTCTGTTACTGTAACTGAAAAGATACCCGGCAACGATGGAAAAAAACATAACAGTCAGGTATGCAGGAATATCAAACTCCGGAGTCAGCCGGATATCGGATGTTGTAAGAATAAAAAATGCAACCCCGGCAAACACGCCGACAAAAAGATCAAACAGGAGCATGAGCCAGTTTGGAACAAAAGCTATCAAAACAAAAGCCATAAAAATCTCCCAGTAAAGCCAAAGCTCATGGAAATTATTCTTGAGCAAAAAAAGGGTAAAAAGAAAGGGTAGAATGAATATGAGGGAGAAGTGCCAGAATACGGGGAAATATTTTTTGGCGAATGGCGACTCCATTCTGACAAAAATCATGGAGACCAATGCCAATACCGAAGCCGTCAGCCGCAATACGAAGTTTTCGTATTCCATCTGAAAACCGTACTTGAGAAGAAAATGGAAAAAAATATGCCCCGGGGCGGCAAGCAACGCCCCCCAAGTGACATTGAACCTCGAAATCTGTGTTCCCTCTCTCACGCATTTTCTTATATATCCTGAAAGACTCATCTGAGTTTCCTTATAACTTGAAGAGCTGCATCCAGACCTGTAACTGAACTGAAAGCAACAAAATAGTGGTCCCGTCTATGTTGGGTCTATGGTCTCTGATTTCGTAGGGATTGCTATAGGGGGCCAGCTCAAGGCTTGCAAAAGAAAAGTTACACAAAAACGCCGAAAGAAAAGGGGTATCAATAAAAACTGTATAACAATCAGAAATTTCAGTGGTGTGATGCATTGCATGCAGACCGGGCGTGTAGCAACCTCCGCGATACATTGGCTCAGGCTTCGACTATCAATGTCCCCCGTCTATGTGCGCATGCTCATGCACGACCATATGGCTATGGCTCTGATGGCGGGCGGACCGGTCGTGGGAAAGAAGAACGAATGCACGAAAAAAAACGGCATGGTAACCGTGATAACGAAGTCGAAATCAAACTTCATAAAAACAAGGCGAATAAAGGCATTATGGATACCTCAAATCCGAACACTTGTTGAAAACAAAAACCGCAACGGCATCGGGCAGCATACAACTTTGAGAAAAAAACGTGTTTGATGTTTCACCAGAAAACAAGTTTCTTCACTTTCTGTTGTATGATCGAAAAAAGATCCTTGTAACTGATCACACCAGACATCAAATCCATGAAATGATAGGGCATTGTTCTGGTTCTGGAGAGAGCACCGATAAAAAGGGCTTTCGTATATTCGGAAAACAGGAAATTCCGTATCATGTTGGCTCGATCCATCTCCCGGGTTATTTTCGAGTAATATTTTTCATAATCATCAGCAACACTTGTTGTACTGCCTGAAATCGCAGAAATGACAGCATGCGCTGCATGCTGACCGCTCTCGATAGCAAAGGCAATCCCCTCCCCTGTTATCGGATCCACCAATCCTGAAGCATCCCCAACGAGAATACAATCTTTCGACACAGCATTCCGGGCATAGTTGCCGAAAGGGATATAATGCCCTTTCAATGGCACAGAACATGGCTGACCGTTTCGGGCAGTATAGAACTCACTGAATCTGGTTCTGATATTCCGGTTTTTAGGGAACAACCCCCCAAGACCAACCGAGCAACTGTTTTTTTTGGGAAAAACCCATCCATATCCCCAATCGACCTCACCAAAATAGATTTCCGGCCTTGCCGTGCCGTTTTGCCGGCAGGCTCGATCCGGCGTTTCGGCTTGAACAGCAAAAGCATAACTGCTTCTGTCAAAACCTTTTGATGTAACGGCCCGGGTCACGATACTGTTTGCGCCGTCAGCGCCGATCAGGTAACGATATCGTAGCTCTCTGCCCGAACCAAGCAAACACGATTTTGCGGTTGTATCGACAAACTCGACCCTTTCGCCCAAAACGACATCGGCACCCGTTGATGTTGCCTTTTCCAGCAGCCTATTATCGAATGTGCTTCGATTACAAAAATACAACTCCCCATAATTTTCAATAGCATTGATCAGCTGCCCCTTATGAAAGAAGAGCGCGCCATTCGTCTTGCACTCATACACCTCCTCCCATCCTGACTCGAAAACATCCAGAAAATTCTTTTTTGTCCTGCTGGTCAGCAACCCTCCGCACAATTTTTCCCTGGGAAAAACAGCCTTATCGACAACACAGACATCAATGCCGTTTTTTGCAAAAGTATAAGCAGCCGATGATCCGGCTGGACCTGCGCCCACAACCAGACATGTATATGAGTTTTTCATGATTTTTATTTTATACTCACTCCCTTTGCATGGAGTTCCGAAAGGATTACAAGCCTTTTCCGGAGCTATGTCAGCTCAATCCGTCGCCTACCTGAATACTCACATGGAAGCTGCACATCCCTGAAACCGGATTTTATTTCCATCTGGTGCAACCCATGCGCTGTTCACTTACCTGACATGCTGGATTTACGTAATGGAGAGCGAAACCCTGTACCCACTTACAAGCAGGAATTTCCTGGTAACGAGGTAACGAGTTCCTCTGCTCAGGCACTTAAAAAGATAACACTCATATGGTAGTTATGCATTACTTTGCCTCTATTACGAACATCCCATGGAAACAATTGATCTTTCAGCATACGCCAGGATAGTGTTCTTCACCGGAGCGGGCATGTCGGCTGAAAGCGGCGTACCCACATACCGGGGAAAAGGAGGAATCTGGAGCGCGTATGATTTCGAGGAGTATGCCTGCCAGAAAGCGTTCGAGCGCGATCCGGAAAAGGTGTTACGCTTTCACGAAATCCGGCGCCGTGCGGTGCTCGACTGCTACCCCCACGCGGGGCATGGGGTTATGGCAGACATACCGGAAGCTTCGATCGTCACGCAGAACATCGATGGCATGCACCAGCGTGCCGGTTCTGCTGAAGTGATCGAACTGCACGGCAGCCTCTGGCGACTCAGGTGCGACCGGTGCTGGATGGTGAAGGAGGATTACGGCCGCGATTACGAAACGCTCCGGTGCGGCTGCGGCAGCTGGCTAAGGCCGGACATCACATGGTTCGGCGACACGCTCGACGGCGCCGTCATGCGGAAGGCGTCAAAGAGCATCGCGGCATGCGACCTCTTCATCAGCATCGGCACCTCCGGAACCGTCTGGCCGGCAGCAGGGTTCCCCTCGCTCGCCCGCGATTCAGGAGCATACTGCATCGAAATCAATCCGGAACCCTCCGGCTCAACCGGCTACCACCGCGTCGTACGGGAGGAGGCAGGAAAAGTGCTTCCCATACTTTTTCACTGCAAAATGAAACGATGACTCTCCTTCAGTTGCACGATAGCAAAAAAAGCCGTCCGCACCTTCTCGAACTGTTCGTTCAGCGCACCGGGGAAAAAGGCTTTTGCCTGCCGTAGCCCGTGCCCTTCCATCGTTCGGGATGGAAATCCGCAATATCTATCTTGCCGTAGTGCTTGGGAGGGGTTAAGACCTCTTTTTCAACCTTCTCGGGTTCCGAGACATGAAAACGCTCCTCCTCGACCCTGACGAGCTGCCACGTTCTGTCCCTGCGGGAATAGTTGAAGGTGTAATTCACGCTCCAGCGCCACGCGCTTCCGCCGTAGTGATAGACGGTAAAGGTTTTCAGACCGGCACCGACATCCATGAACGGGTCACCCATCACGCCTCCGCAGGCAGAGCAGTAGACGATATCGTCGTTGCGCCTGACAAGTCGCAGGGCTCCTCCCTGCTGCCGGATCAGGATGAACAGCGGTCGCTGACCGACCTCGATTTCGGGATCGGAGCTCCGGACTTTCTGCCGTTCCAGTACGAGAATGAAGTCATTAAGGCCATCCCCGTCGAGATCCGCTTCCGAGAGGATGAGCGGTAGCGTACCTTTTTCCACGAATGCCCCCACCCCCTGGGGCAGATCCTTCATGGAAGGGTATAAAACCGGATAGTCCACTGCCGACACATCCTTTGAACGAAAGAGAACGAACAGTGCCATGCCGGCAAGCACCGGAAAAAAACGCAGAAATCTCATACGCTGCTCTTTAGCGTTACATGTTACCGGATTGCTGTATCAGGGATTTTCATGCTCCAGGGCGTGTCCATATCTGCCGGGCGGCGTACCCTTCGAGCTTGAGCCCCATGGCAAGCAGCTCGATGCGCTCCGGCACCACCTCGATCATCATGCCGAACCAGTGTTCGGTCCACGCTTCAGGACGTCCGAAAAGCCGGAAGGCCTCCATGAATCCGGGATCTTCCTTGCGAAGCAACCGGCCGTGGCCCCTGATCTGCAGGCCGGTGATATCATGTATGTCGTCGGAAAACTCGGATTTCGGGTCAAAAACGCCTACGCTGACGTTGGGGTTCTGCTTGATGTTGCCAAGCTTCTGGCCAGGCTCTCCGGCCATGAAGAGGGTTAACCCTTTTGAGCGGAACAGGATGGGCGTAGACCGAGGAATATTGTTGCGGCAGGTTGAGAGCACGCACAGCCGACGTGAAGCAAGAAAGGCAAGAATACGCATTTCGAGATCTTCCTGCGAAAGCGGCCTCTGCACGCGCTTCGTGAAGATTTCAGGTACCTCGGGCTTCTCATGTTCACTCATGACCACTCCCGTTATACTGATTTACGCAATACCACTGTCAAATTAATATCAACAATTTCCGCTACTCTTCTGCATGATTTTTACATCAAGCCAGGAGCTGGCTCACCTGGATGTTTGAACATGCGTACCGATCCCCGTATCTTGAAGTGTGAAGTTCTTTACTGACAAGCCGCACAAGAATAAAAACCTGGAGACGAAACCATGCAGAACAGCAACTCCGAGTTAATAGAATCCGCCCGAAAGAAGTTCGCGCGGTTCAGGGAACTCAAGAGAGAACACGGCGAAGAGGTGGCATGGGAGAGCATGCTCGAAGGGTTCCCCGAACTGCAGAAACAGCGCATGGACACGCTTCTCGCCCTGCCTACGCTTGCCGAAGGGTTTCGGGCTGCCGTGCCGTATTTCAGGGCAGTGGGCATGGAGATGGATGTGGTGGACATTTCCAACCGGGGCATGGATGCGGTGCTGGAGATCCAGCGCTTCTGCCCGTATCTGGAGGTCTGCAGGGAGTACGGCTTCGAGACTCCCTGCCATGTGATCTGCGAAATGGATATGGAGGCTTCCCGAAGGGCTTTCCCCGAAATGAAAGGAGAAATACTCTCTCGCCAGGCCTTCGGCAGCCCGGTCTGCATCTTCAAGTACCAGCGCCCGGCGAAAACAGATGCGGCAACAGGCAAACCGGCTCCTGCCGAAACATAAAATCCGGATCCATCGGCAGGAAAATCCATTCATTTGCTTTACTTTTCATTGTTTATTCTTTTCGGGATCCTGCCGAACCGCATAGCTTTCAGGGCAAGATCCCCATGAGTGGTTTCAAATGAAAGCCCACTGCTGTTTTTTTTCGGCATCGACGATATGGTGAAGAGTGGTTTATTCCCTCAGAAGGGGATTATGCGTGACGATGGTATTGGCTGAAGCGGATGACGATATTCATGAAAGTTCAGGAAGAGAAGTGGAATAATTGCCGGGGAATTTCCGATTCCTTATTCACTCAAGTTGTAAAACAAGACTATCATGCCACGTTACACGCCCGAACAGCTTGCCAAGCGCAACGCATCCGTATGGACCGAGATCCAGATCCTGCTGGCGCCGGTGCAGTTCGTCATCTTTTTGACCGGTATCGGCCTGAACGCCCTGTATGCCAGCAATCCCGCCTCGATCGACTTTTTCTGGATCAGCGTGGCCATTCTCTTCAAGACGCTCTTTTTTGTCATACTCTTCATCACCGGCATGTTCTTCGAGAAGGATATTTTCGGCAAGTGGGTCTTTTCGAAAGAGTTTTTCTGGGAGGATGTCGGCAGCTCGGTTGCAACCTTCTTTCATTTCCTCTACTTCGTGCTCGCCTGGAAGGGCTACCCCGACGACACCCTGGTGATATGGGCCACCGGGCCTATTCGAGCTACATCATCAACGCCGTGCAGTATCTGGTAAGGATCTGGCTCGAAAAAAGCAATGAACGGAAAATGAAACTGCAGGCCGAAGTCTGAGCCGGTCCGGTTTGATCAAATCACACAACACTCTACTGCATCATGAACCAAAGCTTCCGAAAACTCTGGAACATCACCTTTCTGGTTGTCGGGCCCCTGTGGGCGCTGTTTGTCTGGATGGTTTGGACATCAGGACAGCTGAGAACGCCGCAACAGGAAATACTGTTCTTCAGCGTGGTCATACCCGGCTTCATCCTGATCTACATCTCGGGGTTCCTCATCGCAAAACGTCACGCAAGAAAACAGTGCTCGGCTTCATCCTGAAACCGGCAACCGTTCAGTTGCGCGGTTCGAGCACCATGCCCTTCCCGTAGGTAACCTCCCCGGCAAGGCAAGGCCTGCCTTCAGGCGCTTTTTCAGCACCGATGCGCTCCTTTTTTACGTACCGTCTGCCGTCGAACGAGTGCCTGACGTACGAGGCTTCCCCACCTCCTCCCGACTCCATGCGCCAGATGTCGTTCCATCCGTTGCTCTTTCCGGGAGATACGATAACCGGAAGCTGCGTTATAGGAAAATCGCTGACGACAGCATATCCGCCTTCCCGAGCTTTCCGGAGAACAAGAAGGGTGCATCCGCCGGTGCCGCAGAAGAACGACCCCATGAGATACACCAGCACTTCCTCGCGGCCGTCGCCGTTCAGATCGACACCTTCATAGGCATAATGCGCCTTGAGGTCTCCCACGATCTCCCCGGTGTAGTCCGGCGTCGCATTGAGGATTACAGACTCGATCGCGGCATCTGGCCTCATTGCGGAGGGCACTCCGGAAAGCGGCTCCCAGACATAGATACCGCCGTCTGCCATGAGCGAAAGATAGATCCTGCCCTCCTTCAGCACATAAGCGCGGATGTAGCCCGCATCCTTCAGTATCATCCCGTCCATGCTCGGCGGTGGGCAAAGTGCCTTTGTGGACGCAAGCGGACCGAGCGTGAAGCCGCCGCTTGAAGGGTCGCCGGCCTGATCGGCCGTCCACGTGCCGTTCGCACGGTTGCAGTTCAGGCGCATGTTGATCGTTCCGTCCGCGTTCAAACGCATGGTGTAGAGCGAGGGATCCTGCGGCCGCGTGGTACCCTGGGCGTCGTCCATCGACTGGAACTCCACCAGCCGCCACTCCGTACCGGCAAGGGCTGAAGGAAGCGCTTTCGGAGCAACCGCTTTTTGTGGCACGCTCGCCTCACCCGCTCCGGACTTTGCGAAAGCGGAAAGCAGAAGCACGGCAACCACCCCGAGCGTCATGGCAGCTCTACCCGATTGAAATCGTACAATGTTCATTGCCGTATCCTCACTATTTTTTTTACCGGCAGGTTTATGTATTCGGCATATAAGTCAAAAAAATATGCAGCAGCCGGCAGCTATAATACCATGAAAACACCCTTCAGTATACCCTAAACCTGCACATAAGCTTCTGCAAAAAATTCAGAAGAGGATAACAGAGCAGAGCAGAACCGATCAGACTGAATTTCATTACGGCCATGACTGTGGTAAGCTCGGGAAAAGGAGGAGCTGTATTGCCGCCAAGCATCAGCAGAATCAGGACGTTCTCGAACGCGTCGAGCGGAGTGCAGAGCAGTACGGCCCACGAGATTGCAATACCGAGTGTAGCCATAAACCCGGACGCGTTCCCGGCAAGCCTCATACAGAGCAGGCTTAACGCCACCGGATAGCACATGAGAAACAGAAAATCCAGCAAAGTCTGCCGCACGCCAAAATCCACAACTCCGTGTCTTTCCCACACAGAAAGAATCGAATCTGCACGCAAAAACGTCACCGGCAGTTCCATATCGAGAATCCCCAACGACACACCCTGTTCCGGAATCACAAGGGGCTTGCCGACCTTGTAAAGCACCGCAATGAGCACAACCGAGATTACCGTGAATACTCCAAAGAGCATCTTCTGCCGTTCTGCAGAAATCCGTGAAAAAGGAGCTTGCATAACCTTAATTCGCCATCAGAAGGTTGAAAAAATGGGGGAACCGGCTTTTGAAGGCCTTCTGGGAACAGGTTCAGTGAACCATCGAATTTATCAAATGAAAAAAACTTTCTGAAACAGGAGCAAAAAAGCCGAGAAAACAAGTCGTTGGGTCACAAAACCCTACCCGAGCGATTTTACGGAAATCTGTCAGCCGGACTGCGCAAGAAGAAAACCGGCTCTGGATGAGCAAGTGAGCAGCAGCTATAGTGTACCCTGATATTCAGACAAAAGTTTATGGTGGTAACTTGCCCAAAAACAGGTACAAGTTATGAGAGAAAAGAAACGGAAAAGTTTTACGGCACAGTTAAAGGCCAAGGTGGCGCTTGAGGCGATCAGGGGCGAGAAAACCCTGAACGAGATAGGTCGGCTCAGGATTGAGTTTGGTTGGCTGAAAAAAAGTTGATCCGTACCTATGAAAGCTCGTAAAAGCTGGATCAGCGACAAGGAACAGTTGTCGGTATCGACCCAATGCAAACTTGCCGGGGTAAACCGGTCAGGGGACTACGGGCAAAGCAAAACCTCATGCCAAATACTGAAGATCTGGAACTGATGAAGCTTATCGACGAGGAGTACACCCGACATCCGTTTTATGGAAGCCGGCGGATGAAGCGGGTACTGCTCGCCCAAGGGCGCAAGGTCAACCGGAAACGGGTGCAGCCCTGATGCGTAACCTGCGGCTTGCTGGTATTGGGCACTGGAGCCATACCAGCAAGCCGCATCAGCAGCGCAAGGATCTATCCATACCTGTGCGAGGTCTTGCCATTACCAGACCGAACCATGTCTGGTCGACCGATGTGACCTATTGCCGGTTACCCGGCGGCTTCATGTATCTGACGGCCGTCATCGACTGTTCTTCCCGCAAGGTGCTGGCATGGAGGCTTTCGAATTCCCTGGATAGCAGCTTCTGTGTTGATTGTCTGGAAGAAGCTATCCGCAAGTACGGAATGCCGGAAATCTTCAACACCGATCAGGGTACCCAGTACACCAGCGAA
>NZ_JAIOZR010000021.1 GCF_021740465.1 Chlorobium sp. | reverse complement strand
AGGACATCGCCCTCTCAAGGCGAAGATCACGGGTTCGAATCCCGTACACGCTACACTGTTGCACCCGTAGCTCAACTGGATAGAGTATCTGACTACGAATCAGACGGTTAGAGGTTCGAATCCTCTCGGGTGTACCATACGTTATATGCTGAACTTTATTGAGGAGTGGCCAAATTGGTAAGGCTCCTGATTCTGGATCAGGCAATTCCAGGTTCGAGTCCTGGCTCCTCAGCAACGAAAAACCCCTGTAGCAGAAAATGTTACAGGGGTTTTTCGTTTCCGGAAGGCACAATCTTTCTTTGGTGATTCAAGCTAAAACTCACCCTGGAACTGTATCTCGGGATCACCTGTAATGTAGAGCCGATTATCCCCCGCAAAAAGCTCTTCCATAACTTTCTTCGAAAGCCTGGCTGCATCGATAACAAGAAACAACTACAGGAATACACATTACAAATCCCTTTCCTTAACCCAATGATACTTATGTGCGAAGCGCATTCTTCTATATTTATCAAAAGCTATTGATAACGCGTCAAAACCTGACTCTATTTTTTAAGGATATTTCTCTATAGAACACAAGTAATAATCGATATCATTTTGATTATTGCAAATAAATCCCTCAATCACCTCAGAAAATTCAGAATATTCATTTTTTAACAGACCAAGCGCTTTGCGATTCAGTGTATCTATCGGAATAATTTTACCAGGAAATCTCAGGAATAACAATTTTGACGACAATGAAACCATTAATTTATTGGCGTGTATAATTCCTTCCTCCCGTAGCTTGTTAGCGAAATCATCAACATCACGACACTTATCATCAGGCCATTCCTTTAATTCTCTCAATAAATCACTAACACAATGCGTTTTAACATTTCTTGTAACCCTGTAACTATCAATAAATAACCGGAAATATTCCGGATTATTTTTCAAATAATCTTTTTCATCTATTTCATCTATTTCATCATTACGATACCTTCTGTAATTATTAATAAATTTTAAATCTTTTTCATATTCAGCCAATAAATATCCAATAGACGAAATGACTATATTTTCATTTGTTTTACCTTCCATAAATCAAACTATATTATAGCCACAGATTATAATTTTGTCGGAATTAAAAAAGGGCCACTAAAGAGCAACCCTTTTTTACAATTAATTCCTCTTATAGAATCATGCAATACGATAATCATCCACACTTCCGCCTCGCTCTTCAATATCCTTAACCCACTTAGGCTTTTTACCCTTACCACTCCAGGTTTTATCTTCCAGCCTGTATTTAATTATTTTAGGTCTTTTTGCTTTAACTGGCGCTATTTTTCTCTGTATATCATTGATTGAAATACCCGATTCATTCATCCTGGAAATAATATCAGCAATAACTTCTCTTTTGCTTGCGGCTTTTTGTTCATTAATTTGCTTCTGGATGGCAGCTACCTGCGCCTGTAATTCTGCGATAGTTTGCATAGTAATATTTCGGATTATGATTCAGGGGGCTAAAGTAATAATATAATATTTTTTAATAAAAAATACAGACACGGAATCCTGCATACATATGACACCCCATCGATTCAGGGCCAACAAACTCCCCCCGGCATTTTTTCCGGAGTTATTTATTTCTACCCTGAATTATTTATATAACTTCATAAAACCTGTCTCTCTTTGACGCCGTACCTCGTTATTGCATAAGGTTGGTAACATGTAGACCAAAGTATGATTATTGCCTCTATAGCAGCAATAACCTCGCCAAGACAGATGAAAATTGTTATCCGCTTCGCCTGGTTATAAATTCAGAACCGGAATTCATCAAGAAAACAGATAACTTATTATTATTTAATATTTTCACCTACACCTGCCACACCATCTGCACCAATCCACTTCTCCTACCGTATGAGGGCCTCCTTCATCTCTGGCAACCGGTTGCAGTTGCTATAGACCCCGACAATTCCACTATCAACATGATGGACGATGATCCTTTCAACAACATCAGGACGGATGCCTGTTTCATGCATTCCGGTGCTTATGGGGTGCCGGAGCTGGTTAGGGGTGACGCCCCTCTTCTGCAAAATTTTCAAAATCGTAGCATTCAGAGGACGAATAATGGCTCGTGGATGCCTGTGCCCTCCCTTATGTTCCTTTGGCCCTGTCGTCCATTGATCGCCATCGATCTGTTTTCACTGTATATTCAACACACTACATCATCCATAATGCCGGATGGTTTTTCATTGATGGAGTGAACAGGAGTACAACGCTGGATGAGAAGAAGTACTTTATCGGCATTATTTCGAATTTCGGCTTCAGGTGCTGGCTTCTGGAGGCTGGCATACAGTCGATCAGCCAGAACGGAAGTTTTTTCAGCAATCCTGTCGGGCAGGAGAACACGTTCGTGCAAGGCAATGCGCTCCGGGTTACGCATTCCCCATACAGGAACAAGGTCTTTGTACAACGCGCGCTTCACCTCATCCTGAGAAGACTTGCCTGCAAAGGTTTTTACGTATTCATCGACAACATCTTTAATAGTCACAAGTGGTTTCTGTTACGGCTCTTAGACTGCAGGAAAAACAGATTGTGGCTCAGACTGGCTCTTTTGATGAACAGGTTACTCTGTGGAGGGGTCAACACCTGCTTTTCTGAGTGACAGCACTATGTCACGCTGCTTACGAACGCCCCTCAGGTTAAGGTCAGGATAGTTGCCAATGGTAAGAGTTTTTTGTGGCCCCATCAATCCGGTAACGATACCGCCAGCTTTTAACGCCACTGCGTGATACTCTCGGTAACAAACCATTACCATCAATAAGATCGACGCTGTTCTGTGATAGTGGGGAAAATGCTTTCCTGATCTGGCTTTCGAAAAGTTGTTCCTTGCTCATAAGTGTAGCTCGGATGCAAGAATAACTGTACCCCCGGATAACCGCACATCACATTGCTCAGGCCAGCCTACCGGACAAAAAAAAGGAAAGACAGCGCTTGCGCACTGTCTTTCCTTAAAATAGATCGGAGAACCGAACTTATTTTGCAGCAGGAGCTTCAGCTGGTTTTTCTTCACCAGCAGCAGGAGCTGCTTCTTCAGCTGCAGGAGCTGCTTCCTCAGCGGCAGGAGCTGCTTCCTCAGCGGCAGGAGCTGCTTCTTCAGCGGCAGGAGCTGCTTCTTCGGTTGCAGGTGCTTCTACAGGAGCTTCAGTTTTTGCACAGCCAACGAATGAAACTGAGCTTAAGAGGAAGAGGAAAATGAAAAGTTTTTTCATTGCTCGATTGTTGTTTTTGTTGTTTTGATAATTGAACAGCTTCTTCAGCTAACGAATATTAAAAAAAAACAGTGAGTTTTCAAAAACCGACTGCATGGCTGAATATGCAAAATATTTCCAAATCCAGCCATATTAAAAATATTTTTTAATCGACCAGCACCTGAAGATCCTCCTTGCCCAGTCTGTGGAAATTCAGATAGCTGTAGATCTCCCGTTCCCGCTCTCCGGAAAGCTGTTTTCTGACCACTTCAAGGTATTCGTCCCTGTTTGGCAGATGGCCGAGCAGCGCAGCCACGGCGGCAAGCTCCGCAGAACCGAGATAGACCTGGGCTCCCTTGCCCATACGGTTATCGAAGTTTCTCGTACTGGTCGAGAACACCACAGCGTTGTCGGCGACCCTTGCCTGGTTGCCCATGCAGAGGGAACAGCCCGGAATCTCCATACGCGCGCCTGCGGCGCCGAACACGGCATAATAGCCCTCTTCGACAAGCTTTTTCATATCCATCTTGGTTGGAGGCACGATCCAGAGCCTTGCCGAGGCGACTCCCTTGTTGCGGAGCACTTCGCCAAGAGCACGAAAATGACCGATATTGGTCATGCAGCTGCCTACGAAAACCTCGTCGATCGTCTTCGGGCGGCTGTCGTCGAGCAGCACCTCGCTGAGAGTCATGACGTCGTCGGGATCGTTCGGACAGGCAAGCACCGGCTCGGTGATAGTATTCAGGTCGATGTCGAGCACAGCCGCATATTCTGCATCGCGGTCAGGTTCCAGAAGCACGGGATTGGCAACCCACTCCTGCATTTTGCCGATTCTGCGGCGCAGGGTCTCGGGATCGCCGTAACCCTCTTCGATCATCTGCCGGAGCAGCGCGATATTGGAGTTGAGATACTCGATTACCGGCTCCTTGTCGAGACGGACAGTACAGGCCGCCGCACTGCGCTCCGCCGAAGCGTCGCTGAGCTCGAAAGCCTGTTCGACCTTGAGCTGCGGAAGCCCTTCGATTTCAAGAATCCTGCCGGCAAAAATGTTTTTCTTGCCTTTTTTCTCGACCGTCAGAAGTCCCCGTTTGATGGCGACGTAGGGAATGGCGTTGACAAGGTCGCGCAAGGTGATTCCCTCCTGCAGTTCTCCGGTAAAGCGCACAAGCACCGACTCGGGTACGTTGAGCGGCATGGTGCCGGTCACCGCGGCAAACGCAACGAGACCCGAACCGCCTGGGAATGATACACCGATGGGAAACCGGGTATGGGAGTCCCCGCCGGTACCGAGGGTATCGGGAAGCACCATGCGATTCAGCCAGGTGTGAATGACACCGTCTCCGGGCCGGAGGGCAACGCCGCCCCTGCTCATGATGAAATACGGCAGGGTGCGGTGCAGTTTGACGTCAGAAGGCTTGGGATAAGCCGCCGTGTGGCAGAAGCTCTGCATCACCAGATCGGCGCTGAAGCTCAGTGCTGCAAGCTCCTTGACCTCGTCGCGGGTCATGGCGCCGGTCGTATCCTGGGAGCCGACCGTCAGGGTCTCGGGTTCGACATACATGCCCGGCCTTACTCCGGCGAGCCCGCAGGCCTTGCCGATCATTTTCTGCGCAAGGGTATAGCCCTTTCCGGAATCAGCCGGCTGCGAGGGTGCCGTAAAAATGCTCTCTTCACCCATGCCGAGAACGGTACGGGCCTTTCTGGTAAGGGTTCTTCCGATAATGAGAGGAATCCGTCCTCCGGCTCTCACCTCGTCGGCAAGGGTATTGGGAGCGAGGTCGAAACGGGAGATGGTCTGGCCGTTCTTCTCGATCCTGCCTTCGTAGGGATAAACATCGATCACATCCCCCGTTTCCATGGCGCTCACATCGGCCTGGATCGGAAGAGCGCCTGAATCTTCGGCGGTATTGAAAAAGATCGGTGCAACAATGCCGCCGATCACCACGCCGCCGGTTCTTTTGTTCGGCACGGCGGGAATATCCTGGCCGAGATGCCACTGCACCGAGTTGATGCCCGATTTCCTGCTCGATCCGGTGCCCACGACATCGCCGACATAGGCAAGAGGATGGCCATTCTCCTTGAGGCGGGCGATGGTTCCGATCGGATCGTCCATTTTCGAGCCGAGCATGCAGAGCGCATGGAACGGAATATCGCTGCGGGTAAAGGCTTCGCTGGCCGGTGAAAGATCGTCGGTATTTGTTTCACCGGGTACCTTGAAGACCGTCAGGGTCATTTTCTCCGGCAGTAGCGGCCTCGAAGTAAACCATTCGGCATCGGCCCATGACTGCAGCACCTCTTTCGCATAAGGATTGGAAAGCGACATGGCGGCAACGGCATCGAATGAATCATAGACGAGCAGCACATTCTTGAGCATGGCGGCTGCCGTACTGCAGATCAGGACGTCTTTGTGACTCAGCGCATCGATAAGCGGCTTTACATTGTAACCGCCGAGCATGGTGCCCAGAATTTTCACGGCTTCTACCGGCGTCACGACTTCGCAGCTCTCTTCCCCCTTGATGATGGCGTCGAGAAACGCCGCCTTCTCGAAAGCGGCATCGTCCACGCCGGGGCTGATGTGCTCACAGAACAGTTCGAGCAGATACTCTTTATCGACAACCGGCTGCTGGCGGAGCAGTTCGATCAGTGAACGGGCCTGTTCCGCCGTCAACGGCAGTGGCGGAATGCCAAGTTGGGCTCTCTCTTCAGTATGCGCGCGATATTGGCTGACAAAACTCATAGGTCATTCTCCCGGAGTTACGTTTGAAACGGTTATTAAATTGAAATCCGACAGGAAGGAAAACGCTCTTTTGTCTTCAGGAAAAAGACAAAACAATTATAATAGCACACCTTTTTTTTAAAACAAAACAATAGCTGGAACATGGACGGATGGTCTGCCGCACTTTCTAAGTCCGATATCGGAGCATGTCTGAAATTTTAAAGCGAACGACCTGCCACTGGCACTCTCCGACAAAAAACTTCCCGCCTTTCAGCCGGCAAATTCCGGAAAACCCTGGAGCGACAACGATTTCCCACTCAGGAACCGGACAGCAGTCCGGCTCCGACAAGCATGCTGTCACCGTAGCTGAGAAAGCGGTAGTTTTCCGCCGTTGCCTCCATGTAGGCCTTCATGAGCGGCTCCCTGCCAGCGAAAGCGGCGGTCAGCATCAGCACCGTCGAGCGCGGTGCATGAAAATTGGTGAGGAGAAGATCGATAACCCTGAAGCTGTAACCAGGGTAAATGAAGATATCGGCTTCACCGCTCACCCCCTCTGGGTCGGCCTCCCACTCCGGGCCTCCAGCTGCATGTTCGAGCGAACGGGTAACCGTGGTGCCCACTGCTATCACCCTTCCCCCCGTGGCCTTTGTCCGGCGGATCTTTTCCAGGGCTTCCCGTGGTATTTCGTAGTACTCCCGGTGCATGACATGCTCCTCGAATCGATCGACCCGTATCGGCAAAAAGGTTCCCAGTCCGACATGCAGGGTCAGTGCCGCCGTATCGACCCCTTTGAGACGAAGCCGGTCAAGCAGTTCGGTGGTCATGTTGAGCGATGCCGTAGGTGCGGCGACCGAACCCGGACGCTCGGCGAAAACCGTCTGGTAACGTTCGGCGTCAACCGCTTCGGCCTCCCGTTTCAGATAGGGAGGAATGGGCACGGCGGCATGCCGTTCGAACAGAATCGGCAGATCGATACCCTCGGCCGATGCAATGCGGGCGATGCCCTCACCGGCGATCTCGCAAACCAGCAGATCGTGGCCGTGAGCCGTCAGCCGGTCGCCTTTTTTCAGGCGTCCGCGGTAAAGCACAAGACTCTGCGTCCCTTCGTGTTTTTCAAGCAGCATCAGCTCGACCGACGCCCCCGTTGTTTTCCGGGCGAACATCCTCGCCTTGACGACCCGGCTGTTGTTGAGCACCAGCAGGTCTCCCTCCCGGAGAAAATCAGCAAGGGCTGCGTACCGGCTGTGCATCGTACCCCCTGAGGTGCTGTCAAGCACCAGCAGCCGTGTTGCACCTCGCTGCTCCGGAGGGTATCTGGCTATCATCTCCTCTGGCAGCGGGTAATCGAAATCGCCTACATTCATGACTGCCTGAGCCGTTCACGAACCGCCTCTGCATGGGCCTGAAGCCCCTCATGATCGGCAAAGGTGGCTATTTTCTCCCCACAGGCGAGCAGCTGTTTTCGTGAATAGGAGATAATCGAGGTGTGCTTGATGAAATCGCGCACCGAAAGCGGCGAGAAAAACCTCGCAGTCCCGTTGGTCGGCAGGGTGTGGTTTGGCCCGGCGAAATAATCGCCCACGGTTTCGCAGGAGTAGGCACCCATGAAAACCGCACCGGCATGGCGGATTCCGGTAAGCACATCCCAGGGGCTTGTAACATGCAGTTCCAGATGTTCGGGCGCTATCATATCGGACACCCGGCAGGCTTCCTCCATGGAACCGGTAATGACGATGGCTCCGTTGGCGGAAAGCGCCTCGGCGATCACCTCCTTGCGCAGCATCGAGCCGATACGTCGCTCTGCAGCATCCCTTACCGCAAAAGCGAGCTTCTCCGACGGCGTGATGAGGACGGCCGATGCATCGGGGTCATGTTCGGCCTGAGCAAACATGTCAAGCACAATGAAATCAGGATTGGCCGATTCATCGGCCAGAACAACAACCTCCGAAGGTCCGGCGATGCTGTCGATGGCGACGTGACCGAACACCATCTTCTTGGCAAGGGCAACATACTTGTTACCCGGTCCGGTAATGATATCGACTTTCGGAACGGTTTCGGTACCAAAGGCGAATGCCGCGACCGCCTGGGCGCCACCAAGCCTGAAAATGCTCCCGATACCGGCAACCTTTGCTGCGGCAAGAATATGGGGACTGACGTTCCCCTCCCTGTCGCAGGGGGTCGTCATATAGATCTCCCCGACGCCGGCCACCTGGGCCGGCGCAGCGTTCATGAGCAGAGAGGAGGGATAAGCGGCTTTTCCTCCCGGCACATAGAGCATGGCTTTCTCCATTGGCGTAACCCGCTGACCGAGAATTACTCCACCCTGCTCTTCATAGAAAAAACTTTTTTCCACCTCATGGCGGTGAAAGGCCGTTATGTTCCGGAAAGCCTCCTCGAGCACCCCTATAAAACCGGGATCGGCGTTCTCGTAAGCGTTGCAGATCTCTTCAGGCGATACCATCATATCCTGCAAACGGATCCCCTGAAACCGCTCGGTAAAGTCAAGCACCGCAGAGTCTCCTCCCGTGCGTACCGAATGCAGGATGTCATGAACGGCGTTCTCGACATCCTGCTCGAAGACAACGCTTCTTTCCAGCTGCTTTTTCAGCACCTCGCCGTCGGTGGCATAACGGTAGATATTCAACACTTTTTCAATCCCGTTTTTGGTTTTACAGACCGCTTTTTCCTGATTTTGCTAATGTAGTGAATCGTGCTGTTTATAAAAACCGCAGGCCTCTCACGACAAAAGAGAGGCCTGTGAAAAAAGACCGGCCCGAGCAGCTCTTTTCATTTGAAAAAAAAGTTCTATTGGAGTACTTTTAGGGTTTAGATGAAACCTTGGAATATAGCCTGAACAGCCGCCTTTCCAAGCCGCGATGACACCACACTTAGATCTATTGATGACATGAGCTTTTTCAGCAGTCTGTTCCGGGATATCGCTATCGATCTCGGTACGGCAAACACCCTTATTTATATCCGCGACAAAGGTATCGTACTCAATGAGCCCTCAATTGTCGCTCGCGAACGTAATTCAGGAAAAGTAGTAGCCATAGGACACGACGCCCTCCTGATGCATGAAAAAACCCACCCCGGCATCGTTACCATAAGACCTCTTGCCAACGGTGTAATTGCCGATTATGAAGCCACCGAAGAGCTCATCAAGGGGCTGATCAACAAAACCAAAACCCAGTTCTCGTTCGGCATACGCAGAATGGTGATCGGCATTCCATCCGGCATCACCGAGGTCGAAAAACGGGCCGTGCGCGATTCAGCCGAACATGTAGGGGCAAAGGAGGTCTACCTTGTCGCCGAACCAATGGCTGCGGCAATCGGCATCGGCATCGACGTCAAGGAGCCTATGGGCAACATGATCGTCGATATCGGAGGCGGTACCACTGAAATCGCGGTCATTTCGCTGGGAGGCATTGCATCGGGTGAATCGCTGCGTGTAGCAGGCACGGACATCACCAACTCCATCGTCAGGCACTTCAGAAAAGCATACAACCTTGCTATCGGAGAACGCACCGCAGAGGATGTCAAAATCAAGATCGCTTCGGCCTACAAGCTCGACAAGGAGCTGACCATGACAGTAAGGGGCAGAAACCTGGTTACGGCGCTTCCGGAAGAACGCGAAATCAACTCCCCCACCATCAGGGACGCTATCGCCACGCCCATCAGCCAGATCATCATCTCGATCAAGAAAAGCCTCGAGGTCACCAAACCCGAACTCTCGTCCGATATCCTTGACCGGGGGCTTTTTCTGGCCGGTGGCGGAGCCCTCATCAAGGGACTTGACAAAAAAATCAACGAGGAAACGAAGCTTGCCGTGCATATCAGCGAAGAGCCGTTGACCGCTGTAGCCCGAGGTACCGGGGAAGTGCTGGAAAACCTCGAAAAGTACCGCAGCGTCCTGCTTTCCACAAAACGCTACTGACACTTCAGCCGGGGCGGGATGCTTCGATCAGTTCGGAGTAGAACGCTTCATACCGTTCGACAAGCAGAGAGGTTTCGAAACGCTTTGCCTGTCGGACGCAGGCTGCCGAAAAGTCCCGATGAAGATCTTCGTCAAGAAGCAGCATCAGCGATTTTTCGGTCATCGCCCCGATATCGCCCGGAGGAAGCAGGTACCCGTGTACTCCGGATACGATAAACTCGGGAAATCCTCCTGCGTCGGTAGCGACCACCGGCACACCACAAGCCATAGCCTCGAGGGCCGCAAGACCGAACGACTCGGCGTTGCTTGGCATCAGCATAAGATCGGCCAGGGAAAGCAGCGGTACGATATCGTCGATTTTGCCGAGAAAACGCACCCGATCGGCAATACCCAGTTCACGTACCCGGATTTCGGCGGCACTTCTTTCAGGGCCGTCCCCGACAAAAAGCATCGTCACGTCGATATGCCCGGTGAGGGTCGCAAACACCTTCACGATATCGCCGATGCACTTTACCGGCCTGAAATTCGAAATATGGATCACGATTTTTTCGCTGTCGAGTCCCAGCTGCCCGCGAAGCTCAGAATCGGGTGAGCGCGAAAACAGGGTGGTATCAACAAAATTCGGAATCACCGAAATCTCATTTTTCGGGCTGAACATCCTCCGGGTTTCATCGCGAAGATAGCCTGACACCGCGGTCACGCCATCCGATTTGTTGATGGCAAGACGCACGACATCCTGCATCCCGGGATCGGCACCCACCACGGTAATATCGGTACCGTGCAGCGTGGTGGCAAGGCTGAAACAACGGGCTTCGGCACACTTGTCCTCGAGCATCTGCCGGGCAAGCATGGCACTCAGGGCGTGCGGAATAGCGTAATGGGCATGAACCACGTCAAGCTTTTCGTAATAGGCAACATCGGCGATCTTCGAGGCAAGGGCAAGCGAGTAGAAGGGGCACTCGAAGAGCGGGTAGTGCATCACCTCGACCTCGTGATAATAAATGTTCTTTGAAAAGGTCCCCAGCCGGAACGGAGCTGCCTGGCTGAAAAAATGAACGATATGGCCGCGCCCGGCAAGTGCCTTGCCCAGTTCTGCGGCAATTGCTCCGCTTCCGCCGTAGGTATGGTGACAGGAGATACCGATTTTCATGTCTCACTCGCTTTTTTATTGCCGCAATATACCATAAAAAGCAGGAACAAACCGCCGGGATCCGCTTTGCTACGGTTGCTGCAGCATTGTCGCTGAACGAAACCATGGTTTCCGGGATTACTATTTTTTCAGGTGCGGCAACGGAAGCAAATTCCACAGAATCCGGAGAGGGAACATGAAAAATATCTGTATCGAAAAAAACGAAGGGCTGACGGCAGGCGAACAGCAGATCGAACTGGTTGAACGCAAGGGAACGGGTCATCCCGACACCATCTGCGACTCCATTATGGAAGCTGCATGTTTAAGCCTGTGCCGCGAATACCTCGACAAAACAGGCCGCATCCTGCATCACAATCTCGACAAAGGCCTGCTTGTCGCCGGGCGAACCGCTCCGAAACCTGGAGGAGGCGAGACGGTAGAGCCAATGCGCATAATTACGGGCGACCGGGCGACCATGAGCTGGAACGGCGTTCCCCTGCCGGTACATGACATCGTGGAATCCGCAGCGAAGACATGGATAACTGACCATCTGCACTTCGTCGATCCCGAACGGCACGTGGTGTTCCAGCACGAAATCAGGCCGGGTTCAGCCGAACTTTCTGACCTCTTTTCACGGGCCACCATCGGAGCCAACGACACCTCCGCGGGAGTTGGCTATGCCCCGCTGAGCGAAACCGAGTCTACGGTGCTCGAAACCGAACGCTACCTGAACTCTCCGGGCTTCAAGCGGCTTTTTCCCGAAACCGGGGAGGACATCAAGATCATGGGGTTCCGCAACGGCGGCAGGCTCGATCTTACCGTCGCCATGGCGTTCGTCGACCGGTACATCGCGGACTGCGCCGACTACTTCAAAAAAAAACAGGCCGTGTCGGAACATCTCGAAGCCTGGCTGCAGAGCGGCAACCACTCTTTCGATACCCTTGACCTGCAGATCAACGCGCTTGACGATCCTGAACGGGGCGAGGGAGGCATCTACCTGACCGTGCTCGGCACGTCGGCCGAAGGGGCCGACGGTGGCGAGGTGGGGCGCGGCAACCGGGTCAACGGCCTGATAGCTTTCGGCAGACCTTCGAGCCTCGAAGCCGCCGCAGGCAAGAATCCCGTGAGCCATGTCGGAAAAATCTACAACTGTCTTGCGCGGAACACGGCGGAGCGCATCTATAGCGAAGTACAGGGAATAAAGGAGGTTGTGGTCTTTTACTGCAGCCGTATCGGCAGCCCCGTCGACCGGCCGCTCGTGGCGTCGGCCCGGATCACGGCGGAACCCGGAAAAGCTTTCGGCCCGATCGGCCGGGCTGCTTCGGCAATCATCGAGAGCGAACTGAACGGCATGGCCGGTTTTCTCGATAGACTCGCTCTCGGATGCTTTCCGGTCTGCTGAAAAGGTGAGCGGTTAACCGAAGCTTGTCGAAACAAGATAGATGGTATAGGCTGCGTAAGTACCGAGCAGGATCGTGCCTTCGATCCTGTTGATCCTTCCCGTTCCCTCCCCGCGAAAACCGTAACCGACGACAAAAAGCGAAACGGTCAGCAGCAGCATGATCATGATGTCGCGCGAAAAAACCGCCGGGGCTATGGAAACAGGACAGATCGCTCCTGCGACACCTGCAACGGCAAGGGTGTTGAAGAGGTTCGAACCGATCACGTTGCCGAGCGCGATATCGTGCTCACCCTTGCGTACGGCGGCAAGCGACGAAGCGAGCTCCGGCAGTGAGGTGCCGACGGCTACAACGGTAAGGCCTATCACCATATCGCTCACACCGAGCGCTCCGGCGATGCCGACAGCCCCCCATACCAGCATGCGCGAACTGACCAGCAGCAGCAGCAGCCCTGATGCGACAAGCATGAGTGCCTTGCCGAGCGGCATCGGGTGCTGCTCCAGCTCGTTCTCCATCTCGACGGCGAACTCGTCGCCCGATTTCATGATGCCCTCCCACACCGACCATCCCATCAGGAGGGCGAAAAGAATAAGAAGAAGGGTGGCGTCCTGCCGGCTGAACATGCCGTCGTACATCAGGAACGCAGCGATAGCGGTCATGAGCGTCAGGATCGGCAGCTCCTTGCGCAGCACGCGCGAATGCACGGCAATAGGGCTGAGCAGCGCGGTCAGACCGAGAATGAGCGCGATGTTCGTAATATTCGATCCGAAAACGTTGCCGAGCGCAATATCGGGATTCCCCTCTGAAGCGGAGATCGCGGAAACCGTCATTTCAGGAGCGGAGGTGCCGAACCCTACGATCACCATACCGATCAGCAGCGGCGGAAGCCTGAAATGACGGGCTGCGGCAGCGGAACCGTCAACAAAACGCCCGGCGCTCCAAACAAGCAATACAAGACCAAAGAGAACGGCAGGAAAAAAATACAGCATGGGAAGAAAAGGTGTCGATGATGTTTATAAGAAAACGGAGCTCGATGTGCCCCCTACGTACGAAAAAAAATCCTGCATCCGCAAGCCCTATTTCAGGTAGACCGCCTCGAAACGCGCCAGGGGAGCCATGCTGACTTTTTGCAGCTGCAGCCTGTTGCCGTCGAGGGCATAACTGTCGGCGGTTTCAAGCGCCCTGAAAAAAGCCGATTCGCTATCCATGCCGGGACAGGCCATCATGCTGGAACCGAGTCCGGAAAAACGGATCCGGTTGCCCGGCTTCAGTTCATAGCTGCCGAAAAAACGGTTGCACCCTCCCGATCCCTCTACACGGCTGGCTGCACTTTTCAGGATCATATGCGCTTCGCGCCCTTTTCCACCAGGGTGAGCGCCGAGCGGATGTCCGTCAAGTTCGATGAGCTTCCAGTAGGTTTCGGTGAGCGATGCAGCAGGAGGAAAGGCGGGATGCCCGATCTTCATCAGGATATAGCGCCCGGCAAGCTGTCCGGTAATGCTGTTGCCTTCGCGATCGAGCATGACGAGCCGGTTCTCCCCCACAAGATAATGCGACACGCCTCCATCCTTCAGGGAGATCGCTATGGCACGCCCTTTTGCGTCCCAGGTGAAGCTTCCCTCTTCGGTAAAGACCCGGTCGCTTTTGCCGGGATAGGTTCTCCGTACAAGTGCGCGACCTCCCTGCTCCACGGTCACCTCCGTCTCGATGCCCCGGCAATCGGCACAGGGCAGTACACCCCTGTAGACGCCCTCCCAGTCGAGTGAAACCCTGCTGTTGTCGCCCGCAGGAACTGCCCTGCCTTCAGCGGCATCGCCCGATCGGGCGTAGTTCGCGCAGCTGCTCGTAAAAAGCATGGTCAACATCAAAAAAAGGGTGGCTGCCGGGTTTTTCATGACCTCTACCTGATTGCAATATTTACGATTACCTGTACGACACCTGCCTCACGAAAAAAACTTGAAAGAACTCACTCCGTCTCCCTTTTCTCCGAGCTGGTAACCAGCTTCTGCTCCCATACCACCATCAGGCTCGCTGTAATCAGGGCGAGGGCGACCAGTGCATGAAGAAAATCGTTGAACCAGTGTAACAAGAGCGAAACAGGGATGCTTCAAACCTGATTTTCATGGGCGCTCAGCCTGATTTTATGAAACACGGCACATTCCCCCCTAACCACGATCGGCGATTTCCCACTATCATGGCCATCCCTGTAAAACGGAATACCAACTACTTCTGTTTCTTTTATGGTAATGATTCGGGGCGCCTGATGCAATACACAGAGTGAAATGCCCATGAAACCAGCCTTGCAATCTCCTCTATCAAGCAGGAAATCTTATTATACTGCAAAAAGAACAGGAGAATATATGAGTACCGGGCACAACCGCTTTGCAATCAGCATTGATGTGCAGCCTGAAGATATCGACCTGATGGGCCATGTCAGCAACGTTGTCTATCTTCGATGGGTTCAGGATGCAGCTGTCGCTCACTGGACAGCCATTGCTCCTGCAGAGGAGCGGCAATCGGTACTCTGGGTGATCCGCCGCCATGAAATCGACTACAAAAGGCCTGCATTTGCGGGGGAGCGGCTGAAAGTTGAAACCTGGATCGGCTCGGCAACACGATTCGCTTTCGACCGACATACCAGGATCATCGACGCGGCCGGCAGCCGGGTACTTGCACTTGCCCGGACGGTGTGGTGCCCTGTCGACCGGAAAACCGGCAGACCGGTTGATGTGAGCCCTGCCGTGCGCAACCTTTTTTCGACCCCGGCGTAAACCGGGTTGCAGTAACAACACACACCTTTTATGGACAAAGAACCACTCGGCATTGCACCCTCCTCCGAAGAGCTGCGCCTCGTTCATGGGGATACTCCGATCGATCTTGCCTTTCTTGCAGATGACATTATCGGCGTCAGGGCGAGCATTTATATTGAAGCCGCTCCCGAAGCCGTATGGGCGGCGTTGACGGATTACGACAACCTCCACAGAACCCTTCCGAAGGTCATAGCAAGCCGGCTTGTAGAACGAAAAGGCAGCGAAGTCATCCTCGATCAGACAGGAAAAACCGGAATATTTATATTTGAAAAAACCGTTAACTTCAGGTTACTGGTCAGGGAAGAACACCTGAAGCGCATTACCTTCGAGCAAATAAGCGGCGATTTCCTGGTATACAGGGGCTCATGGTTGTTGCTACCCCTTTCCGACCGAAAGGGCACGATACTTTGCTATGAAGCGAACATCAAACCGGCATTTTTCGCTCCGCCGATTCTGGTCAGCTTTGTGCAGCGTCAGGATCTTCCAGGCATTTTAAAAGCGCACAAACAGCGAGCCGAAAAGGTATCGATCGCCTGATCGGCATATTCGGGAACACATAACCACCGGCAACACGCCCCATGATCACAGAAAAACCAGTCTGCGTTACCGGCGCTTCCGGGTTCATTGCATCGCATATCGTCAACCAGCTTCTTGCGGAAGGGTACCGGGTCAGGGGAACCGTGCGCAAAAGCCCTGAACACTATCCCTTCCTGCTGCAGCTTCCCGGAGCAGGAGAGCGGCTCGAACTGGTTGAGGCCGATCTGCTAAAAAGCGAATCGTTTATTCCTGCATTCAGGGAGTGCGCCTATGTCATCCATACGGCAAGCCCCTATGTCATCAATGTCAGAGATCCGGAAAACGATCTCGTTAAACCTGCGCTGGAAGGCACTGCGGCAGTTATGGCAGCGGCAGGAAAAACAGGTAGCCTCAAACGCATCGTGCTCACCTCCTCCGTGGCCGCAATCACCGATGAACCCGACAGCACGAAAGTGTTTACCGAACGCGACTGGAATTCCCGTTCCTCACTGCAGCGCCATCCCTACCACTATTCGAAAACCCTTGCCGAACGTGCGGCATGGGATTATATCGAACAAAAAAAACCGCATTTCGATCTGGTAACGATCAATCCCTCCATGGTCACCGGCCCATCTATATGCCCGACAATCAACACCACCAACGCCATGATCCGGGATATCATGAACGGCGTGTACCCCGGCATCTTCGACATAAACTGGGGATTTGTGGATGTCAGGGACACCGCCCGGGCGCATATCCTCGCAATGGAAAAAGATTCAGCCTGCGGCAGGTACCTCTGTTCAGCCGGTCTCCTGCATATGCGCGAGCTTGTGGAACTGCTGAACCTCTCGGGATACAGCAACTACCGGTTGCCAAAACGGGATCTCACCGGCCGCTTCGGAACCGCACTCATGACAGCACTCTCATGGACACAGCCTCGCGATACCGGAACCTACATCCGCACGCACATCGGCCGTTCGATCCGTTACGGATGCAGCAAGATCAAGCAGGACCTCGGCATAAGCCTCATGCCGGTCATGGAAAGCATCCTCGAAGCGGTCGACGACATGGTACGCAAAGGCCATCTCGCTCCTCCGGCAAAATCATAGAACACCTCACCTCCTGAGAAAAACGCTGAACGGCAGGTTCCTGAAAAGCGACCTGTCGTTTTTTTTCCGGAAAGCCTGCACCCGCTTCCGTTTGCCGAGCGTTTCAGGCATCCGCAACAGAAAATCCCGTAAAGCCCTCAGCACTGCAAGGGATCCGGCAATGCCATAGCGACCTTTCAGAAAATAAAACACCACCGCTGCCCCTTCCAGGAGAAGACGCACAGGCAATACCCACATGAGTGACGACAGACTCATGTTCTTCAGGAGCATCAGGAGATTATTGCGATGGTTGTAGTAGATTTTTTCCGGAGAACCGTATTCCAGGGATGCGCCGCCCTCATGCCAGACAACCGAAGAGGGCACCGACATGACACAATATCCTGCAAGCTGTATTCTCCAGCAGAAGTCGATCTCCTCCATGTGCATGAAAAAAGAGTCGTCGAACCCTCCAAGCTCCTCAAAAACATCCCGCCGGACAAACATGGCCGCGCCCGAAGCCCAGAAAAGCTCCCTTGGGCGGTCGTACTGACCTTTATCGGCTTCCACGCCCCAAAAGGTACGTCCGTAGCACCAGGAATAGGCGAGCCGGTCGATCATGCCACCCGCCGCGCCGGCATGGTCGAAAACATTCCGCCCCTTTTCGTGCTCCGGGAGGGAGAGGATTTTCGGCTGCAGGGCGGCGATACGCTCATCGAGCTGTGCGGCCGTAACGAGATCTTCGAGCCAGGAGGGTTCGTGCCGGGTATCGTCGTTCATGAAAACCAGATAATCTGCCGTCGAGGCGCCCGATCCCGCATTGCAGCCGCCCGCATAGCCCCGATTCACCGAAAGTGAAAGCAGACGCACGCCGGGAAACCCGGATAGAAGCTTCTCCAGCTCCGGATTGCGGCTGTCGTTATCGACCACCAGTATGCGCATCGCCGGGTAACGGGTTTTCGCAAGGGAGTTGAGGCATCGTCCGAGACGCCCGACATCCCGGTAATGAGGAATGATGACCTCAACAGGAGGATTTACGGCAGAAAAGCAGGCACCCATAAGAAAGGCCTTTCAGCGGAGGCTGCGCCAGAACTCGCCGACAAGCCGGGCGGTTTCCGCGGGACTTGCCGCACCGGCAATATGCTGCAGCAATGCGGAACCCACTACGGCGCCGTCGGCAAGACGCCACATACGCTCCACCCGCGACTTGTCCCTTATACCGAAACCCACGACGAATTTCTTCCGGGCATGCTCTCTGACCCGTTTGAGATACTTCTCAATGGCTTCGTCAGCTTCGGCACCGGAGAGTTTCGAGGTTCCGGTCGTAGCGTTGACGGCAAGGCAATAGGAAAAATCCGTCGAAAGCGAATCGATCAGCTCGATGCGCTCGGGAGGTGTTACCGGAGAGATCAGAAAAACCACCGTGAGGCCAAAACTTTTCGCCCTCTCAAGAAAATCCTCCGCCTCCTCGGGAGGAAGATCGGGAAGCAACAGCCCATCGACGCCGGCATCGACGGCATCCTGAAGAAAACACTCGCCGCCGTAAGCGATGAGCGGATTGCAGTAACCCATGAGGAGAATCGGTGCGGTAATCTTCCTGCACCCTTCTCCGGTACGGGCCCTGCGCACCAGTTCCAGAAGGTGCCTGACCGTTACGCCATTGCGGATAGCGGTCTGCGCTGCCCCCTGGATAACCGGCCCGTCTCCTACGGGATCGGAAAACGGAATGCCGAGTTCGATAATATCGGCTCCGTTCTCCTCGAGTGCCTCGAGCACCGGCAGTGTTGCCCCCTCCACCGGGTATTCGGGCATATAGTAGGCGATAAGCAGCTTTTTATCGCTTTCGAGAAGAGTGGTGATTCGGTTTTGTGTCATGACAGAAAGCGGCGAACGCTCAGAACAGAAGTTGCGGAATAACGAAAATATCAAGGACCATCGAAATCATGGTGATCATATGCACCAGCACGCTCCCCCATACGTTGCGAGTCTTCAGCACCAGATACCCTCCGAAAATGCCGATAGGAAAAGCCATCATGGCCATCAGGGCGCGCTCGCGGAAGCCGATGGGCGCAACCGCGAAATGGTTCAGCACATAGAACATGGCGGTAAGGAACACCGTCAGATGCCTGTTGAATCCCTTTTCGATCATGGCGGAGAACATGATGCCCCGCCAGAGGAACTCCTCGGCCAGCACCAGCACGGGAAAGAGAAACAGCATGTAACGGTTCACCAGAATATTCACCATCTCCCCCATCGGTGCGCCCCCGTTCTTGTAGTACATCACCGTATTCACAACGTCCATAGCAAACAGCAGACCACCGGCCACGCCTCCCCAGAGCAGCGATTTACGGAGGTCGCCTCCTGCAAGGTACATGTCGCTCCACTCCTGATACGACTTTCCGCGCCAGAGCACCAGCGCGATGGAACCAACCACATACAGAAATAGCGCCGGCCACTCCATAAGCGGAGTGAAATGCCCGACAAACCCGACGACCCATATCAGAATCATCAGTCCGAACGACAGTTTCAGTCGCTCATCGAGAGAGGAAAACCCTGTAGAATACGCTTTGACCGGTTTCATGATTTTTTTAATTCTGGAAAGGTAATGTAAAAAGCGGACGTTGTGGACAACATGGACTTTGTGGACAAAAAGTCACAACTCCAGCCTGCCGACTACTCACTGCTAACTGCTCACTGCTAACGTTCTTAAATATACTTCGGCCTCACCTCATAATCAATCGGATCGCGCAGCCCGGTCAGCTCGAATGCCCTGAGCCTTCTGGCGCAGCTGTCACACACACCGCAGGCTCTGCCCCCGCTTTTATAGCACGACCAGCTATAGGCGAAGGGGGCATTGAGTTCCATGCCTCTGAGCACGATATCGCTCTTCTGCATGGCGATCAGCGGTGTTTCGATCCGAATATCGGTATCGGGTTTTGTGCCCAGCTCGATAACCCTGTTGAATGCATCATAAAATGCCTGACGGCAGTCGGGATAGCCCGACGAATCCTCTTCGACCGCTCCGATGAAAATTTTTGCGGCCCCGATAACCTCCGACCAGCTCACGGCCATCGAGAGAAAACCGGCATTGCGGAACGGCACATAGCTTGTCGGTATGGCCGTCCCATGCAGATCGGCTCCGCTGACCGGCATGGCATGATCGGTAAGTGAGGAGCCCCCTACCAGCGAAAGGTAACCTGCATCGATTTCAATCCGCTCCTCGATACCGTAGTGCCTGCAGACAAGACGGAAACACTCGAGCTCCTTCTGCCAGGTTCGCTGCCCGTAATTGATGTGCATGGCTGCCAGATCTAACCCCTTTTCAGCGGCAATCGCCGTGGTAACGAGGCTGTCCATCCCCCCGCTGATCAAGAGTACAGCTTTCATGTCTCATTGGTTACTGTTACTGAAGTTCTCTGTAAAGGTATGGAATTCTCCGCTTTTAATCGTGCCGACGGGCATAAAAAAAGCCATCCCGAATGTTCTTCGGGATGGCTTAAGGATATGGCAATCAAGCGGGGATCAGTACATGCCGCCCATTCCGCCCATTCCGCCCGGAGGCATTGCCGGCATGTCGGACTTCTCTTCCTTGATGTCGGTAATGGCTGCCTCGGTGGTAAGCAGGATGCTGGCAACCGAAGCGGCGTTCTCGAGAGCGCTTCTGGTCACTTTGGTCGGATCCACGACGCCGGCCTCGACGAGATTCTCGTACTGCTCGGTGCGTGCGTTGAACCCGAAGTCGCCTTCGGCAGCCTTGACCTTCTCGAGCACGACAGCGCCGTCGGTGGTGCCGGTGTTGGCAACGATCTGACGGAGCGGCTCCTCGAGTGCGCGGCGGATGATTTCGATGCCGGTTTTCTGGTCTTCGTTGTCAGCAACCGCATTGGCAAGACCCTTGATCGCACGGATCAGTGCTACACCACCGCCGACCACTATACCTTCCTGCACTGCAGCACGGGTGGCGTGCAGGGCATCTTCAACGCGGGCTTTCTTTTCCTTCATCTCAACTTCGGTCGATGCTCCGATGTTCAGCACGGCGACGCCGCCGGAAAGCTTTGCAAGGCGCTCCTGCAACTTTTCGGTATCGTAGTCGGAAGTCGATTTGTCTATCTGGCCCTTGATTTCATTGATGCGGGCCTTGATATCATCCTGTGTACCCTTGCCTTCGACAATGGTAGTGTTGTCCTTGTCGATGTTGACGCGACCTGCCTGACCGAGGTAGGCGATCGTTGCGTTTTCGAGCTTGTAGCCCTTCTCTTCGGAAATCACGGTACCGCCGGTAAGGATGGCGATATCCTCGAGCATTGCCTTGCGGCGGTCGCCGAAGCCCGGAGCCTTCACGGCACAGACCTTAAGGGTGCCGCGGAGCTTGTTGACCACAAGGGTGGCCAGCGCTTCGCCTTCGATGTCCTCTGCGATGATGAGCAGCGGACGACCGGTCTGGGCCGATTTCTCGAGGATCGGAAGCAGCTCTTTCATGTTGCCGATCTTCTTGTCGTGGATGAGGATCAGCGGATCCTCGACTTCGGCTTCCATGGTTTCGGGATTGGTCACGAAGTACGGAGAGAGGTAGCCGCGATCGAACTGCATGCCCTCTACGACCTTCAGCTCGGTATCCATGCCTTTGGCCTCTTCGACGGTGATAACGCCATCCTTGCCGACCTTGTCCATGGCCTCGGCGATCAGTTCGCCGATTTCAGGATCGTTGTTGGCCGAAATGGTACCGACCTGAGCTATCTCCTTCTTGCCGGAGATGCTGCGGCTGATGTTGCGCAGCTCGAGAACAACCTCTTTGACGGCACGGTCGATACCTCTTTTCAGGTCGATCGGACGTGCGCCTGCGGCAACGTTTTTCAGTCCTTCACGATAGATAGCCTGGGCAAGCACGGTTGCTGTGGTGGTACCGTCACCGGCCACATCACTGGTTTTCGAAGCGACCTCGCGAACCATCTGTGCGCCCATGTTCTCGACGGCATCGGCAAGCTCGATCTCCTTGGCAACGGTCACGCCGTCTTTGGTGGAGGTTGGAGCTCCGAATTTTTTATCGATCAGTACATTGCGGCCGGCAGGTCCGAGGGTGACTTTCACGGCATTGGCCAGTTTGTCAACGCCGACTTTGAGCTTTGCCCTGGCGTCGGAATCAAAAAGAATATCTTTAGCAGTCATTGTAACGCGTTCCTCCTGGAATGGGTTGGTAAATGGTTAAACGAATCAGTCAAGAATTGCAAAAATGTCCGACTCACGCATGATCAGGTAGTCCTCACCTTCGACATTCACTTCGGTGCCGGAATACTTGCCGTACAGCACTTTCTTGCCAACCGTGACCTGCATGTCGAGAAGCTGTCCGTTATCGGCAACTTTGCCCGGACCTACCGCCACAACTTCACCGTACTGAGGTTTTTCTTTACCGGTATCGGGAATGAAAAGCCCGCCTTTGGTTTTCTCTTCAGCCGGAGCCGGCTTAACAATAACCCGATCAGCTAAGGGTTTCAAGTTCATTGTCTTATCTTGTTTTTATTTGGGTTGAGAGAACGATCCAGTTCGATTGCACTCGATCAGATCAACCTTTTAGCACTCGATCGAGGAGAGTGCTAAAAGAACATCTAATTATAAAAAAAAATTTTCCCTCTCCAAACTGTTTCTGTACCATGAAAGAAAAAGCGAAACAATTTGATGCCCTGCAGCAAGTTTACAATCGACTCCCATGAAATCAGGCAAAAAACAGCTCTACTGCACCATCGGCAAGGTCGCCATGGAGAAACTCCAAAGTCTGCATTCGAAGATGCGTGACGATACGGCAACTGCCGAAGACCGGCAGCATATCTCCATTCTCGAAGAGGTTGCCGCCCTGGCCGGCAACAGGGTGTCTGTATCGGAAAACGAGGCAGCCCGGCATAAGGGAGGATCTGTATGGGTTGAAAGAACCTCCGAATCCCACTTCCCCCATATCAGGCTGCACGGAGGAGCGCTCGAAGACGATCCCATAGCATGAATAGAGCGAGCCGTGAGCCTTTGGCTCAAATTACGGAATCAAGATAGGGCTTCAGGTGAAGCCCCGTCAGTGAATCCGGAGAAACCGCAACGGTTTCGGGAGTTCCCTCGGCAACGAGCGATCCGCCCTTGTCTCCTGCTCCAGGACCAAGATCGATAATCCAGTCAGCCTGTTTGATGACATCCGGATTGTGTTCGATGACCACCAGGGTATTGCGCTGCTCGAGAAGCCTTTCAAAGCAGCGGATCAGCTTGTTGATATCCTCGAAATGCAGGCCTGTCGTCGGCTCGTCGAAAAGAAACAGCGTATGCTCAATATCGGCTCGGGCTATGAAACCGGCAAGTTTGAGCCGCTGGGCCTCGCCGCCCGACAAAGTGCTTGACGACTGCCCCAGCCTTATGTAGCCCAGTCCGACATCGTCGAGTACCTGCAGCTTGCGCACAATCCCCTTTTCGCCACTAAAAAACTCGATGGCCTCACTTACGGTCATATCGAGCACCTCGGCAATGGAAAAACCCCTGAGTTTGATATCGAGCGTCTCCTGTTTGTAGCGCAGTCCGTTGCACTCCTCGCAAACCGCCTCGATATCGGCCAGGAACTGCATCTCTATTTTCACGCTCCCCTCACCGGCACAGCTTTCGCAGCGACCTCCCGGGATATTGAAGGAAAAATAGCCGGCCTTCCATCCTCTGGCCTTCGCCTCTCTGGTCTGGGCAAAAAGAGCACGAATATCGTCGAAGATTTTCATGTAGGTGGCCGGGTTGCTTCGGCTCGACTTGCCGATCGGCGCCTGATCGACATGCTCGACCCGGTCGATCAGGCTGACGCCCGTTATCGAGCGATGCGTACCAACCTTTTCCCGTCCCCCCTCCTTCTCGCGGAGAATGCCGTTTTTGAGAATATCGTTGACGAGGGTCGATTTGCCGGAACCGCTCACGCCGGTCACACAGGTCATCACGCCGAGCGGAAAACGTACGTCGATGTTCTTCAGGTTGTTCTGCAGGGCACCGCGGATCTCGATAGCTTCGGAAAAATCGGGCGTCCGTCGGACCCGGGGCACCGGAATGACCTTTCTTCCGCTGAGGTAATCGGCAGTCAGCGATGTTCCCGAAATCGCCATTTCAGCAATGGTACCATGAAAGACAACCTCGCCGCCCTGCCGTCCCGCCCTGGGACCGAGATCGATCACCTCATCAGCAGCCTCGATAATCTCGCGGTCGTGCTCGACCACCACCACCGTATTGCCAAGATCACGAAGCTTTCGGAGCAACCTGATCAGCCGTTCGGAGTCGCTCTGGTGAAGACCGATGCTCGGCTCGTCGAGAATGTAGATCGCGCCGACAAGCGGTGAACCGATTGATGTCGAAAGATTGATGCGCTGAAACTCCCCGCCGCTGAGCGTATGGGTGAGGCGATCGAGCGTAAGATAGTTCAGACCGACCTCGAGCAGGTAGGTAAGCCTTTTGAGAATCTCCTCGAGAACCGCTTCGGCAACCTTGCGGTCAAAAGGCGAAATATCGAGGGTGGTAAAAAAGTCGTAGGCCTCGCCGATGTTCATGCGGGTCACCTCCCCGATATGACGGCCTGAAATCCTGACGAGCCTTGCATCGGCGTTGAGACGGCTCCCCTCACACTCCGGACAGGTCGCATAACCCCGGTAACGGCTTAAAAAAACACGATAGTGCATTTTATAGCCGGCATCCTTTTCTATTTCCGCAAAAAACGGCCAGATTCCGCTGTACCGCTCCTCCTGGCCGGCAATGCCCTTCCATATCATCTCCTTGTGCAGATAGGAGAGCTTTTCATAGGGAATATCAACCGGAATGCCCGCCTTCGGCGCCACGGCCAGCAGCCGCGTCCAGTTCCAGCGGTATTTTTCCGATGTCCAGCAGACGATGGCCCCTTCGGCAATACTCAGTGATTTATCGGGTATGACCGCATCCTCATCGATTCCTGCAATCCTGCCGAAACCCTGGCACCGGGTACACGCACCTATCGGTGAATTGAAAGCGAAAAGCTGCGGCGAGGATTCCTGATACTCGATACCGTTCAGCTCGAGCCTGTCGCTGAACCTGAACAGCCGGCCTCCGGCCACCTTGAGCACGGCATAGCCGCCCGATTCGCCGAAAGCCGTCTCCGCGGCCTGCTCGATCCTGCTGTACACCTTCTCGTCGTGGCTCGCAACAAAGCGATCGACGAGCACGAAAAGCCCGGCAAGCTCCTGGCGTCCCATCCTGCCGATACGCCGGCAGTGTTGTTCGTCGTTCAGGTCAAGGACGCTGTCACCCTCGAGAATCCGGAAAAAGCCCTTCTTCAGGAGGTTGGCGATTTCCGCATCAGCCGAACAGTCGTGCATGGCTGCATCCTTATGGCAGGGAAAGGGAAAAGCAACGAAAAACTTTGTGCCCTCGTCAAAAAAACGGGCCTGGCAACTGAGATCCTCGGGACTGTGTTTGAGGACCAGCTCATGGGTATCGCGGGAATATATTTTACCTATACGGGCATAGAGCAATCGGAGGTAGTCGTAGATTTCCGAAACCGTACCCACCGTCGAGCGGGGATTTTTCGGTATGGTTTTCTGCTCGATGGCTATTGCCGGAGCGATACCTTCGACGATTTCGATGTCGGGACGCGGCATCCGTTCGAGAAACTGACGCACATAGGCCGAAAGCGACTCCACATAACGCCTGTGCCCTTCGGCATAGAGTGTGTCGAAAGCGAGGCTCGACTTTCCCGAACCGCTTACGCCGGTCAGCACGACAAAACGGTTGCGGGGTATATGAACGGTAATATTCCTGAGATTGTGGGTACGGATACCCCGAAGAATGATATCGGGAAGGGCGGTATCGTTACGAATCGTGTCCGATGATGCGGAAATGGGCATTATTGAATGGTGAAACTTTCATTGAAAGGAACACGGCAATATACAATCCGGAGGGGAGAAAAACGGGGGACTGCAGCAGCATCGCAACCGATCATCCGGAATCACGCTCATCTTCGGGTTCCGTCAGCAACTCGGCAATGGTCGTTGCAGACAGGAGCCCCTGTATGCGCTCCTGCAGCGAGTTCATGTATCCGCGGTAGGCACACTGATCGAAAATCTCGCAACTGGTGATCTTTACCGCGCATCGGGTAAGGTGCGGCTTGCCTTCAATGGCAATGCCGATATCTGCAATCGTAATCTCCGATGGCTTTCTGGCCAGCCGGTAACCGCCTTTGACACCCTGAACCGACTCGGTAATCCCGGCTTTTTTCATACTCTGCATCGCCTTGGAAAGAAACTCCTGCGAAAAACCGATAACGTCGGCCATCTCCTTTACGGTTACCACCCTTCCGGAACCTTTCGTGGCAAGATAAGCCGCCGCGTGAAGTCCGTATTCGAATTTTCTTGAAACCTGCAGCATAGAATCTGGATAGTGAATTTGATAGCTCTAACCTGTATTAAATCGCTCAGGATTATAATTAGTTTGAAGCATTTTATATTTTAATTTTTTCCCCTCTTGAAATATTCAGGTTTTCAACCATGAGCAGCTCTCCGAAAGATCAGTATTTCCTGTGGCAGTTATCTCCCGAGCATGAAGCCAGAATCCGCTATCTGGAGACTGGAAGCGCCGACTCCCCAGACAAACCTCCTCTGCTGTTCCTTCACGGATACGGAGCGATGATCGAACACTGGAACCAGAATATTCCTCAATTCGCGGGGGGCCACAAGATCTACGCCATGGACCTCATAGGGTTCGGCAGGTCGCAGAAACCTAACGTCCGCTACAGCCTTGAACTCTTTGCCGCACAGATCGAGGCCTTCCTGCATCTGAAAAAACTCGAAGATGTTATTCTCGTGGGACATTCCATGGGAGGGGCGTGCAGTATCTATTATGCCCATCTCAGACCTGAAAAAGTTCGCGCGCTGGTGCTGGCCAACCCGTCCGGGCTTTATGGCGACAGCATGGACGGCATGGCGAAGGTGTTTTTCGGGCTGGTCGGCTCTCCGATGATCGGAGAGGTACTGTTCACTGCATTTGCAAATCCTGTCGGTGTAAGCCAGAGCCTTGTACCCACCTACTATAACCAGAGCAAGGTCGATCTGCGACTCATCAACCAGTTCACCCGGCCCCTGCAGGACAAGGGCGCGATATGGTCTTACCTCTCACCCTCCCGCAGGCCAAAGGATTTCACCCTCGACCATCTCACCCGGCCCTGCCGGTACAAGGGAAAAGCCACCCTCATCTGGGGAGCCGAAGACAGCGCACTGCCTCCGCACAGGATCATCCCCGAGTTCCAGCAGCTGCTTCCGCAGGCCGGCGCCTTCATCATTCCGAAAGCGGCGCACTGCATTCACCACGACGCCCCCGAGGCCTTCAACGAAAGGCTTGAAAACATACTTGAATCGATCAGCTGATTTTTCTTGCCGAAAGCGCCAGCGCCGCCCTAATCGGTCCATCCTCTTGTTTTCCCGCCCGTCCTGAAGCGTATATCCTGAAGCTGGGGTGCTTTCAGGCCAATCTGGAAATAGTAGCTGTTGTACTCTCCCGATGGCACCCACTGAAATCCCATCTGCCAGCAATGGAGGTCGCGGTAGACCTGCAGCATCGGAAAAACGAACTTGTTCTGCTCGACATCGTAACCGGTATTGATGCCAACCTGCCAGTTCCTGCTCAGGGCGGCTTTAGCCGAAACGTTCAGGAGAGCCGTGGTTTCGGCCTTCTCGAGCGGGTTCAGCCGGTCGGACTGCAAATAGAGCGACATGCGAAGTTTCCAGGGTATGGTGTAATCGATATCACTGAAGTCGCCGGTATTGAAGCGTTCGAGGAAAATCGCCTGTTCGGCGCGAAGCGTTTCGGGCCTGCCGGATCCGCCGTTCCTGCTCTTCCCCTCGATATTGAGGCTCATGTTGAGATATCCGCTCACGAACCGGAGCAGCCCGTTACCCTCTTCGGCATAAAATCGGTTGACTCTCTGGCCGCTTACCTGGTCGTAATCGTAAAAATCATACAAGGCTCCTGCGCTCATCAGAAAATTCGGTGAAACCGCGCTGCTCGACGCGGTAATGAGCAACGGAGACCAGTGGAATTCGTCCGCGGCCATGTTATACGAGGTCGATGCGCCGAGCGAAAGCAGATGCACGGTGCGGTCCTGTCCGCTGCCGTTCGGGTCCGAAGAGGCCAGCTTTCCGTGAAAAAGGTTCCTGAGCATGATCCCGATCGTACTCTGACCTTCGGGTATGTCGTTATAGACCGAATGCTCGAACCGGTTGTAGCGCAGGTAGCCGCTGCCGTCGTACACCGTTCCGTAATAATCGTAACCGGAACCGGTAAAATCCGGATTCCATGTATAGGAGATAACGGGTATCAGGGTATGGCGCAGGGCCTTCAGACCGGTCAGGCCTTCAAGGAACGGCGTCTGCATGCTTGCGTAAAGCCGGGTAGAAACATCGGTGCTGAAATTGAAGGTGGAATACCCTTCAGAACCGGTTTGTTCCTCGCTTATGATTCCTGTCCCGTCGAAACGCTTCAGGATGTCGTTGCCCAGAATGTAGTGATTGAAGGTGAATCCCGCATTGACGTTGAAGTGGCGGAAAAGCGTCGACTGCATGCGCAGAGGAAGCCTGAGCCTCATCCCATAGCGATCATTGGCATAGAGATCGTCGTCGAGCAGCGTTCCCTGCAAGGAGACCCCCTGCGTAAAGAGAGCTCTGTTGTCGCTTGAAAACTCCTGGTAATAGCCAACCTGTACTCCTGCTTCGGCAAGGTATTCCGATGATTCAAAACCGTCGGCCGAAGAAAAAAGTCCCCGCAGAGATGCGCCGGTGGTAACCGAAAACCTGTCGCGCCAGTCATCGAAAGTTCCCAGACGGCCCGAACGGAACGGATAATAACGGTTCTGATAGAACCCGATGCCCGCAAGCTGGCTTTGGTCGCTGCTTCTCAGATCATCGGTCATCTGGAAACTGGCTGTTACAATACTGTTTTCATCGTCGTATGTTTTGCCGTACGAGGCATAAGAATCAGCCTGCTCATTGACAATGGTCTCGGAATTGAGGGTGTTCAGATCGTAATTGCGATCACCACCCTGGAATTGCAGATTGAGATCAAGAGCCGATGAAGGGCTGAAATCCTGATGATGCTGGAATCGGAGGTTCCAGCTGTCATATTTTTCGTAGTCGGGGTCGCCGGAATCCCCCGCCAGATAGCGCTCATACTCCCCTTCAAGCATCCCGGAAAAAGCATCCCGACTGTTATAGCGGAAACGCTGGCCGAGACGCCAGCTCCCGTTGAAAGCGATATCGCCCTCAAGGCGCAGATCAAGATAATCGTTAATCGCCCAGAAATAGCCAAGATCGGAAAAATAATAGCCACGATCGCTGTCATGACTTAAACGGGGAATCAGGAGCCCCGACGCCCGGCCTTCACGCAGGGGAAAAATCATGAAAGGCAGTGGCAGAATGGGAATGGCCGGTAATCGCTTCGAAAAGAGTTCCGGCCGGATATACATGATGAACGGCCTGGCGATAATCCGGCTGTCGGGAATGATTTTCATGTAACTCGACGACACCCAGTAATGCGGGTCCTCGTCGTCACAGGTCGTAAAGGTGCCATCCCGCACAATCAACTCGCCGTTTTCGAGCCGGGTAACCTTCTGTCCGCTGAAAATCACGCTCGACGAACGGGAAGATATATTGGAGGTCTCCCCTTTTCCGGAGGTAAACGTGTAGGTGATCTTATCGGCATTGAAACTGCCGTCGCGGTTGGTGAACACCGCAGGCTCAGGCTTTCCGGAGGCGCCTGCCGGAGCGGCGAAAGCCTCGAGGGTTGAACTTTGCAGATCGACGTTGATCTTCGGAGCGGAAACCGTGGTGGAATCGCGTTCAACGCGGGCTTTTCCCAGTAGCTCCATGCTCTTCCGGTCGAAGCGGTAGATAACCGAATCCCTTGCCGAGAAAGATATGGTGCTTTCGCCCGGCGGCACAAGAGCGCCGTCCCCTGCAAGCACGGCTTCCCCGGCAGCCGACGCCCTTTCTGCGCCATACGCAGACGGCGACGTGCCCGGCAGGACTGCATTGACGAGCATGCTCAATGCAGCGCCAAGCATTATGCTACACCTCGAAACACTCACAAAACAACTCCCCGGAGCGGATGGACAAGGTTATCTTTCATAGGTATCTCTGAAAAGTTTCAATATATTATTTTATTGTTGCAGTACCGTTGACTTTTCTCTGATTGCTCCAGGGCATCTCCCGGGAAACCCGCTGCTCTCCTGCCCTCGAAAAAAAAGTCGCTTTTTGTCAATATTCCTTTTGGTTCCATGTCCTCGTCTCCTTATTCAGCTCCCGATGAACGGGGGCATTTCGGTATGTTCGGCGGGAAGTTCATTCCCGAAACCCTCATAAAAAATGCTGCCGATCTCGAATCGGAATACCTGAAAGCAAAAAGTGACCCCGATTTTCATGCAACGCTTGAAAAACTGCTTCGCGATTATGTCGGACGCCCGACCCCTCTCTATCATGCTGAAAGCCTGAGCCGGAAGGCCGGCGGGGTAGCTATCTACCTGAAACGGGAGGATCTCTGCCATACCGGCGCCCACAAAATCAACAATGCTCTCGGCCAGGTGCTGCTCGCCCGACGCATGGGCAAAAAACGCATTATTGCCGAAACCGGCGCGGGCCAGCATGGCGTGGCAACGGCAACGGTATGTGCGCTCTTCGATCTCGACTGTATTGTCTATATGGGAGAGGAGGATATACGCCGGCAGGCCCCGAACGTCGCACGCATGAAACTGCTCGGAGCCGAGGTGCGTCCGGTATCCAGCGGCTCCAGAACGCTCAAGGACGCCACCAGCGAAGCCATCCGCGACTGGATGAACAACCCCGAGGAGACCTTCTACATCATCGGCTCCGTCGTGGGCATGCACCCCTACCCAATGATCGTGCGCGACTTCCAGGCCGTAATCGGCAGGGAGGCTAAAAAGCAAATCATAAATCAGGCCGGTCGGCTGCCGGATGTCGTCACCGCATGCGTGGGAGGCGGAAGCAACGCCATCGGCATGTTCTACGAATTCCTCGACGACGTGCCGAAGGTCGAACTGGTGGGCGTTGAAGCCGCCGGCGAAGGGCTCGAGGGGCTGCACGCGGCGTCGCTCACCAAAGGCGAACCGGGCGTGCTGCACGGCGCAATGACCAGGCTGTTGCAGACCGAGGACGGCCAGGTGCTCGAAGCGCACTCCATCTCCGCCGGACTCGACTATCCCGGCGTCGGCCCCGAACACTGCCATCTGCAGGAATGCGGGCTGGTGACCTACACCTCGGCCACCGACACCGAAGCGCTCGAAGCCCTGAAAACGCTGGCCGAAACCGAAGGCATCATCTGCGCCCTCGAATCGGCCCACGCCGTGCACTACGCCCTCACGAGAGCCGCCTCTATGAGCCCGGAATCGATACTCGTGGTCAACCTCTCCGGCCGGGGCGACAAGGATATGGAAACCATCATCGAGAACCTCGTCCTCTGAAAAGAGGAAAGGTTTCGCGCCCTCGCTACCGATATGCCGCCCCTACAGGGCTTGAAAAACTGAGAGGGGATGGCGGCTTCTTCTACCGATACGTCGCCCCTACGGGGCTTGAATAAAGATAACGGGGCTTGCAAAACAGGAAGGAGGACGGGGTTGAAAAGAAGGCGGAGTGCCACTGTCCGGTCCCGCAGGAGCGGCATGCCGGCCGAACCGGAAAGCGCAAAAAAACGGGTTTTTGCACCTGATTTTTTTCCTCCGAAAAAGTTCAGACGGCTCTTGCACAGTTTTGAAATATCCTTATATTTATGCCTTCATAAATGCGGGAATAGCTCAGTTGGTAGAGCACAACCTTGCCAAGGTTGGGGTCGCGAGTTCGAGTCTCGTTTCCCGCTCAGGAACATAGAAAAGCCTCGGTACCCACCGGGGCTTTTTCTGTTTGGAGGTAATCATTCTTCCCATTAAGCCAGAAAATGCTTTCCTCCTGTATTCCTCATTACCTGATAAAGATCAGTTTTTTTATTTCCATTACTCCCCGGATAAAAACCGCATTACTTTTTTTGCTGTAAATTCTGCCAGTTGAAAGGGGCCTCCCCTCAAAGGCTTTGGAAGTAGACTTCCATATTTTCCCTGACTTTGTGGCGGCAACCCATAACGCTCCCTTACAGGAAGAAAATCACAAGTAGCGCAACTGCAGGCGTAAATCCAAAGTACTTGAATCCGGGAAAACAATCTTTGATTGAAAAAATCAGGATTTTATTATATTCTGTCCCTCCAATGCGTTGCAGCCCGAACCATTGGATAGAATGGGCTGCATGCGCTATGTTCTTTTAGAATAACACGGAGAGGTGCGAGAGTGGTTGAATCGGGCGGTCTCGAAAACCGCTGTGCGCGCAAGTGTACCGTGGGTTCGAATCCCACCCTCTCCGCTGAAAAGACAAAAGCCCTCGCTCCGAGCGGGGGCTTTTGTTTTTCCGGTTCTACAGGAAAAGAACATACCGCAGGCCGGAGCTTCATGAACCGGAAGATTGACCAAATACATACAATGATCAAGGTTAAAAACGTCACCCCCGCCACCGCCTTTGCCATGACGAAAAAAGGCGCACTGCTTGTCGATGTGCGCGAACCGTGGGAAATTGCCCGAAAAGCTTTCGATGTTCCCGATATCATGGTTATTCCGCTCGGTAAACTTGCACAGCGGCTTGAGGAAGTACCAACAGACCGCAATCTCATTATCGTCTGCAACAGCGGAAATCGAAGCGAAACGGCAAGCCGCCTTTTTCTGAACCGTGGATACCGTAAGGTCGTCAACATGGAATACGGCATTATCGGCTGGGAAAAAGAGGGGCTGCCGTTAAAAAGAAAACCTGAAAAAAACCTGGTTTCACTGCTGGTACAGCTGTTTCGCAAGCAATCCTGAACAGGGCGCCTGTCAGGTTCCTGCCGTCCTGTTCCGCCTCGTCGATTTCCAGTTACTCATGCCTATTTCGTCCCTGATCTCTTCGCATACCCTGAGCACATAGTCGATCGCTTCCATCTCAAGCCCGCTGTGCAGCGAAAAACGCATGAGCGAGCGGGTTTTCGGTGTAGCCGGAGCAAGGAAAACGGAGCCGAAAACGTTGCGTTCCTCAAGAGCATCGCGAAGCAGCTCGGTATCGGACTCCAGCCCCCCTTCGATCGAAACGATCTGTGACATGCTGGCAATATTGTAGCCAAGTGCAGTAAGCCCGTCACGAAAATAACCGGATTTTTCATGCAATACGCGCCTCCTGTCGTCACCACTCCTGATTACATCGAGGGTCGCTTTCAATCCGGCAATTTCATAGGGAAGCAACGTCGAACTGAATATTGCGGGGTATGCCATGTACGGATAGTATCGGGCGAACCTCGAGGAGCAGCAGATGATGCCTGCACGTCCAGCAAAGGCTTTGGCAAGGCTTGCCGTGATGAAATCCACCTTTCCGGTCAATCCGTACTCATCGACAAGACCGCCGCCATGTCTGCCGTGAGTTCCGAGGGAGTGAGATTCGTCGACGACCGAAATACATTCGTATCGATCGGCAATATCGATGAGCTCTCGGAGTGGCGCGATGTCGCCGGTTGTACTGTAGAGTGAATCGAACAGTACGATGCCCTGGCCATGCTCTTTGATAAGCCGTTCGAGGTGCGATGGATCGTTGTGACGGAAGGCATACGGCGTTGCGCCGGATACCTTGACTCCCTCCCAAAGCGACATGTGTGTGAAGAAATCGATATAGACCGGTGTAGAACTGTCAGCAATCACCTGCATCAACCCTACATTGGCCGCCCAACCCGACTGGCAGAGAATGGAGCTTTCAAAACCGGTGAATTCAGCCATCGCTTTTTCGAATTCGTGCTTGTCGCTGTCTTCATGCAGAAAAACTGCGGACATGACAGGATTTTGAGCAGCGTTTTTCAGGACATCGAGCTGGGCAGAAAGAATAGCCTGGTGATTCGAAATGTTGAGATAGTCATTGCTCTGCAGCATGATTGCATCAGGACCTGGAAGGCAATTGCCGAGAACAAGTGGCTTTTTGTTTTTTCGTGGTGCAAAAAGCTCGGCTTCGCACGCCTGAAGACGATTTTCGAGAAAATGCGGAAATACCCGATCGCCGTGGCCTACTCGATGCGTTGCATTGTCAAGGCCTGAGTTGGAGGTAGACATGGTCTTCTTTTTTTATTTATGTTGATGGTAGTGGACAAGAAAAATTGTTTACACAGCATGGAATCCCCTTAAAGTTTTTATCTTCAGTATTGTTATCATAATATCACCTTTACTGTGGCAACAAACAACCCCCGACCTATGTGCTACGCCAGCAAGAGGTCTCTTCTTGCCACACAAGTCTCATGCTGTTGCCCGATGATTCGCAGAGATCAGTAGTATTCTGTTTGCACAGGCAATCAACAGACCAGACTCAAGCCGTACCTACGGGCTGGTTGATTCCATAGCTCGATATACGATTGTTAACGCTTTTCTCTTCGAAATATTTGCATGGGAGCCTGTTTCTGAATAGGTGAAAGAAAAAACATGGCGCAATTTTCGAAAGAAAATGCAGAAACTCAAACAAAAAGCTCTTGATATCGTTGAACATGCCGAGCCCAATCTGCCTATAGTCGGGCTGTTTGCGACGGTCGGGTACCCGCTGTTCTATCTTGTCTGGACATATATAACCCCCCAAGCTTACGAAAACCTGCCGTTTCGAATCGCAGAAGCTGTGATCAGTCTGCCTTGGCTGTTCTATGCCCATCTGCCGAAAAAGGCGAAAGAGTTCTTTCCGGTATACTTTTTCCTTTCGGTGCCAATACTGCTGCCGTTTTTCTTTCATTTCATGATGATTAAAAACGAATGGTCGGTTACCTGGGCCATGTCGTCGATGGCAGGGCTTTTCCTGCTCATCCTGATCGTCTATGACTGGCTGTTCATATGCATCATCACGCTGATCGGGTTCATTATGGCCTATGCTGCCGTCTATCTGCTCGATGGGGTCGTTAAGTACACGTATTTTCAGCCGGAATATATCCCGACATACCTCTTTGCCCTGGTAGGAGGCATTATCGGCAATCACCGGAAACAGATGGCACATCAGACGAAAATATCGCTGCTACAGAGCCTGAGCGGGAGTATTGCCCATGAAATGAGGAATCCGCTCAGTTCGATCACCAATGCCATGAGCTCGCTTCAGGCGATCCTGCCGAGCAGGCCTCTGAACAATGAAGTAACCGGCACCGTAGACCTGAGTTATTCAGAACTGATCAGCATGCATGACGCTATCGAAGAAAGCTCGCAAACCATACGAAGCGGCAATAAAATCATCGATTCCATTCTTGCGAGCCTGCAGGGAGGCGCCATCGACAACAGCAGATTCAAAAGGATTTCCGCAAATAACGCCATCCAGAGTGCCGTGAACACCTACGGTTTCGACGACATCAACGACAGGGAGCTCATTGTCGTCAATACATCGAATTCCTTTGATTTTTTAGGTGACAGGAACCTGTTTACCTATGTACTGTTCAATCTGATCAAGAATGCGTTGCATTACAAGAACAGACCGGAATTCAGAATTGAAATGACATTGCAAGCCGGTGCCGACGTCAACTGCATCACGGTCAAGGATTACGGGCCTGGAGTCCCCTCACGTATGCGCGAACGGATTTTTGAACGGTTCTACACCTATGGAAAAAACAGCGGTAACGGTCTGGGGCTTTCGTTCTGCAGGAGAGTGATCGAATCGTTCGGTGGAACGATTGTCTGCAACTCAGAGGAAGGTAATTGGACCGAATTCGTTATCAACCTGCCGGATTATGCTTCGAAAGCATCGAGGGATCTTAAAAAAGCGATTCTGAAACAGAAAAAAATCCTCATTGTCGACGACCAGATCAGCAACCGGCTACTGCTTGCCAGATACGCCTCCGAATGGGACTGTTCGTCCGACCTTGCAGAAAACGGAACACAGGCACTCGAAATGCTCTCGAAAACCCGTTACGACCTGATTCTGATGGATTTCGAGATGCCCTCCCTCGATGGAGACCAATTGGTAGCAATGCTGCGCTCCTCACTGAATATCGACCCTTCTCTTGCCCCGCATTATATGCAGGTGCCGGTTATCGGAATAACGGCGCTTCCGCTGAATGAAGCGCTTCCACGGGCCGCCAGATGCGGGATGAACGAGGTGATCGCCAAACCCATCAAGAAAGCGGACATCAACAAGCTGTTCGAACGGCACTTCTTCTCGGAAGCCTCATCCATAACCACAGACCAGGAGACTCTCCTGAGTGGATGCCGGATACTGCTTGTCGACGACAATGCAACCAGCCGTAAATACATGAGCATGACCTTGCAACATTACGGCTGTTCGATTTCTGAGGCCGAAAACGGAAAAATCGCTCTCGAATACCTTGAAAAGCAGGACTATGACCTTATTCTGCTGGATATGGAAATGCCGGTCATGACAGGCATTGAAACATCCATGGCCATCAGGAAGGGAAACTGTTTCAAGCGGTTCACAAACTACCGCACCATTCCCATCATAGCCTTGACGGGAAATACCGGCAAGGACAGTATCGAAGCGGTGATAAAGGCAGGTATGAACCAGCATCTCGGCAAGCCGGTATTCAGGGATGAACTCGTATCGACAATCTCCATGTGGATTAACAACATCTCCCGCGCCGAAGAAAACGGCAAGTTGACAAAGAAAACCCCCGTCACACCGGAAAACTTCTGGGAAACCTTCGAAAGTGAAAAAGTACTCGACCAGTCGATCATCACCAGTCTTAAAGAGATTGGAAACGATGAACTGATCGTCTCACTTTTCGAGGTTTTCAGAAACGACTCGGAAAAAATCATCAGAGAACTCGACCAGGCTGCAGCAGCTGGCAACATCAAGCGATTCGACCAACTGATGCACACCCTCAAAGGCTCTTCAGGAAGCATCGGTGCAAACCGGCTTTTCATGCTTTCCCGGCATCTCAATGATTTCTCGCACAGGGGAGAGTGGCCCGACCGTCAAGACTGGGCTCCGATCCTGAAAAAAACTGGCTCCTCGCTATTTCAAGTGGGTAAGCCAAAATTAAGCTTCCCGCTGATCAGGTAGATCATATTGATGAGATTTTTGGTAGTGCGGTAACCCCGTGCCCGTGCTTTGGCCGCCTGGATGAGGCTATTGATTCCCT
>NZ_JAIOZR010000020.1 GCF_021740465.1 Chlorobium sp. | reverse complement strand
CCGCTGGGACGAAAACAACTGCCGGCACAGGAACAACCGGGGAGCGGACTCGGTAGCTCCGGTTTACGCCTATCCCGAAGGGGTCTCCGGCTACGGCACTTGGAATCAGAGCGGCAACGTCATGGAGTGGTGCAGCGTCCGGCACGATGAAACCGATTCCGCAAACACTCCTTCCGATGAAGAAGCTCTACGCCAGGAACGGGGCGGCTGCTGGCGCTATCCCGACAAGTTTGCCTTCCGCTGTTCACAGCGCTCGTTCGTGGTTTCCAAAGCGGTCAACGATTTCCGGGGATTCCGGCTGGTGTTGCCGGTGCAGGGTGGGGAGTGAGGAGATGAAATAGGGGTGGCGGTGCATCTCCCGGTTCCTGTGCAGGAGACTTTCGTACATGTCAGGTGAAACGGATCGTGAATTGGTGCCCACCTGAGCATGCATCAGCAGGAGATTGAGATAAATATTTTGAAATATATCTGTATTTTACCATTTGAACAGTTGGTACCAGCTTGCAAAAAGTGTTAAAACATGCACTCGATCATGCCAAAATCAAAAAAACCAGTAACGCTTCATTGGTTGCGGCACTCTTATGCAACACATTTACTGGGTGCAGGGACTGATTTACGTTATATACAAGAGCTATTAGGGCATAAGAGCAGTAAGACGACGGAAATCTATACACACGTATGCGAGCAGAGTTTACTGAAAATCTCCAGCCCCTTTGACAGTTTGTAAAAATATTGTACACCTCAAAGGTGTATAAAGCATGCCAGAATAGCTGGCTATATGCACCTTTTGGTGGAATATGGTGCATAGATAAAGGAGTTGGCGATCATGCTATGACGACCGTGCAAACACAAACAGTTAACCATTAAACAAACAAAAATATGAGCTTCGGACATGCACTTTACTACCCACACATTAACCTGACAAACAAGAATTGGGTTAAACATGCTTTACTCTTTTGGGACAATATTTCACGGATAGTTCCAAGTTCTGTTGAGCCTGCCGACAATGAGGACATAACGAGTATAAATTATCATACTGGTTTTATTAAGGACTACAGTCCTGAAAATTATGATACCTCAAATACTTTCAATCGATTTAGCGAGCAGCTAAGACACATACTCGAGTCTGATCATTTCTTTCACGACAGATATTTTGAACGAGATAGACATGGACGACATTATATGAGGGACTATAATGAAAGGAGAAGTTTTTATTCAAACATGGTAAAATCAACAGGGACATACATACATGTAATGAAAATTGACCCTAGAATGAAAGAGTATTTGTTTGACATTGGTATTGCCATTCCTGGAGAAAACCAATATGAAGATTGGATAAAAATTGACAATGAAATAGGGCTTCTTTACATGACATTTCTTGCTAAGTCAATTTCAAAGAAAAAAACGCTTCCAATTGTGACGGACGTTGAACAATCTTTTTCAGCTGCTATTCAATTTGAAACAAAAATAAATTCAGACTACAAGAATGAATTTGAATATAGGTTAGGTAATTTGCTTATAGAAACAGTCGTGCCTAATAAAATTAATGCCGTTCCTCTTGACAAAATAATTGACATCAGAGAGAATTATAGCCATGAGAGGATTGCGTTTTTTAATGAGGTTTCTAACTTGGCAAACTCACTTCCTGACATAGATAATCCTTCGGCATTAAATGATGCAGTGAACCAACATTCAAAGTTGATACTTAACGAAACGAAGAAGTTGGAAAAACTTTATGACACTCACAAAATTGAAACTGTAAACAAGTTTTTAAGCATTTCCATTCCGACAACAGTTGCTTCTTTATCGGACTATGTTCCTGACATTGCTAAACCGTTTTTTGCAGCAGGTGGTGTAATTTTCGGTTTGGTATCATCAGCTAACGCAGTGAAAAAGGAAAAACTTGAATTGCAAGCAAACCCTAAATCTTATCTACTAAATCTAAAGTCAGAATTATCAGGTGACAACATGTTTTCAAAAATAAATGACAGCATAAAAGGGATAAGGAGATGGTAACTACAAACTTGAAACAATACAGTTTGACGGACGATAAAGCACGAAGCGCTAACAAGGGCTTAGCGAAAGTGGCGGTTCAGTGGTTAATTGAACAGTTGTGCTTCGTATTCGCCACCTTCGCCAAGCCCCGAAACGTTATCGGTCATTGGAAACAGAACCAGAAACATTTAAAAGAATTCAAATAGAGATAATATGGAATGCGAAATAATTAAGAACAATAATTCAAACGATGATAAACTGATAAGTATTATTTTGTATACAGACAATCATCCACATATAAAAAAATGTTTAAGGGATGAAGACTATTGGACTGCGATGGACGAACGTAGTGGATTAAATTGGAAAATATTTGCAGTGAAACCGAAGCAAGGAGAATACAGATTTCCTGAATCAAAATCAGGAGTGATGCAAATGATGATAATGATTTGGAATGAACCAGCAGACAACAAGCAAATTATTGACTTTCTTGGATTAACTGATACAAAAAATTTGCCTTTGATGTTTTTCTATAAGATTAAAGAGAATGAAATTGAAGATGAAATTTATGTAAAAATTGAAGGCCGTACTGAACAAGAAGTGTACAATGACCTTGAAGACATAATAGACAAAGTTTCAAAATCAACTCTTAAAGAAGGAGACATATTTGAAAATGCAAAATCGACAATAAAAAAAGAAAAAATATTTAGGACAATTAAGAAAGGAAAAAAAATACTATCCGACTTTAATAGTTTAATTCCGGGACTTTTTTAGTAAAAGCAACGAACCGCTAACATTGGCTTTTGCAAAAGTGGGGCTTTAGTACTAGGCTGAACATTTGTACTTTCTATTAGCTTTTGTACTATATTTGAACTTTGGTGCTTTTTAAACCCCACCTTCGCCAAGCCCAAAAACGTTGGCATCAATTGTAAGTGCGTCAGATAAACCGATAATGATTTAAATGAAAACGAATGTTTAACAAGGTAATTAAAGACATTGCGTATAAGGATATAAATGAACTTCTCTACATTAGACAAGAAAAAGAAGGGCAACGTCTTGACTATAAACGGGAATTCCATAAAGACGGGAAAGAGTTCGCCAAAGACACGACAGCTTTTGCAAATGCAGACGGTGGATATATAATATTTGGTATTGATGAAAAGCAAAAAATAGTAATAGGATTAAGCGACAATGTAGGAAACGGAAAATTTGAGGATTGGATAGCAAATGTTCTAAACACCAATATTGATAAACCGCTAAACTATGAGACAAAATTTATAAATATAGCCGAAGAAAATATTCCATTATTTATTGTTGTTGTTCAGATAAAAGAAAGCAATCAAAAACCTATTTATGTTACTGCTGATAATAAAAGTATTTGCTATATAAGAAAAGGGACTTCAGTTTTCTCTGCTAAACCAGATGAGATCAGAGAAATGTATCTAGAAACATTAAAAAATGCGGAACAATCCCAAATTAAAGTTACCCAGAAATCAAAAGGAAATCACAATTTACAAGTTGGTGTTAATCAAGGAACAATTATTAAGACAGATAAACTTGTAAGAAGAAATGAAGTTGCTCCAAATCCAGACATACACATATCACAAGAACAAGCGAAACAAATTTATGACATAGTTAATAAAATTGTCGAGATAAACGAACAAGCAGGAAAGTTCAACGACCCAAAAGACAAGGGAAGGTTTTTTTTACAGACATGGACATCTTTAAAAAATAGGTATCACATTACATCTTATCACCTCTTACCAAAAGAAAAATTTGACGACACATTAATTTGGCTACAAAAGCAAATAGCCTTTGATCATAGACCTAAACTAAGAAAGGGGAATAATCCTCAATGGAAAAAAGACATTTACGGCGCAATTTACGCCAAAGCTAAAAATGACTTGCATTTTGACAATGAAGAACTTTATCTGTTTGCGTTTGACAAACTAAAATTGAAAAAGCCAATAGCTTCATTAAAAGACCTAAGTGACACAAGACTAAATAAACTTTACAAAATCATATTTGCAAAATGACAACAAAAAAAACACCAGCTGCCAACATCAGCTACCCGCAAGCCGGGTTTCGGTGCTTCGTTGACAGGAAATTCGTATTTCGTTGAGAAAGGGGGTCTCAGGGACGTTCCGAAAGCAGGGGGAATGCGGGACGTTCCTGAAATCATGAACTTGCAATGACAACATTGCAGCGTTAACTTTATCCGATACAAACCAATCATTAGAGGCATGCCGAGAGGTCCAAGACTCGATTCGCCGGGCACGTTGCATCATGTGATTATCTGGGGGGTCGAAAAAAGAGAGATCGTTGCTACCTTAATAAGTAGTTAGCTAAATCAGGAATGAATTTCCGATGACGTTGGTATTCGAGATGGGTTTGTCGTATGTCCTGACGGCTCTGCTGCTTGGGTGGCCGGCATCAGCAGTGTGCGTCTTGGTGTGTATACGATGTCTTATGATGGCTCATTTTCTTAATAATAGCTTATAAACTAATAGGGGAAATTTATATGAATATCTCGAATACAGAAGGCGATCAAAAAGAGCTGGTCAATAACTCATCAAGCGAAATATATGATAAATCATTTGATGTTATATTTAGTCAAATAAGTAATGTATCTGCAAAACTAAAAAATAGTTACAATTTCAGTGGAACCGGGAAGCTTCTTCTAAAAAAAGAATCTATTGAAATACAGGGGTATATCAAAAAAAAATCACATACCCTCATAAAAGCCGTGCTTTTTTTTCCAATATTATATATCACTGTGTCAATTGCAGGTTTTCTGACCAGCGCGAGTTTGGATCCGGGTAAATGGAATATGTTAACTGTTATATTATTTGGTGTATTTATTTGGTTGATTTTTTCGACTGCAAACAAAGTGTTATTAAATAAAAAAAACTCTATATATATTGACTATTCTCTAATAAGTACAATAAAGAGAAGTAATGATCATATTACTTTTTTGTTTAAAGATCAGACTTGCAATGAAGAAAGAACTTTATCACTATATATCACCCCTCAAAATATTGTTGATGAATTTATTTACAATTTAAAGCAAAATTACACAATAAAATTTGATTAAAATCCAGAGGGACTGCGGGACGTTCCTGAAATCATGAATTTGCAATGACCAGAATGCAGCGTTAAATTTCTCAGATACTAACCAATCATTAGAGGCATGCCGAGAGGTCCAAGACTCGATTCGCCGGGCACGTTGCATCATGTGATTATCCGGGGGATAGAAAAAAGAGAGATCGTTGCCGACGATAAAGATCGGGGAATATTCGTATCCAGAATGGGGTCGGTTGCCTTGAAAACAGGAACGAATATCTATGCCTGGGCGCTGATGACCAATCATGCGCATATCCTTCTCAAAATCGGTTAACCGGGACTTTCTGCATTCATGAGGAAGTTCCTTGCAGGTTTTTTATTCGAAGAAAGTTCCGCTATTCAAAAAAAGAGCGCATACAGGTGCGGGAGTATCGACTAGATTTGCTGGAGAAAAAATTGAAACCAAGTCCGTGAAATGCACACATCATCATTCCACCGAACCTGCGCGAAAAGCCTCGCAGTCCGATGAATTCAACCGTTGGACGTTTCCTTTTAAATGAGAGTCTCGTATAATGGAGTAAAAGCATGGAAAACTTTTTTTTCTTGGTAGGACTTTCGTTTACTCTTGTGCATGAAATGCATGCTGTTAAGTGTCAAGAATGGACAATATTTCCTCTGTTATCCAAGTTAAGCGAGAAAAGAGGTTACTTTGTTTTTATATCAATACATATACCCTTGTATCTTCTCTTATTCTGGGGACTCTACGGACAAAACGGGCTAAACCAAAACCTGATCATAGGCTTGGATATTTTCTTTATTATTCATGTGTTTCTTCATGTATTATTTCTTAAACACCCCAAGAATCAATTCAACTCTGTATTCTCTTGGATAATTATTCTCGGTGCAGGTGTCGCAGGTTTGATAGATATAATTGTGTGAGATTAGCAAATCTTTGTGTTATTAATCCGGCAATAATTATACCAACGATCGAAGTGAGTACGGAGGAGATGCTCACAACTACGTAAACTAAATGCAACTTCAGGACGTTCTTCCGTATATCGAAAAAATACTATAAAGTATAATTATATAATACAATAGTCTGTAATCCGTATTCGGTATTCAGGAGGCTGTTTTGCCGGAAACGTAGCGGTGGATGAGGCCGATCATGCGTTCGCTTTCCGTGAGGAGTGCGGCTTGTTGCGTTTTGGCTCGTATTCCCGGTCGATTCGCTCCTTGAGGAACATTTTCAAAAGCGACTGATAGGGCACATCCCTTTCGTTGGCAAGCACCTTGATGCGGTTGAGCATCTGCTCGGGCATCCGGAGCGAAATGGTTTTCATGGTCGGTTTCAGGTCGGGGAAGATTGCGGTTCCAGCTTTTTCCCAGTCGATGTATTCCGACGAGTCATGCGTGGCCCAGAATTCCCGTTCATCCCGTTCACTCCTGAATTCAGGAACTGTTTTTTTCTGCTTTTTCATAAGTGTTCTGCTCCTTCCTGTTCATAATTCCTGCGATGAAATGATTCTGATCTTGTCTTTTCTGAGCGTGAAGACGACAAAGAGTCTTCTTCCTGCATTTGTTTTGCCAAGGGCAAACCATCTTCTCTCCACTCCGGAGTGCTTCATATCATCGGCGACGATCAATGGCTCGTTGAAGAAGATATCTTCCGACTCGGAGTTTGCTACTCCATGTTTTCCGGGATTTTTTGAAAGATTGCCTTCATCCCATTGGAACCCGGTGATGCCTGTAAAACGATCCATGACGCTGTGTATATTGCTGAAATATACAATGTGGTGCGGAAAAGGGCAAGTGATGCTCTTGAAAAAGCGGATCGCAGGCTGCAGCCGCAAGCCTGTATCCGGCATTCAGGATGGGCTTTTTCAGGGACGTGATCGGAGCTTCTTCAGGTACCATGGGGACGACGTTCTGTAAACAAAAAAGATATTCCTTCGGGGAAAGGAGGTTGTCTGCAGCATGGGTCAAAAAGCCATGACTGCTTTCGGTGTTTTTTTTATCGGATAAATTTCTTAAAATCACAAGCTGTTCTTTCTCGTCATAACAGGTGCCGGCTTAAAAGCCGGAGAATAGGGAAGTACGTGAGATTCGTACACTGTACCCGCAACTGTACAACGGTAAACCGTCGATCAGTGCTCATGGCCACATGAGTGTGAAAAGCGGTCTTTTCAGGTCACTGCGCCGATTTCCTCCCAGGGAGCGCGCGGGAAGGTCTGCAAAGAATGTAAGCCGTAAAAGTCAGGAGACCTGCCGGTTATGCTATTTGCATCAATAACAACAAGACTACGGGTTATAGTCGGGGCAAAGCTGTACTTCTTTTTCGCGTTGCTGCCGTTCTGGTCTTTTTTTGCAGATTCAGTCAGAAATTCTTCCGCCTCCTTTTTTTATCGAAAGGACGGGGCTGCTTTCGTTGAGGATTTCTTTATGCTTATATGCGAAATCAACCATAACGCAACGCTGAGTTCTCTAATTACACGCTGCCTTTTTAACCCCTGTCAGTTTATGTATTTCTCAAACTGAAAACAGGACAATCAATGATGAACAGGAAAGTATGCCTGCTGGTTATGGCAGGGCTGCTCTGGAGCAAGGGCCTCCTTGCCGAAGAGACGACGAAAAGCTTTACCGGCAGTGAGCTGGTCGTTACCTCGAGCCGTGTCGAAGAGGAGAAGAAAAGCGTTACATCCAGCATTACCGTTATCGGTAAGGAGGAGATCGAGGAGTCTCCGGCAAAGGATCTGGGTGAACTGCTTGCCGAAAAAAGCATAGGCCATATCCAGAAATACCCCGGCACCATGACCTCCGTCGGTATCCGCGGGTTCAGGACCGAAACGCACGGCAACGACCTTATGGGCAAGGTGCTGGTGCTTCTGAACGGCAGGAGAGCCGGAACCGGCAATCTTGCGAAACTCTCGACCGCAAACGTCGAGCGTATTGAAATCATAAGGGGGCCTGCCGCCGTTCAGTACGGTTCTGCGGCAATCGGGGGTATTGTCAACGTCATTACAGCCCAAGGAGAAGGCGTGCCTTCGCTCTTTTTCGAGCAGGAGCTTGGAAGCAACGATTACACCCAGACAACCATGGGGGCTGGCGGCAAGAGCGGCAAGGTCGATTTTTCGGGTTCGGTTTCCCTTTCGGAAATGGGAGATTATGAAACCGGCGAGGGTACGTTGTACCGCAACACGGCATACCGCGACCGGACGGTGGGGAATTTTCAGGTGGGTTATGAATTCCTGCCCAATCACCGGATCGGAGTCATATACAACTATTTCAATGTCGGAAAAGCCGGTTCCCCGTCCTATCTGAGTCAGGCGGATATCGATGCCTATACCAGCCAGAAAGCCTATTCCACCGATGTCGTCTATGAAGGATCGACCGCCGACCGGCGTTTTTCATGGATGGCACGGTATTTTACCGGGAGAGACGAATACCTGTACGCCGATCCCAGTTCGTCCTACTCGAGTACAAGTGAGGTCGATCATAAAGGCGCTCAGGCCCAGGTCACCTATTCCGATTCATCCTTGAGACTTACCGCCGGGGCCGACTGGGTCAGGTACGATCTCCACTCAACGCTTGCCCCTTTCTCTTCCGACTATGAAAACCCGGCCGGTTTCATTCTCGGCAAATACGGCTTCCTGTCCGACAAAGTGGTGCTTACGGCAGGTCTTCGTTACGACCAGTACGATGTGACGATTTCAGAGGATCAGGGTTCTTCACAGAGTACCGATAACCTTGCAAAACAGGCGGGTCTTGCCTGGAACCTGAGTGATGCACTGAAGCTGAGGGCATCCTATGCCGAAGGGTTCAGAATGCCTGCGGCAAGAGAGCTTGTCGCCGATTTCTATTCCTGGGGGACTCACTATGTCGGCAATTCCGATCTCAAGCCTGAAAAAAGCCGCTCTTTCGAAGCGGGGATTGAGGTGAACTACAGCGATGTGAAGTCGTCGCTGACCTGGTTCACCACCGATTTCAGGGAGAAGATCCAGTCCACGGCGGTCGATGGAGTCATGACCTGGATCAATATCGGCGGAGCAACGGTTTCGGGTCTCGAAGCGGAATTTTCGTGGGCGTTGCACCCTTTCGGAGAGCAGTGGAAGGTCGAGCCTTATGTGAACGGCACATGGTTGACGGAGTATCGCGATGACGATACCGGCGAGCGGCTCACCTATACTCCCGAAGTGTCGGTGACCTCCGGCGTCCGGGTTGCCGACCGGCGGGGTTTCAGTGGCGTTTTCAATCTTGCCTATACGGGAGAGACGCGGGTAGAGAACTGGGAAGACTGGTCCGGAGATGTGGTTACAAAAGGCGGTTATACGGTAGCGAACCTTTCGGTTTCGAAAAAAATCCTGTTCGACCAGGGTGAAAAGAACGGCAGGGGGTTGACGGTGAGCTGTGCCGTGGAAAATCTTTTCGACCGCGAATACCAGTATGTGAAAGGCTATACCATGCCCGGTCGCACCTTCATGGTAGGATTGAGAGCGGATATTTAGTAAACGCAAAAGATTTTTTTATGAATACAGTCATTACTGGAATCGAGCGCGATGCCCTCTACAAGGTCATCTACAGCCGTCGTGACGTGCGGGGACAGTTCCTCGCGGACCCGGTGCCGGACGAGGTGGTCGGAAGGCTGCTCGATGCAGCGCACCACGCACCGAGCGTGGGGTTCATGCAGCCGTGGGATTTCATCGTCGTAAAAGACATTGCAATCCGTAAAGAGATAAAGGAGGGGTTCGAGATCGCCCATCGGGAGGCTGCGGAGATGTTTCCGGAAGAGAAGCGCCAGACCTACTCGGCCTTCAAGCTCGAGGGCATCATGGACGCGCCGCTCGGCATCTGCGTCACCTGCGACCGGTCGAGGAGCGGCGAGGTGGTGATCGGGCGTACCGCCAATGCCGAGATGGACCTTTACAGCTCGGTCTGTGCGGTGCAGAACCTCTGGCTTGCCGCACGGGCTGAAAATCTCGGGGTTGGATGGGTGAGCATCATCCATCACGACCATGTGCGCAGGGTGCTCGGCATTCCGGAGCACATCGTGCCGGACGCCTGGCTGTGCGTGGGTTTCGTGAGTTTCTTTCACGAGACCCCGGAGCTCGAACAGGCCGGTTGGCTGCCGCGCCTCGAGCTTGAAACACTCGTCCACCGCGAAACGTGGTGAAGGGCGGGTCGAAGGCCATAGCCGTGTTCGGCACGGCTTCGGACGTGGGCAAGAGCGTTATCGCCACGGCTCTGTGCAGGATTTTTCGGGATGCGGGGATCGACGTGGCGCCCTACAAGGCGCAGAACATGTCGAACAACTCCGGAGTCACGCCTGACGGCTTCGAGATCGGGCGGGCGCAGATCGCCCAGGCCGAAGCGGCGCGCGTCGTGCCGACGGCCGACATGAATCCCGTGCTGCTGAAGCCGAACTCCGATACCGGAGCCCAGGTGGTGCTGCAGGGGAAGGTGTGCAGCACCGAAACGGCAAAAGGGTATTTCAGGGATACCTCGCTCTGGGCCGCCGCCGCTCGCCAGAGCCTTCTGAGGCTCATGCAGCGATATGAACTGCTTGTTATCGAAGGGGCGGGCTCCTGCGCCGAGATGAACCTCTACGACCGCGATTTCGTGAACTTCCGCACCGCCAGAGATGCCGGGGCATCGGTTGTGCTGGTGGCCGATATCGACCGGGGCGGGGTGTTCGCCCAGGTTGTCGGTACGCTGGCGGTGATTCCGCCCGAAGACCGGGCACTGGTGAAAGGAGTCATCGTAAACCGTTTCAGGGGAGATATCGAGCTGTTCCGCGACGGGGTTCGGATGCTCGAAGAGATGACAGGCGTGCCTGTGCTCGGAGTGGTGCCCTGTTTCCGTGGCTTTTCCATCGACGCCGAGGATGCCGTGCCGCTCGCCTCCAGGGTCGATCCTCCCGGCAGTCTGCAGCAGGGGAAGACCGGCGTGGCGGCTGTCTACTTTCCTCACATCTCGAACTTTACCGACCTCTCTCCCTTGGAGGAGGACACGGCGGTGGAATTGCACTATCTGCACTATCCCCGCTCGCTTGACGGCTACAGCATGCTGGTGCTGCCGGGCTCGAAAAACGTGCGCGGCGATCTCGCATGGCTTCGCTCGCTCGGGTGGGAGGAGCGCATCCGGGAGTTCAGGGAGCGCGGTGGTCTCATCGTAGGGGTGTGCGGGGGGTTCCAGATGCTGGGCCGTTCCATTGCCGATCCGTCGGGCGTGGAGGGTGAACCGGGTGTCAGCGCAGGCCTCGGAGTGCTCGACTGTGAAACCGTGCTCGAGAGTGAGAAGTGCCTCTGCAACGCATCCGGAATCCTCGACGATGCGGACGGCCTTCAAGCTCGCGGCTATGAAATCCATATGGGACGCACGACCCTCTCGCAGGGCAGCAAACCCTTCATGCAGGTGGTCAGCCGAAACGGACAATCCGTCAGCGACAGCGATGGCGCCGTGAGCGGCGACGGCAAGGCAATCGGCACCTATTTCCACGGTATATTCGACGAACCTCAGGTGCGGCACCGGTTTCTCTCCCTTGCCGATCCGCAGTACCGTCCGGCACGCCACGAACACGGCATTGAGGAGAGCTACGACAGGCTCGCAAGCCATGTTGCCGCGCATCTCGACCTTGAAAAGCTCTATGCCGTGATCGACAAGCCATTCGCCGGCCGATGAACAGTCTCTATCACCACCGCCACGGCGGGCCGGCCGAACCGGAAGCGGCAGAGCGCCATCTCATTGATTTCAGCGTGAATATCAGTCCGCTGTTCCCGTTTGAGGCTCCTTTGGCTATCGGGCAGGCAGCAATGCAGGCCTATCCGTCAGTAGACGGCCGGGGTGTTCGGGAGTTCTATACCAGCAGGTTCGCTCTTGAGGATGCATCCCTGCTTGCCCTGAACGGTGCTGTAGAGGGGATCTATCTTCTGCCGAGGGCACTGGGTATCCGGCGGATGCTTCTGCTCTCCCCCTCTTTTTACGAATATGGCCGGGCGGCCCGCATTGCCGGCGCGGAAACAGGAGTGCTGCAGCTCAGCCCCGAAGATGGATTCGCCCTTCCGCCGATCGGGAAACTTGCCGATGAACTTGACGGGTTCGACGCCTTTTTTCTGGCCAATCCCAACAATCCGACCGGCACGCTGTTTCCTCCGGAAATGACCATGGCACTGGCCAGCCGCTTTCCCGGAAAGTGGTTTTTCGTCGATGAAGCGTTCGTCCAGTTTCTTCCGGATTTTCCGGCGGTGTCGCTCATGAAGGCGGTGCAGGCGTTCCCGAATATCGTTGTCGTGCATTCGCTTACGAAATTCTATGCGCTGCCCGGCCTGCGTCTCGGCGCGCTTGTCGCTCACCCCGATACAATCCGCAAACTTTACGATTTCAAGGAGCCATGGACCCTCAATGCCGTTGCCGAAAGCGTCGCGCTTGAGCTTGCGGCGTGCGGTGCGTATGAAGCGGCACTCATGGAACTGATGACGACTGAAAGAGAGCGCATCGTTTCTGCTCTTTCACAAATGCCGGAGCTATGCGTTGCAGGCGGGTCTGCGAATTTTTTTCTCGTGCAATGGCGGGGAGGGTGTTCACTCGACCTGATGCTCGGGCATCTTTTCCATCGCGGCATCATGGTACGCGACTGCCGGAATTTTGCCGGTCTTGAAGAGAATTATTTCAGGTTCGCCATCCGCACGCCGTTCGAAAACGATTTCCTGCTCGAAGCCTTTCGAGCCGTTCCCGAAATGCCGGCAGGGTTGTAGACGCGCTATGGTGAAACCTGAATACATGCTTCTGGCAGCCTTCTTTTGCGACCTGCTTTTCGGCGACCCCCGCTGGATGCCGCATCCCGTCAGGGGAATTGCATGGCTGGCGCTCGGGTCCGAGAAAGTGCTCAGGTCTTCGGGTATGCCTCTGAGGGTTGCAGGAGTGCTCTGTGTAATGGTCGTTGTGGGCGGAACGGCAGGTGCGGCATGGCTCCTCATCGAAGCTGCCGGACGGCTGCATCCCGTTGCCGGTTCGATAGCCGGGGTTTTTCTGCTCTACACCTCCTTTGCCGTGAAGGATCTCGGTGATCATGCCCGTGCTGTCGGGGATGCACTTCTCTCGGGGGATCTTTCCCTTGCCCGCCGGAAGGTCTCCTGGATGGTCGGACGGGATACCGCAGGTCTCACGGAAGAGGGTGTCGCGCTTGCCGCCACGGAGAGCGTTGCGGAGAATACCGTAGACGGAGTGACCGCGCCGCTTTTCTACGCATTGCTCTTTGGTCCCGCAGGCGCGCTTGCCTACAAGGCGGTCAACACGCTCGATTCGTCGTTCGGATACCTGAACGAGCGCTACCGTGAATTCGGCTGGGCTTCGGCAAAGCTCGACGATCTCGTCAACTGGCTTCCGGCAAGGCTTACGGTGCTTGCAATTGCGCTTGCCGCGCTTCTTCGGAGACTCGGGTTTTTTGATATCTTTAAGGCGGTCGGAAGCGGAGCCAGGCTGCACGCAAGTCCGAACGCGGGATATCCCGAAGCGGCTTTTGCCGGTGCGCTTGGCGTGACTTTCGGAGGCCCCAGAAGCTACGGAGGAGTTATCCACGAAGCGCCTCTGCTTGGTCTTCACAGGGCCGCCTGTTCTGTGGCTTCGATTCGGAACAGCGTTTTGCTCATGCGGCTTACCGCGTTCGTTTTTCTTGCCGCCGGAATCGGCGTGAGGCTGCTTTTGCAGCAGATACTTTGATTGCGGGAACCTCTATAAAGCGTGATGAGCGATCAAAGTGCAAGGTGGACGGAGCGGAGAAGCCGGAGTGTACACGGAGTACATGAGGACTTCGAGCACCGACCAACGCAGCAATTTTGTTGCGCAATAACTTTGTAGAGGTTCCCTTGTATAACCAAATAAGATATTACGGCTATGAAACAGCGAAGAATTCTTCTTTTCACCGGTAACGGAAAGGGTAAAAGCACGGCGGCCTTCGGCATGCTGGCCAGAGCCCTGGGCCACGGCATGCGTGCCGCGGTGATCCAGTTCGTCAAATCGGACGATGCAGTAGGGGAGCAGCGGTTTTTCAGCGTTCTTCCGGGAGTGAGCTGGACGCAGTTCGGAAAAGGGTTTCTTCCTCGTGACCCTCACAGTCCCGCAATGGAGGCGCACCGTGAGGCTGCCCGCGAAGGACTTGAGGCCGCTCTGGAGGCGCTCGCCTCCCGGGAGTACGAATTCGTGCTGCTCGACGAGGTCTGCTTCGCTCTCGGTCACGGTCTGATTCCGGTTGAGCCCCTGGTGGCCGCACTCCGGAGCGCTGAGGACGGCAAAATCGTGGTTATGACGGGGAGAAACGCTCCTCCGGCACTCATCGCCGCCGCCGATACGGTGACGGAAATGACACTGGTCAAGCACGGCTACGAAGAGGGGATTGCGGCACAGAAAGGCGTGGAGAACTGAGCGACCGATGGGATCAATGCAAAGTTGCCCCGACAACCGCTATACCGGCAGGAAGCCAGGCAGGGAACGCCTGAAGATCCTGCTGTTTCTGCTCGCGGTTCCGCTGCTCTGTCTGCTCTCTCTTCTTCTCGGTCCTTCGGGTATAGGCATCCCCGACCTGTCGCAGCCTTCAGGTTCTTCCATACTCGCATTGCGGTTCGGTAGAATGCTGATGGGACTTGTTGTAGGAGCGGCGCTTTCGGCCTCGGGCATGGTGTTTCAGGCGCTCTTGCGCAATCCGCTTGCCGAACCCTATGTACTTGGAGTAAGCGGGGGCGCCGGACTTGGTGCTACGGTGAGCATTCTGGCCGGTTCTTCGCTGGCCCTGCCCCTGAACCTTCCCGTTACGGCATTCGTTTCGGCAGTGATCACCCTGATGGTGGTTTACGGTATTGCCAGTCAGGGGGCGGGCGGCTCTCCTTCGGTTTACAGCCTGATTCTCAGCGGCGTGATCGTGAGTTCGATATGCTCGAGCCTGATCATGTTCCTCGTATCCACCGCAAGCGTCGAAGGGCTGCATAACGTCATCTGGTGGATGCTCGGCAACCTGCAGCCGGTTTCCCCACAGCAGCAGGTTTTCTCTTTGGCCCTCGTGCTTCTGGGCATTGCCGGAATATGGGTGCTTTCGTCCCGCCTCAATGCGCTTACCCTTGGCCGGGAGATGGCCCACTATCAGGGAATCAACGCGGGAGCGGTGATTGTAGCCGGACTTCTGTGGGCGACGCTCCTGGCCGCGACAGCGGTTTCCATGGCCGGCATGATCGGCTTTGTAGGGCTTATCGTCCCCCACGTCATGAGGGCAATGTTCGGGCCGGACCATCGCCGTCTCGTGCCGCTCGCCTCTGTCGGGGGCGGAACCTTTCTCGTGCTGTGCGACGCCCTGGCCCGCACGGTGCTCGCACCGCTCGAAATTCCGGTCGGCGTGGTCACGGCGATTGCCGGCGGGCCTTTTTTTCTGGTCATTCTGCAGCGCAGGATGAAACAGGCGTGGAATTAATGAAGATTGTGAGCAGTAGGCAGTAGGCAGTAGGCAGTAGGCAGTAGACAGTAGGCAGTAGACAGTGGGTCGTGAGCAGTGAGCAGTTGGAGGTAGTCGGTTGAGGGAAGCTCCTTAGGAGCGAAATAGTGGTAGCCCGGGGTGAAAACCCCGGGTCAGGAAGCCCCCCGATATGGGTTTCAGTTCCGGAGGCGCTGGAGATGTTTCAGTCTTTACAAGTCCGTGATTGTCCGGTGTTCCCGCTTACAGCGCACGGTTTTTTCTTTCAGGTCACTTTGGTTTTTTTCTTATGATCGAGCACACACAGGCTGACAGTCCGGCGCTTGCGTTCAGGGATGTTTCCTCGGGGTACCGGGGGAGGGAGGTGCTGCACCGGGTGAGTTTCACGGTTGCGGAAGGGGAGTTCGCATCGCTCATCGGCCCTAACGGTTGCGGCAAGAGCACGCTCCTGAAAACCGCAGCGGCGCTCATCAGGCCTGTTTCAGGTTCGGTTTCGCTTTTCGGCCGGCCGGCAGAGCACATAAAGGCCGCAGAGCGGGCATCGCTCGTAGGGGTTGTGCCGCAGAAGCTCGAATCACCCATGGCTTTCCGCGTCGGCGAACTGGTCATGAACGGCAGAATCAGCTCCATGGGGCTGTTCGGGAGACCCGTCGCCGCTGACCTGGATATTGTCGAGCGGGCGATGATCTATACCGACGTGCTCTCTCTGCGTGACCGGTACTTCATGGAGCTGAGCGGCGGCGAACAGCAGCGGGTGGCCCTTGCCATGGTGCTTGCCCAGGAGCCTCGCATCATCATGCTCGACGAGTCGATTGCCCATCTCGATATCAACCATCGTCAGGAGGTGCTGCAGATTCTGTTGAACATCAACCGCGAGCAGCGCATCACCGTGATTCTGGTCAGCCACGATCTCACACTCGCCGCACAGCTTTCGGACCGTCTGCTGCTGCTCGACGGCGGAACGCTTGTCGCCGATGGAGCACCCCAGGAGGTGCTGCGAGCAGAACTGCTCAGCCGGATATACAACTGCGAGCTGCAGGTACGTAAAGACCCATGGAGCGGGGAGCTGCAGGTCAGCGGCGATCTCGTCACCGGCCGGCGCAGGATGGCGCTCGACCGGCGGATCCATGTCATCGCCGGAGGCGGAAGCGGCATAGAACTTTACCGGAGGATGCTGATCGAGGGGTACGACGTGAGTACCGGAGTGCTCAACAAGCTCGATTCCGACGCGGAAGCCGCAAGAGCGCTTCATCTCGACGTTGTGCTCGAACAGCCGTTTTCAGCCGTGGGAAACGCCTGTTACCGGGAGGCATCCCTTATGGCCGCCTCTGCCGATATGGTTGTTGTTACGGGCGTACCGTTCGGTTCGGGCAATCTGGTCAATCTCTCTCTGGCCGACGAAGCTCTCAGAGCGGGCAAGCCGGTTTTTCTTTTCGAGGGCATCGGATCCCGCGATTACACCGAGGGAAAAGCCGCCGGACGGAAAGCCGCCGAACTGCTTGCGGGGGGAGCGGAATCCTGGAGTTCGATGCATGAGTTGCTCGCCCATCTGCAGAAATCATTTCAATCCTGAAGGCACCAACCATGAAAAACCGCTTTCCCTTCCGGTTCGGAACAACATCCTATATCATTGCGGCCGACATCATTCCCAATGTCGAGTATCTGAAGGACAAGGTAGACGACATCGAACTGGTGCTGTTCGAGTCCGACGAGTTCAGCAACCTCCCTTCAGCGGCGGATATGCAGCGTCTTGCCGCACTTGCCGGAGAGCATGATCTTACCTATTCGGTGCATCTGCCGCTCGACGTTTACATGGGTCACCCCCTGAGAGAGGAACGGGAGAGATCGGCAGGCAAGTGTCTGAGGATTATGGAACTGACGGAAACTCTGCCGAAATCGGCATACGTGCTGCATTTCGAAGCCGGGGCGGGCGTGGATATCAACGGTTTTTCAGAAGCTGAAAGAGAAACGTTTATCGATGCTGTCGATGATTCATCACGCATGCTTCTCGATCGTACCGCTGTGCAGCCGTCTATGATCTGTGTCGAAAATCTCAACTATCCTTTCGAACTGGTCATGCCGGTGGTTGAGGAGTACGGTTTTTCGGTTACGCTCGATGTCGGTCATCTCGAGTATTACGGCTTTCCGACGGAAGCCTATCTCCAAAGCTACCTGTCCCGTGCCGGAGTGCTGCATATGCACGGCACGAGGGAGGGAAAGGACCATAATTCGCTCTCTTTCATGAATCCCCGTGTTCTCGATATGGTTATGCAGGCACTTTATGAGGATCCCCGGCGCGACAGGGTGTTTACGCTCGAGATTTTTTCGGAAGAGGATTTCGCGAGTTCTTCGAGGGTAATGGAGTCCCGGGTGAGGTAAACGCGGACATTTCGGACGAACGGTTCCGTTCAGGGAGTCGTGAGGTTGACGTCGAAAACGAAGTCGCCGGCGATGGTGAAGGTTTTCTGCTGCGAGCTTTCCCCTCCCGGGGTTTTCAGGGTGTAGGTGCCCGAACGGAGTTTGTCGACCCGGTAGTATCCGAACTGGTCGGTTGTTGCTTTTCCGGCAGATGCACCCGAGGCATCGGTTACTTCCAGCTGCACTCCGCCAACGCCGTTGCCCCTGGGGTCGCTCAGACATCCGGCAACCCCGAACTCCGCATACACCGGAATATTGACCTCGGTGACCGTGCCGTTGCGAACTTCGACCTTAACCGAATTACGGGCGACGTTCAGCTCGAGAGGCAGTTTTTCTGTGTCGATATCTACCCTGTAGACTCCCGGTCGGAGGTTTCCCACGAAGAAGGTTCCGTCTATCTGGCGCTGGCCGACTTTTCTTCCGTTCAGGAGAATATCGACGTCGTTGATATCGGAAGATCCGAGCCGGGTATCGTTCATGATATCGAGGGAGCCGGCAAGCCCTCCCCTGGTGTGGCTGATGGCAGACCGGTTGACCGGGAATGCCCTTTTTCCGGAGAAGCCCATGTCCCAGGTCATGGTAAAGGATGCGAAATGGCGGGCCTCGGTATCGACGAAGTCCTCGATAAAGTTTTCTTCAGTGTCAAGCTGGTGGGCGTTGTTCATGTTGTAGCTGTACTGCAGACTGAAGCGAAGACCGGCGTTGATGAACTTGCTCCATGCTGCGGAGTAGCCGAGCTCGTTTCCGGAACGGGATGCCCCGAGACGGATCAGGTCGAAGCGCGATCCTCCGGGGTACCAGTCGAGGTAGAGACTCGATAGATGGTCTTCGGTCTTTGTGGCGTAGGAGTGCATGAACCGGCTGATGAGTGAGCGGCTGAAGTCCAGACGCCAGTCAGCCGTAACGGTCTGTTTTTCATAGACAACCGAAAGGTCGCTTTGGCTTCCGAGACGCATGGTGGTTTCATAGCGGTATTTCTCGTCGTCGTCGGGCAGGGCGGAGAACATCAACCATGGTGAAACCGTCCAGTAAAAGCCTGGAAGGAGAAACTTCCTGATCTCGCCGGCGCCTGTTCTGGAATAGCGCCCGTAGAGCAGAATGTCGAACGGTTCAAGAATGCCGGTCGAAAAACGCAGGGAGTGATCCTGTGTGCGCTCGGTGTCGTTGCTGGAAAATCCTCGCTGTTGCCAGCTTGAAAGGGCCGACATGTCCCACTGTTTTCCATGCCCTTCAAACCGGAAGTCGGCTCCGTAGCTCCCATTCGACCGTGCGCCGTAAAGAGCGGTCGCCCAGTTTCCTCCAAGCGAAATGACCGAGCCCAGCATGAAGTCGGTGGAGCGGTTATCAGGGTTGTGCTGCACACCGCCCTCAAGCGTTATTCTGTTTCCGAGGCCGTACATGAGATGCCCGAACCCTGTCATTCGCCCGGGCACTTCGCTTTCGTCGAGAGGATTGCCGGTTATGCCGCCACCTCCGCGGATCAGGATTTCACCGGACGGAAGGCTACGGTTCATGATCGATATGGTGTAGTCGAGTACCGCAAGAGGTTTTTCCCTCAGGGAGCGTTCGAAAAGCCAGACTTCGGTTTTTCTCAAATCGCTCGTCATCCGGACATTGCTGAACCTGAAGCGTCCGTCGAGCCCTATTCGCTGCCGGGCGGCAACTACACCGTCAAGGCGCAGTTCGGCAATCGCAGCAGGAGGTCCGCTTCCTTCAATCGAACGCTGCTGTGTACGGTCGAGGGAGAGAAAGACGTCCGAATCGCTGTATCGTTCAAAATCGAGCTGATTGAGAATGTTGTGATTGTTCCATCCGAACTGGATTCCGGTGAAAAACTGGTCATCGATCAACGGATAGATATCCGTGGAGCCCGTTCCGAGACGGATGGCCAGGTTTCTGCTGAAGGTTGTCCAGTGGTAACGGGTGGGGATAAGGGATTGTTCCGGATCGCCTTCCAGAGTGATGTCCCATACGCCTCCGAACACCCGGCCGCCGGCTTCGAAAAAAAGATTTTTTTCCGGGTTCGCATCGAAGTCCCAGGTGATTTCCGGCTCGATGCGCATAAATGAGAGCGAGCTGTTCGGGGCCTTGATGTCGGGGATTACCGGCACGCTTTTTTTTGTGTACGATTCGGGGCTGCCCGGCTGCCAGGGTACGTCGAGTTCTATGGCAAAGGTCGACTGGTTGAAGCGGCCCCCCACAAGAAAGGTCTTTTTCAGCTCACCGAGGGAGACGCAGAGTGTCCGGCCGATAAGTTTTACCGATCCGGAGTCGAAGGTGATGGTGCCGAGAGTTGTTTCGAAGCTTATGCGGCCCTTGCCGATTTCCGGGGCTTTCAGGCCGCTTTGCTCAAGAAAAAGAGCAAAGGGTATCCAGTATTCTTCCTGAAGTTTATAGCAGAGCTGGGAGCCTGTCGAGCGCCGGTTGAACAAAACATCAACAAGAAGCTCCTCCGGTTGGTCGGATGCAGCCGATTCTTCCGCTGCGGCGGGCTGCGTCGCAGCCCGTTCAAGGGGCTGTTCCGCAAATGCCGTGAAGGGGATTGCATGCTGGCAGCTGAGGACTGTCAGCATGATTGCCCATTCCTTAATGGCGCGCATCCCTGAAACGAGGGGAATTATCGTGCAATGACGAAGGTTTTCTCGACGGCTTTACCGTCGATGCTTCCGTTTACGGCAAGAATATAGCTGCCGGAAGCTTTCGGCATAGGGATCTGGGTGGAGAGTGTCCGGCGGCTGCCAGGCAGTACCGGGGTCTGGTTGAGCTGGCCTGAAATCATCATGCCTGTGGGCTGTTTTTCCTTTTTGTCTGCATCGGCGAATTTGGCGGCAGCACCTATGCCGGGAAAGGTATCTTTTTTCCAGATCGAATAGTTCCCTTTCAGGCGGGTATGGACATTGCCGCTGTTGGCGATATCGGCGACGATCGATGATGATGATTTGTCGAACGAGAGCGAGCTCAGTACTCCGGCATGTTTGACAGGGTCGGCATATCCGTAAACTCCGACGCCGAGCTTGAAGAGGATCTCAAGTGCCTTGGAGCTGTCGACACTTGCCGTGGCAGGTTGTTCGATAAAATAGATGATGGCCCGGTGTTCTCCGGGATCGGGTTTAACCGTCGGACGGATGGAGAAGCGCACGACCTGGCTTTTTCCCGGATCGAGGGTGAATGAGAGCGGGTTGATGAGCATCCAGCGGTCGAGCGACTGTTTATCAGGGGGCAGTAGCTTCACCTCGTTCTTTTCATCGAGGGTCCAGTTGTATACCTCTACCTTGACGGTTGTCGGGATTTTTTTCAGGTTGAAAATCCTTACCGATTCATTGACGGGATTCTGTCCGATTGCAAGCTCGAACATCGAGGGCGCAACGCCGATCTGACCCGGGGGCGGTTCATCAGCCCGGAGAAGAGAAGGGGTCGAGAGTGTCATGATGAGGGCAAGCAGGAGAACGAGGGGGTTTTTCATCGGTCTGAAATAATTGAGATTACGGTAGTTGCAGTCTGTTCGGCAATGCTTGCTGTTTTTTCCCTTGCAGCGGAACGAGCCTGTCCCGGTTCCCTTTCAGCTGCAGGAAGAGGGGCTACATGGTCGAAGCGGTAATAGTGTATTGTCCTCCGGAATGGGTGCCTGAACGGTTGGTCCTGGAGAAGTCGAGATCCATGAGGATGCTGCCGACGGTTGCCTTGCTTCTGGCGATGCCGTTCAGGGCCGTGGTGATTGTCCCTCCGGTATTGCTGTTGTCGCTGACCTGCACATTTGAAATGCCGATTTTTGATTCGCCGTTCGAAAGTGTTCCCTTTCCCGAAGGTATCGAGGCGGTAACACTGGCCGTTCCGTTTTTCGAGAAACCCCTTACCGCCCACACATTGGGCATTCTGACCGTTGTCGAGGTCCCGTCGAGTTCCATTTTGGCACCCATCAGGTTTGACGCAGCGAGTTCTTCGCCTCCGCTGGCGTCGCCTTTCCAGGTCACGTTGAGGGAGCTCGATCCTTCATCCAGCGCTTCCGATTCCGGCGTTGCGAAATTGAGGGAGAGCGAGGAGTAGTAGTGCAGAATGATGAACTCCGGGATATTTGCCGAAATGTCGGCAGTTCCGCGGCTGCTGACCTCGCATTGGGTATTTGCTGCTGTTGCCAGCGATATCGCGGCGGAAAGTGCGATAGCCTTGAGGTATTTCATATTGACCATGGGGGGGGGTCAGGTTTGGGGTTTACAACTGACAATATAATAAGTAGATGTGTAACAATAAAAGGATGGGCTTCTTTTTAATGCAGGAAAGCCGCGCTCTCCCTGTCGGGGGAAAGTGCGGCTATAGTTTTTTTATGAGGGTTTTTCGGGAAGGGTTCAGATGGTGGTTGCGGTGATGGTGTACTGTCCGCCGGTGTGCAGGCCAGAGCGGCTTGTCTTTGAGAAATCAAGCTCCATCTCGATGTTTCCGAAGGTCGCGTTGTTTCTGGTGATGCCGTTCAGTTTTGTGGTGATCGAGCTTCCGGTGCTGCTGTTGTCGCCGACCTTGACGTTCGAGATCGATATTTCAGAACCCTCGTTGCTCATAACCGCCTTGCCTGCGGGGACATTCACTTCGACCTTTGCGTTGCCGTTCTTTGAAAAACCTCTTACCGCCCAGACGTTCGAGAGTGTTACGGTGGTCTTGCTGCCTTCGAGTTCAAGAGCTGCGTTCATCAGGTTCGCCTCTGCCAGCTCGCTGCCGCCGGAGCTGTTGCCGTTCCACGAGACATCCTTGCTGCTCTGGCCTTCGTTCAGGGCTTCGGAGTCCGGTGTGGCAAAGTTAAGGCTCACGGCCGAGTAGTAGTGGAGAACGATGAATTCGCTTACGGTAACTGTTACATTGGTCGTTCCGCTTGTGCTTGCTGCAATTGCCGGGGTTGTCGCCATGATCGAGAGTATCGTCCCGAGGATAAGGCTTCTGATCTTGGCGTTGAGGGTTTTCATGATGACTGTTCCAGTTACGTTGGGGTTCGTTTCTGTCAGTCATTAAACAATAACCGTGCCGGGTATTGAAAAGAGAGCTGTTGTGCTGGATAAGCTTTTTTAAAATAATGAGTTGACCATTTCTCTCCTTTGTGACGCCTTTTTCCTCACCCATGCTGCGCTGACCATTGAACCGTTGCGCCATGAGACAGTTGTTCTGTTTCCGATACGTTGAGGCGATTTTTTTTGTCCGGTTTCGGATGCGTGCCATTGGTGCGGTTCGCTGTGCCATGAACGTGAGATGAAGATGCTTTTCCTGCACTGCTGCCGAGAGAAGAACGTTATTGGAGCCTCTTTTTACAGGTCATAAATGGTCATTTTCTGGCTCGGGAGGGGGGGCATGTCGGTGGTTGCAAGCGGGAGCGAACAGAAGGGTGATGAGGATTTCTGGATTTCGCAAGAGAGATGCAAAGGGAATGGAGAAGAGAGAAGCGGAGGCGGCGGAAATTATGAAGCAGGGGGGAGGAGAATCAGAATCAGTAATAGACAATGGTGATCTGGACGGTTCCACGATAGGTGCCGGAGCGTTTTGCATCGTCAAGATTGAGTGTCAGGTTGGCGTAGCCATTGCAACGGTAGTTCGATCCGCTCTGTTTCGAGCAGGTGACCGGTTGAGCGGTGATGGTCGCTCCGATGGTTGATGAACTGGCTGTCAGGCATGAAAGGGTATTTTCGATGCCTCCTGTGCCGAATATCCGGTAACTGACATTGAAGGTCGGCCGGGATTCGTAGCCGCTGTTGTAGATGTAGTACCAGAGGAGGATATTGTTGCGTACTACAGTGTTTCCGGTAATGACCTGATCGAAACTCGACGCCTGCCCGTCCACATCGCCTTCCCACGTGACATCGGTATTGTAGCTGCCCTCGCTGTATGCCGTACCGCTGGATGAAAGTCCGATTTCACTCAGTGCTGCGGCTGTCAGTGTCCTGGAGGATGTAATGGTGAACGAGGCAGCCCATGCAGGCTGGCTTGTAAGGATAAAGAACAGAAAGATCAGGGTTGCGAACGCTTTGCCGCAAAACAGCTCCATATGGCAGGCCGGATGTTTCAATGACAGGTCGGGAAATGTCGGTCGGGGAAGGCAAAAACAGTTCTTCATCGTGTCAGGGGACGGTTCATGATTTCAGTTGGGACGACGGACGGCCTCCTTTTGTTTCCTGATGGTGCGGGGCAGTCGGGTCCGGTTAAATGGTTTCTGCCGTTATCTTGTACTGGCCGCCACTGTGTGCTCCGGCCATGTTTGTTTTCGAAAAGTCGAGGGTCATGCGGACGTTGCCGATGGTTGCGTTCGATGCAGCGATTCCATTGAGGCTTGTATTGATGCTTGTGCCGGAATGTCCGGCATTGTCGTCGATCAGGGTCTGGTCGGAACCGCTCAGGATTGTTATTTTCGAAGAGCCCGATACCAACTGGTTGTTGACGACGGTAATGGTAACCTTTGCGTTACCTGAAGGGGAAAGTCCCCTGATTGCCCAGACGTTGGGTATGGTCAGGGCGACCGTTCCGGGAAGCACATCCTGGATGCTGCTTGCCGATAACTGGTTTCCTCCGGCTGCGGCTCCGTTCCACTGGACGTTCCATGTTCCGCCGCCTCCTTCTTCAATGGCCCGGGAGTACTCCTCAAATGTCAGGTTCAGCGCGGAATAGTAATGCAGGATAATGCAGTCGGGCAGTTTGATCGAGAGTGTTGTGGTACCGGTCTTTTGCGATCCCGATACCGGCGCCGGTATGCTGTTGCCAGCCAGAAGAAGCACCGAGAAAAGAAAGAGAGTTAAACGGGGCGATTTCATGTTCATGAGAGTTTATCCCTTGTTTCTGTCGGGTGAGCAAGGTCATGCGGGAACCGGATTTTCAGGGATTCCGTACTTCGGATGAAAATTATTAGGGGTAAGAGGGCTCTTTTGTTCTTGCTAAAAGAACTTCTTTTGAAAGTTATACAAAATTTCCGTCCATTGCAAAATATGCCGTATCGCGCGAAATTGCCGATTGAAGTGAAATAGTTTGTATCTTGGCGTTTTTACGGATTGTAACCATTCAGGGAGCATGATGGCCGATGTTGTTTTTGTGACCGGAGGCGCCAGGAGCGGTAAAAGCGCCTTTGCGCTAAAGTATGCGCAATCTTTCGAAAAGAGGGTTTTTCTTGCAACGGCCGAACCCTTCGATCACGAAATGCAGGATCGAATAGACCGGCATCGCCTGGAAAGGGGAGAGGGTTTTGTAACCGTGGAGGAGCCGCTTTATCTCGACCGGGCAATCGGGAATCTGCCTTCAGGTATCGATGTGGTGCTTGTCGACTGCCTTACGGTCTGGGCAGGCAATCTCATGTACCGTTTCGAATCCCCCGGTGAAAAGGAGATCGACCGGAGAATCGAAGCCTTGCTCGATGTGCTGAGCAAGCCGCCCTGCAACGTCATACTGGTTTCGAACGAGGTCGGAATGGGTATTGTGCCCGAAAACGCCATGGCCCGGAAATTCCGTGATATCGCAGGCGGCGTGAACCAGAAAGTGGCGGCTCTCTCTTCGCAGGCATGGCTTCTCTGCAGCGGGCTGCCTCTCCGGTTGAAGTAGCGGCCCCTGCTTGTCGTGGAGGTTTCATTACATAACTTTTTTACCAATCACTTCATTTATGCCGGAAAGCCTTCAGCTTCTTTTACAGCGCATCCGTCCTGTCGACCGCTCGCTCGGAGCCGTGGTTCAGGCGCATCTCGACGATCTTACCAAGCCGAAGGGAAGCCTTGGCCGACTTGAAGAGATAGCCATGCAGTTCATTCTTGCAACAGGAGAGCTTTCACCGAAACTGAAAAAAAAGAAAATCTGCTGTTTCGCCGCTGATCACGGCGTTGCCGCCGAAGGGGTTTCGGCTTTTCCTGCCGAAGTGACGCCGCAGATGGTATACAATATGGTGCGCGGAGGAGCCGCCATCAATGTGCTATCGAGGCATGCCGGAGCCGATCTCGAGGTCGTGGACGTCGGAGTCAATCACGATTTTGGCGGTCTGGCGGGACTTGTCCATAAAAAGGTCAGGCCGGGGAGCGCCAATATCGCATGCGGCCCCGCCATGAGCGAAGCCGAGGCTCTTCAGGCGGTGTTGTGCGGTGCCGGGCTGGCTGATGATGCGCAAAAGGCGGGGTATAACCTTCTCGGAACCGGCGAGATGGGCATTGCCAACACCACTCCGGCGACAGCCCTCTATGCGGTATTGCTCGGCGTTTCCCCCGAAACCATCACGGGAAGGGGAACCGGCATCGACAATGCCCGCTTTGAACACAAAAAATCGGTTATCCGCAAGGCCATCGACGTGAACCGTTCGGCATGTGGGACTCCATTCGCCGCGCTTGCGGCCCTGGGAGGTTACGAAATCGCCGCAATTGCAGGGTTTGTGCTTGGAGCTGCGGCCTGCAGGATTCCGGTTGTCGTAGACGGATTTATATCCTCGGCTGGAGCCGTTGTTGCCATGAAGATATGCCCTGCGGTAAACGACTATCTTTTTTTCAGCCATGTATCGAATGAACAGGGACATAAAACCGTCATGCAGCAGCTTGGCCTGCGTCCGATTCTCGACCTCGACCTCCGGCTTGGAGAGGGTACCGGGGCGGCGCTTGCCATGCAGGTCATCGATGGAGCATTGAAAATGTATAACGAGATGGCTACGTTCAGCACTGCACAAGTAAGTGAAAAATCCGGGGAAAGCCATGGGTGAGGGCAAGCGTGAATGTGCAGGGCCGCAGGAAGCCGGAGAGCGGTTTATCGACGTGAACGGTTTGCAGGTGCACTGTCGTTCTCTGGGCAGCGGCGGCCCTGTGCTGTTTTTCCTGCACGGCAGCTTTCTCTCCATGAGGAGCTGGAGACTTGTTTTCGAACCCCTGGCTGAACGCTTTACCGTGATAGCCATCGACCGTCCGGCATTCGGCAGCACCGCTCGTCCTCTTCCCGTTCCGGGAAAGCCGAATCCATACAGTCCCGAAGGCCAGGCCGATCTTGTCGCTGCGCTGCTTGAAAAACTCGGTCACCCTCAGGCCGTGCTTGTCGGCAACTCCACGGGAGGCACCATCGCCCTGCTTGCGGCGATCAGGCACCCCGGCAAGGTTTCGGGACTTGTGCTGGCCGACGCAATGGTTTACAGCGGCTATGCAACCAGTGAATTTCCCCCATGGCTCTATCCTCTGCTCAAAGCGGCGGCTTCTCCGGGTGGACAGTTCGCCAGGCTGATGATCGGTGCGGTTTTCAACAGGCTTCACCGGACCTTCTGGCATGACCCGTCAATGCCCGGAAAAGAGCTGCTTCTGGCATATCGCCGGGACATGATGCAGGGACGCTGGGGCAGGGCGTTCTGGGAGCTGCTGCTCTCAAGTCACAATCTCGGACTTGAGGCCAGGCTGGGAGGAATCGCCGTTCCCGTACTGGTCATGACCGGAGATCACGACCGGATGGTGAAGCCTGCCGAGACCCTCAGGCTTTCCGAAGTTTTGCCCAACGTCGTACTGAAGGTTGTGCCGGAGTGCGGCCATCTGCCCCAGGAGGAAAAACCGGAGATTTTCATGGAAACCCTCGGCGCGTTTCTTGAGAACCATTTCAAATGACCATCTTGGAAGCATTCAAAGGGCTTGTGACAGCATTTCGTACCCTGACGGTTCTGTCGGTTCCGGGAAAGGATGCGCTCCGCTTCAGTACGGCGCTCTACTGGTTCCCGCTCGTCGGATTGCTGCTTGGTGTCCTGCAGGCTTTTACCGCCTGTGCGGCCGCTTCGACCGGCTGGCATGAACTTGCCGGTTTCGTTGCCGTTCTTGCCGGTGTTCTTCTGACGCGGGGTCTGCATGCCGATGGTCTTGCAGACCTTGCCGACGGTTTCTGGGGCGGGAAAAACCGCGAAGCCGTGCTGCGCATCATGAAAGATCCGAACGTCGGTTCATTCGGAGCCCTTTCGCTGGTACTGATATTTCTGCTGAAATGGATTGCCGCCGTGAAACTTGTCGATCTGCATGCCTACGGCGCGCTTGCATCCGGGGTTCTGCTGGCCCGATGGGTCCAGGTTCTGCTCGCCTCCACGATGCCCTATGCCCGCACCGAAGGGGGGACTGCCCAGGCGTTCGTCATCGGAGCGGGCAGTTCTCATCTTGTTCTGACGACCCTCTTTTCGACGTCGCTGCTGCTTCTTCTGCTTCAGGCCGATCTCCTGCTTGCCGGGATTGCTCTTGCTTCCGCGCTCATGAGCGCACTTGCAACGGGCTTGATCGCCCGCCGCAAGGCAGGCGGCGTGACTGGGGATGTTCTGGGCGCTGTCAGCGAACTGACAGAAACCGCCGTATGGGTCGGCTGCTGCCTCATCAGCATGTAATCTTTGGTCGCGGATTTATCCGCATGAATACGCAGGTTCGTTTATTTCTTCGGTAAGTGCTTTTATCCTGAAGCGGTATTTGTTGATGTCGAACGAAAACCGGGGGTTCTCATGGAAAACGACCATGTTGTTTTTAAACCTGATCTTCATGGGTACGCTCACCTTTCTTTCGTCACCGCAGACATTGTTTTTTACCCCTGGTCTGAATATTTCACCGTTCTGTTCCGGCAGTGAAACAATAACGGCATGATCGACGGTGCTGAGTGCTTCAATGCTTCCGTCCGGAGCAAGCTGCACGGAATTGATGTCGCCATGGATGCCGTTGGGTTCATTGTCGTAGGCAAGCACCTGCCCGATCGGGGTGAGCACTGCGGTTTTTTTCAGCGGCTCGAATGATCGGATCTCTCCTGACTCGTAAAAGGCGACGCCTTTTCTGACCTGGATAGCTCCCTGGGGAGTTGACAGGGTAATCACCTGGCCCGGCCAGAGGGTGATGCTTTTGAGTGCGCCGCTTTCGTAGAACTGGATATTAATGAGTTTCGCCTCGAGCCTGCCGACCGGCGTGTCGAACGTTGCAGCTTCGGCAAGTGCGAACTCGTTCTGCCACGACCAGAACCCGCTGAGGCTGCCGTCGAGAGGGAAAACCCTGCGTATCGAGCCGTTTTTATGGAAGGTGACCAGTTCAGCAGGAAACCGGCCCGCCGGCGTGTCGATCATGCTCTGTGTCTGCAGGGCAACCGATTTCAGCGATCCGTCCTTGTAGAAATAGATCGGCTTTAGTGTACGGCGGCCCATGTCTTCGGCTTCATACTGGGGAACAATTTCTCCATAGGGGGTTTTTAGCAGATTGGGTCTGCTTACAAGACAGCCGTCCATTTTGCCGTTCGAAAAGAGTGTCTGGAATTCCACTCCTGAAAGTTCACCGTATCGGGTCATTACACTGTTCATGGCGTATGGAAACATATTGTTTGATTACTGTCTTTTATATGACAAGAATAGTAATCAATTACCGTGCCATGTTGTTTGCTTTATTCTAAAGTATTATTAATCAGATAGATAAGGTTTTTCGGTGGGCTACTGTTCTTTTTGATAATCTACATTTGTGTTGATTTCCCCGGGTTTCCTACGGTTTTGTCGCATGCTGGCTTTTTTGCAGCCATGTCGAGAGAGTCTTTCTGACCGTCTCCGGTGTATATGGCTTAATGATGGCGTCATCTATCCCGAAGCTGTCGAATTGACCGTTTAATTCTCTGAGAGAGTCTGCCGTCATGGCGACAATCGGGCATCGCCAGCCCTTTTCCACCTGTCGTATTGCAGCTGAGGCTTCAAGACCGTTCATCTCGGGCATATGAATGTCCATGAAAACAAGGTCGGGATTATGGGTGGTATACATCAAGACGGCTTCTCTGCCGTTTGCGGCCTCAAGGATTTTTGCTTCCGGGAGAATTTTAAGCAGTACCGCTTTGGCAAGCAGCATATTGGTGCTGTTGTCTTCTGCAATGAGAATGGTGCACTTTTTGTACTCCTCGGGAATGTCTTCCACCAACTCAGCAGAGGGTATCATGCTTTTTTTCTCTCCGTTTTCCAGATCGGCAAGCAACTCAAACAGCTGGCTTCGTTTCACGGGTTTTATCACGGCAGTGCAGCTCCCTGTTTCCTGAGCCGCCGAAAAAAGAGCGGGATCATCGGTCGCATGAAACATCATGAGAACGGGTGCCGTCGTTTGGCTTCTGCGGATTTTCTCTGTGAGCTCGATGCCGTTCATGTCTGGAAGGTGGTAGTCGATGACGAAGGCATTGAATAATCCGGCTTTTTTAAGAGCCTCATTGCTTCCTGCAGCGCTTTCGCAGGCGATCGATGCGGATTCGAGGGTTTTTGCGAGCAGCTCGCGATTGCGGGTATTGTTGTCGACAATCAGTATTTTTTTGCCGGAGAGCTTTTCCGGAATAATTTTCCCCCTTTTTTCGACAACGGGCAGGCAAAGAGAGAAGAAAAAACAGCTTCCATGACCGGGAATGCTTTCAAGCTGTAAGGATGATCCCATCAGTTGCAGCAATTTGTTCGATATGGTGAGTCCAAGACCGGTACCGCCGAATTTTCTGGTTGTGGACATGTCCTCCTGGGAAAATGCTTCAAAAATCTTTTTCCGGTTTTCCGGGGAAATTCCTTTCCCCGTGTCTTTCACCGAAAAAACTATGGTCATTTCCGACGAGTTTTGCGATGCTGGTGTGGTTGCAATCCGTAATTCAATATCCCCCTCCAAGGTGAATTTTACGGCGTTTCCCAGAAGGTTGATCAGTATCTGTTTCAGGCGGACCGGATCGGCACGCAGGGTCACAGATCGTAACGCAGCAGGAATGTCGAGCAAAAGTTCAAGGTTCTTGCTGTGAGCGGAATAGGTAATCATGTCGATAACCTGTTCGGCCAGTTCTTCAAGAGAGACATTTTCTTCCGACAGAACCTGTTTTCCGGCTTCAATTTCGGAAAGGTCGAGAATATCGTTAATCAGTCCCAGAAGCTGTATTGCGGAGCTGTTGACGGTATTGATATAATTGAACTGTAACTCGTCGAGGGCGGTTTTCATGAGCAACGATGAAAACCCTATAAGACCGTTGAGCGGAGTGCGTATTTCATGGCTCATATTCGCCAGAAAATTGCTTTTTGCCCTGTTGGCGGCTTCAGCCTTCTGTCTTGTTGCAATCAGATCCTCTTCTACCTGTTTGCGCCGGGTGATATCATGCAGGACGATAATGCGTCCTGCTAACATCCCCGATTTATCGGGCAGTTCGAGAATATCGATGTCGAACCATTTCACTTGATCGTGTTTCTGCTTTTTCAGTTCTACCTGGGCGATTTCTTCTGTTTTGCCGATCAGCTGTTTCAGTTCCGGCCAGGCTCGCAGTATCTGATCGGCAGGTTTTCCTATATCCTTCGGGGTGATTTCAAGAATGTTCAATGCGGTTTTGTTGCAGTCGGCGATCCGGTTTTTAGGGTCAATAACAAGCACCGCATCGGGTATTTTTTCGTAGACAATATCCCTGACTGCAGGCGCGAGGTCAAAGAATTTATAATAGAACAGCCCGATATAGATCATGACGGCACTGAACGACAAGGCAATCGGAGCCGGATCGATTTCCAATGGAGCTAATCCAGCGTGGTAGATGATGTTGCTTATCCATGGAATCATGGCTCCTGTGACAAGAATGGCCAGCTGTTTGCGATAGATCGCCTCGCTTCGCTTCCAGAGTTTGTAGAACAGGAGATTGCTGAAAAAAATACAGAGGTTGTTGTATGCAAGAGTGACCCAGTACCAGATTCCCGGCTTTATGACAACGACAGGAAACAGTCTGCTTTTGACCAGCCGGATATCTTCGTGAATGAATGGGTGAAGGTCGAGGCTTACAACAAGAACCGCGGTTATAAACGGAATCATGAAAATCGCGGTCAGCAGGGGAGTGGAAAACTTTTTCAGGCTTTCTGTATAGGAGAGTGCGAACAGAAGGAAAACCGGAGGGATGAATGCGATGCCGAGGTATTCGATGCGGATGAAGAAAAGGGCGGTCTGGAGGTTCAACGATGATATTTCAAGCCCGTAAGAAAACGAATAAACAAGACTGCAGACAAGCAGCAGAGAAAAATAGCCTGCACCGTGGTTTTTTCTTCTGCTCCAGGCATGATAGGCCAGAATGCCCAGAAACAGCGAATTGGCAAAAAGCGGCAGTGCATAGATATTGAAGAACAGGTTTCCGTTTTGTATCACGTGATGTGACATTGTCTGTTATTGTGCGTAAGGGGCTGGGAGAATTGGAAGTTGTTTAGTTTTTAATTTATGATAATCAGGCAATTAAAACAGGTTTTTCCTGGTAAATAGGAGCTTGGTGTTCGTTTATTTGTTTTTCTGGAGTGTTTTTTCAGTAATTACCCGTTCGAGATTTGATGAGATGGAGAGACTGCGCATGAGATCGAGAAGGTTCTGTTCGACATTGAGATTGAGTTCGACAGGGCGTCCCCCCTGAAAGTCGGGATTGTTGCCTTTAAGGCGAATGGTCAGGATCGATTTCCCGTCGGGAGCCATGGAAATTGATGATGCCAGTTGTATGTAGAGGAAGTTCGAGAGCGCTTCATAGGTGGTGCGAAGTCCCTGGTTGGCAAGGGCTCTCTCTTCGGGTGTTGTGGCGTAGATGATCTGTCCATCGGATTCGGCGCTCATTATCCCGTCCATGATTTCAATCACCGTGCCCGATATTTTTACGGGGATTGAGCCTTTTACCGTACCGGTCGCATAGATTTTTTTAGTGCCCTGCAAGTCAAGCAGTTTCTGCAGGGGAATATTGTTCAAGTGCAGAACGGTTTCTGCCTTGTTTTTTGCCATATCGTACTCGACGCTGCTGATGGCGATTGTCCCGTCAAAAAAGCCTGCATGAAAATTGGAAAGGGTTACCAGGTCGGGATATTTTCTATTCTGCCACATTGCAAGGATTCCTTTCGGAGCGGTTAGCAGGATCTCTCCGCTCCCGGTTTTTCTTTTCAGCTCCCCAAGGCTGAAATCCATCGCGATTTTTCCGTCGTAGTGGCGTGTAAAGAGAATATCCGGACTTTTGAAGCTGTAGTCGGCCTCCTGATCAGGGACGCCGAAAATACGCTCGGTCGCGCTTCTTTTCAGTTTTGGTGGTGCAACGGTAATGGTTCCTCCTCCGCTTGAACGCAGCCTGGCCTTCCTGATCATAAATCCCTGTTTTCCCATAACCAGCGGGAGCGTACCGCTTACCGATCCGCTCAGCGACCCTTTGAAGTCGCCATGGAGTTTAATCCGGTCGAGAGCATTGATATTGTTCAATTTTAGCGTCACAGGGATATCCTTGTCGTTGACGCTGAAAACCATCGGGGCAGCAAGAATGGTTCCGCCAAGTGTTTCGGCAGAAAGCAGTTTAAGGGAGTAATGCTGCGATTTGTCACCTGCTGCATCAAGTCCCAGGGATGCGTTTATGTTGCTGAACAATGCACGGCTGCCGGTATTCGAGGCAAGACCGAAAGAGAGCCACTGCCGGTTCTCCTTATCATAAAAGAATATTCCGGAGCTTTTCGAGCCGGAAATTATACCGCTTTGGACTTTAATGGTGCTGTTGCGGTATTCGAGAGGAAGCGTGCCGTTGAGTGTTCCTGAGGCAAGCGGTGTCTTCAGACGGCTTTCCCCCGTCAGTCCGGGAATATCGCGGAGCGCGATGTCGCTGAATGTTAAGGCAGAGGCCAGGCTGACCTGGCCGAACGTGAGCCCTTTTTTACCGAATGCAAGCGGAACGGTTCCTGAAAGGCCGCCCTTGAAGGATCCCCGGGTTTCGCCGTGATAGTTCAGGCGGTCAAGAATGCGGATATCCTCCATGCTCATGGTCAGCATGACCTCGTTTTTTACGGGATCGAACATGAATGGCGAACTCTGCAGTTTTCCCTCGAAGAGTTCCGCCGAAAAATCACGAACGGCAAGGCCGGACAGGTTTTTATTCCGGCTGTTGAGCGTGATGGTCGCATTGAGGTTTTTCAGTATTTCAGCAGAACCCGGCTTCGGCCCGATATCGAGTGAAAACCAGCGGTTGCTGTTTTTAACCGGATAGAGGATTCCGGCGCCGGCTTCTCCGGCGACCAGGGCGTTACGGATCAGAACCGTGGAATCCCTGAACTCGATGGGGAGTGAGCCGCTCACCCGGCCTAAACCCTTGAGCGGTATTTTTTCGGATGGTTTGAACCAGGGGAGTTCGTTCAGGGGAATTTCAGCAAGCATGAGCGTAAAGCTGGTCTCCTGCTTCCTGAGATCGTATTCGATCCGCTCTGCGGCACCATTCCATTCAAAAAGATTGATGGAGCAGTTGCTGAGAATAAGGGTGCAGGGTTTGAGGGGATCACGCTTCGAACCGAACAGCGCCCTGAAATCACCCACCGGAGCGAGGTTTCCATCGCTGTAGAGTTTCCGGATGTGGAGGGTGTCGGACGGTTGCTGCCATTTTCCGGCGCTGGAAAGCGATACCCTGTAATCGATACCGGCCAGACGGAGCTTTTCCCTCGTAACCGAAGCGTTCCGGATCGCATAGGAAACGCGGTAAGGCTGAAATTCCATCGGGGCTCCCCGGCGGCGGGCAATGGCGATTTGCATATCGATTCGTGGGTCCCGGTCTTCGAACATGAAGCTTCCGGGTTCGGGCTGAATGCAGAGCGAGTCGGCTCGCAGAGTGAAAGCAGTTTGCAGGCGATCGGAGAAGAAAAGAGTGCCAAGAGCGCCGATATTCCAGGATATGCGGCCGTTGACAAGGGAGAGTTTGTAGGTTGCAGGTTTGCTGCTGCACTGGTCGGGGGGGACGGTGAACGATGCCGTCAGATTTCGGAATCCGAACCCGGCAGGCCCCGGTATGCCGGATCCCGAAATCTCAACGTGAAAGGGCTTTCCTGCGAGTATGCGGTCAACGAGCAGCTGCAGATACCACGGAAAAGCCAGCCATGCCGCCAGCGGCAGAAGGATAACTGCAAGCAGCAGCGCAACGAGGATTCGATGTGTCCATTTCACGTTCAGGCCCGGTTTTGAGGCTTATCCTGCCTTTTTCTTCCATTGCCCCTTTACCTGTACCCAGGTTCCGGCCGGAAGGCGGGTATAGATTTTTTCGAACATCATGCTGCCGACGACGTCGAGAGAGAGATTGTTCTGTGCTGCTATTTTCGCATATTCAGCCCGTCGCTGGTTGTTGATGGTCGCTATGATTCCCTGGGCTTCCCCACCTGCTCCGGGAGGCACGGCCAGCAGGCCGTTGTCCACTTCGCCTGCCAGACCCTGTGCCCGGGCGGTTTCAAGATCGAGTGCAAACGCCGGTGCCGAGAAACCGGCAAACAGCAACAGTGCAAGCAGGGCTTTCAATGCCGTTGATTTTATCATGGTTCCTGTCATGTTTTTTCCCTCCTGTTTAGAATAACCCTTTTTTCGTATCGAGCAGCGAGTCGAGTTCACGGTCTACCTTTACCCTGATTTCGTGATCGATCTTGATATTCATGTTGATGACGATAGGCTTGTCGGGCGCTTCGACCTTCACTGTCGGGCTGCAGCCTGCGGCGGCAAATGCGGCGGCGGTGAAAACCGGGAGTAGCGTGGCTCTGAGTGCGGTTCGTTTGTTCATGGGTAATGGTTCTGGATTTATGGATGAGCCCGGCCTAGAAATATTTCATGGTCACCATCACGTCCGCCTGTATATGGTCGAGCGTAAAGAGGGCTTCGCTGAAGCTCGGCGGTCCGGTTTTGATTTTAGGATTGTTGGATACCCCGAATCCCTCTTTCGGGATGCCGATAAAGGTTTTATCCATTTTCCCGTTGCTGTTTTCATCGTGGAGGACACTTACGGCATAGGTGCCGAAAGGGATGTTTTCGAAGCTCACTTCATGGGCGGTGCTGCTTATTGCTTTGATGCGTCTTGCAACCGCCAGATCGGGTTTGTCGGGAAAGCCTTTTTTCGAGGAGTAGAGCAAGACGCCAAGCGTGCCTTCGGGTTTTTTCAGCTCCCGGATAAATACCGTGATGCATCCGGACTGGCCAGGCCTGCATGTGGCAGCAGTGGGAGTCTCTGCGTAAGACTGCTGTATGGAAGCCGCAAGAAGAAGGGGGGTGATTATCGTTGCGATGATGTTATTCATGATGGGGAAGATGCGTTTGCGCGTTTCTGTCATGGTGTCGTTAACTTCAGCTTTCCGTTCATCGGGGAACTTCGTAATATCGGTATTGAAACATCCTCTTACAAGTGCCTATCGACTTCCTTCCTGTTCCGGGTTTCTTGTTCGCCGGTATTCCGGGCCGTTACCGGAGAGGGAGGCGGGTGCTCATACGCAACATTTTTCTGCTTTTCCTATGCACTGGGTATATCTTGTCATTGCTATCATCTCCGAAGTTGCCGCCACTTCGGCATTGAAAGCGGCTGAAGGATTCACCAGACTCTGGCCCTCGCTGCTTGTGGCTGCGGGCTACAGCTCATCCTTTTATTTTCTCTCGCTGACGCTTCGTTCTTTTCCCCTGGGTGTGGTTTATGCCATCTGGTCGGGGGTCGGGGTGGCGTTGATTACACTTGCAGGTTGGGTGCTCTATCAGCAGCGGCTCGATGCCGGAGCCCTGGTGGGTATTGCTCTCATCGTTGCCGGTGTGATCGTGCTGAATCTTTTCTCGAAATCGGTGACGCTTTGATTTGTCTGACCGTTTTTTTGCATGGTCTTGCTTGCGTAAAGAGACAATGGAGTTTAGCGGGTTTCGATTTTTTTTGCGTTCAACACAAAACACACCTTCCCGGCTCCATGGGACAGGAATTTATCGACATTTTTTTCAGAGTGCTGCGAAAACACTGCGCATAATCTGTATGTGGCTTTGGAGATTTTTTCATAGTCATAAATCTTGTCCGTTTCAGGGTCTGTGATATCGATGGCGATGTTTCCGCTTTTTTCAAGCTGTTCGAGACTCTCGGGGATCGAACCGTATCGGGAAAAAAAGTAATCGATTGAGAGCGCAATCTCCCGGAGATTCTCGACCCGTCGTTCATCGAACCGTTTCTCTCTCTGCTGAAAAGGTGAGCCGGTAAGGAACATCCCTTAGATGACAGCAGCTGTTACAAGAGCCGAGAGGTAAAGGGCAAGTTTTTTTTTCTTCAGGAACTCGTTCATGGTTCCTGTTCCTCCCTGCGCAATCCATTGATATAGTGGAAAAACAGCGTTCCTGCCAGAATTCCGATTGTGAGCGATTTCAGGATAAACCTGGTTGTGAGTTCTCCCCCAAGAAAGTTATAGAGAATGGCAATGAGATCGCCGATTATAATGCCAGACGCAATAAAGAGCGTGATATAGGTAAGCCAGCGTCGTATTGCGGAGGCTCTTCCGGCAGGTGAACTCAGCAATTCCCGGTTTATCTTTCCCGAAAGATAGAGAAATACCGGAAAAGCAACGATCAGTGCTGAAATTGCGCTGCGGATTCTTTGGCTGTTCCAGTTTACGGTTATCTCTTCGAGTGCGGGATCGGGAAAGGCGTGTTCGATAAAAACAAAAAGAAGGTTGCCGAAATTGAAGGCGCTGATGTAGAGGGTGGCAAAAAGAAGCAGGTAAAAAAAAGCTTCACGCGCAGAAAGATACGGTTTTGGTCTGGGAACAGGAAGAGGGAAATCCAGTTCGGCATAGTCTCCAAGAGCCCGTTCAATCCGGTCATTTTGCCATCCGGCCTGAAGGAGGGCGTTCCTGATCGCTGTACGGGAAATTCCGTCGGCAAGCGCGGTGCCCACAAATGTGGAAAGATCACTGTTTGCTCTGTCCATTTGCTGTTTCTGATCGGGTGAACGGCTATACGGTTGAGGCAAATAGCCCTCTGATAGCGATGGTAATGGTATGTCCGGTTAATTTGTTCCTGGGGAATTTTCCATACCGTGGATTGCCGGATGTCATGATCTTCCGCCATGATGTCGTTCTTCAGGGCGAGAAAGACCTTCTGTCGCCGTTTCAAGGCTTATTCCTTTTGGTCAAAAGGAATTAATCCTTTACAATAAGTGAAGCCACTGGTGGCCCCCAGTTCACTTTTTTTCAGAAGCGGTTACAACTGCGAAAGTAACCGTTTCTGTCCAACCAATAATTCCATTCCGGCGGTTATGACAACAGAGCATTTCGATTTTCAGGGTGATGTGCTGGATCAGAGCCATGATATTCCCGTACTTGTTGATTTTTGGGCGGCATGGTGTGCTCCCTGCCGTATGCTGGCGCCGATACTCGAACGTCTTGCAGAAAAATATTCCGGTTCCTGGAAGCTGGTGAAAATCGATACGGAGAGATTTCCGGAGCTTGCCGAACGTTTCGGCGTGAAAGGCATTCCCGATGTCAGGCTTTTTGTAAACGGAGAGGTTGTCGATTCCTTTTCGGGGGCGTTGCCGGAATACCAGATCGAGCAGTGGCTGAAAAAGGTTATTCCCGGTCCTTACGCCAAAGAGGTCGATCTGGCTGAAAAATTCTTTTTTCAGGGAAAATGTGGCATGGCTGCATCACTGGCTGAGGGTGTGCTGCAGAAAGAGCCCATGAACAGCAAGGCTCTCGCCCTGCTTATCCGCCTGAGGCTTTTTTCTCATCCGTATGAAGCCGTGAATCTTTGCAGGCGCCTTGAAGGCGAAGCGGAATATGTATCGCTCTGCGAAGCGGCGCTGGTGATCGCCCGTCTGCTCATGTTGCAGAAAGACGCGCTTCCTCTTGACCCTGTCCGTGACTGTTATGCCGACGCGCTCCTGAAACTTGCCGGCGAGAATTTTGATGAGGCACTTGAGGGATTTATCGGTGTTATTCGTGAAAACCGTTATTTTGATGATGATAGCTCCCGTAAGGCTTGTATCGCGATTTTCAGATACCTTGGCGAAGAGCATGAGATAACCCGGAAGCACCGGAAAGCGTTCGATAGGGCGCTCTATTGAATCCACACTTTTTATGCCTGAAAAGCCGAAAATAGTCATTGGCGTGGATCTCGACGGCGTTTGTGCCGATTTTTACAAGCGCATGCGCGAGATTGCCGCCGAGTGGTTCGAGAAATCGATCGATGAACTGCCCGTCAATGTTTCCTACGGTCTTGGTGAATGGGGCGTGCTCGACAAGAGCCAGTACGAAAGTCTGCACCGTTTTGCCGTGACGCAGCGGGAGCTTTTCAGTAGCATGCCCATGATTCCGGGGGCAAGGAAGTACCTTCGCAAACTTTCGGACGAAGGCTATCGTATAAGGATCATCACTCACCGCCTTTTTATCCACTATTTTCATGCCTCGTCAGTGCAGCAGACCGTCGAATGGCTCGACAGCCACGGTATTCCTTACTGGGATCTCTGTTTCATGAAGGAGAAGGAGCAGGTAGGAGCAGATATTTATATCGAGGATACGCCGGATAATATTGTTCAATTACGTGAGCGTGGTCTGCATACCATCTGTTTTGCGAACAGTACCAATACCCACATCCAAATGCCAAGGGCATCATCGTGGCTGGAGGTTTATTTATTGGTGAAGAACAGTAGTGTCCGGTAAAAAATAAAGAAGGTCTGAAAGCACAGAGGAAACGGCGATATTAAAAGTGACGAAACTTTTGGTATCAGCTCTATTCACAAGGAGTTCCAGACCATGAAACAAGTTACAACGATTCTGGGAGAGTTACTGAAGATTTTTCCGAGATACGAATTCGAGAAACTC
>NZ_JAIOZR010000002.1 GCF_021740465.1 Chlorobium sp. | reverse complement strand
CGTCAAATAACATAACCCTTTCGGGCGTTTTACCGTCGAGTCGTTTTGTCTCATTCCTCAACGGGCTCCTAATGTATCACCCCTCTCCCACACTTCCAAATCCTTTTTCCCTTTTCCTCCAAAAAATTCGGGAAAAATGACCGTTCAGAGCTCTATCCCGCTTTCGGCAGGCTCGAACGAGGCCATATCGGGCGCACTGACAGCCGGCTGGTCTACCGGTAGCTCCATCTGCCGCTCTCCCTGGCGATACGCCTTGGCCGCAGCCACAAAGCCGTGAAAGAGCGGATGCACCCTCTGCACCCGTGATTTCAGCTCCGGATGGAACTGCACGCCGACAAACCAGCGGTGGTCCCTGAGCTCTATAATCTCGACAAGCTCGCCGTTCGGAGATGTTCCGGAAAAGATCATGCCGTTGTCCTCGAAGGGCTTGCGGAAGGTATTGTTGAATTCGTACCGGTGCCGGTGCCGCTCGTTGATGAGAAACTTCTGATAGACGGCGTGGGCTCTCGAGCTGTCCCTGAGAATGCAGGGATAGCTCCCCAGGCGCATGGTGCCCCCTTTCTCCTTGATCTTCTTCTGGTGCTCCATGAGGTCGATGACCGGAAAGCGGGTGCGCTTGTTGAATTCGGTGGAGTTGGCCTCGTGCAGGCCGCAGACGTTGCGGGCAAACTCGATGGTGGCGCACTGCATGCCGAGGCAGATACCGAAGAAGGGGATGTTCCTCTCCCTGGCAAAACGGATGTACTGGATCTTGCCTTCGATGCCCCGGTCGCCGAAGCCGGGCGCCACGAGAATGCCGTTGACCCCTTCGAGCTCCTTTTCGAAATCGAAGCTTTTCCCCTCGGCGTCCTCGGCCTTGAGCAGGCGGATGTTCACCCTTACGTTATTGCTCGCTCCGGCGTGGACGAAGGATTCGATAATGGATTTGTAGGCGTCGGGATACTCGGTATACTTGCCGCAGATGCCGATGGTGACCTCACCATCCTGAGGATGGCTCACCTTGTTGCAGAACTCCCGCCAGTAGCTGAGGTCCGGCTCCCTGAATTTCTTCAGCCCGAGCTTCTTCATCACCCGCAGATCGAGCTTTTCATGAAGCAGCATGAGGGGCACTTCGTAAATGGTATCGCAGTCGTTGAGCCCGATAACGTCGAGATCGTTGACGTTGCAGAAATGACCCACCTTGTTCTTGATCTCCCGCGAAAGCGGCTTTTCGCTCCGGCAGACCAGAATGTCCGGCTGGATGCCGGTTTCGAGCAGCATTTTCACGCTGTGCTGTGTAGGTTTGGTTTTCAGCTCGCTTGCCGCCTTGATGTAGGGCACGAAGGTGAGGTGAATGTTCAGCAGGTTGCGCTCTCCCATTTCAAGCTTCATCTGGCGCATGGCCTCGAGAAACGGAAGGGATTCGATATCGCCTATCGTGCCGCCGATTTCGGTGATGAGCACGTCGAGGTTGCCGTTTTTTGCGAGCTCCGCCATACGGTCCTTGATTTCGTCGATCACATGAGGAACAACCTGAACCGTCGCACCGAGGTATTCACCCCGGCGCTCCTTGTCGATGACCGATTTGTAGACCCGTCCCATGGTGAGGTTCGAGGACTGGGAGGTAGATTCGTCGAGAAAACGCTCGTAATGACCAAGATCGAGATCGGTTTCGGCTCCGTCGTCGGTAACGTAAACCTCGCCATGCTGGTATGGGGACATGGTGCCCGGATCGACGTTGATATAGGGATCGTATTTCTGAATGGCTACACGAAGGCCCCTGGATTTCAGCAGAAGCCCCAGCGAAGCAGACAGTATGCCTTTTCCAAGTGAAGAAATCACCCCTCCGGTAACAAATATATGCTTCACATTTTTCGGTCGCGCCATAAGTTTCTCTCTCGTTGTTTAGTAAAAAATCGGTACCGGCTTCCCGGAACCCGCCGCTTACCTGAGACTTTTGTGAGCACCGTCGCAGAAAGGCATGTTGGCCGAAAGAGCGCAATTGCAGATGGCGACGTTCTTTTCGACCTCGATTTCAACTTTGTAGGGTTGCAGGCCGCTGCCTTTGTGCGAACCGTCGCACCAGGGCCTGTTCTGCGATTTGGAGCAGGCGCAGTAATATTTTGTACCCGGCTGCTCTTTAACGATAAACGGTCTGTTGGGTTCCATGTTAACCTCCCTCCCTTTCCGGGTGTTCTGCCGAATCTCTCCGCTGTTTAAAAAAGATCGATCTGCCCGTCGGCATCCTCGATAATCGAATCCGTATCGTCTACATCCTCCTCGTCGCTCTTCGGAACCCGCGCAAGCGCGGAAATCTTGTCGCCGGCCATAAGGCGGATCAGCCTGACGCCGGAGGTGTTGCGTCCGGTCATCCTGACATCCGATACATGCTGGCGGTTCACGATACCGTGGGCGGTGATGATGATGAGATCGTCATCGTCGTTGACGTCGATAAGGCCGACCAGCGCGCCGATCTTTTCATGCGCCTTGAGGGTTATCACCCCGCGGGCGCCACGCTTGGTGAGACGATAGTCCTCGACACGGCTGCGTTTGCCGAATCCGTTGTCGGTAACGGCAAGCAGCGCCATATCGGTGCGCTTGGTGGTGACCATCGAAATACATTTCTCGTCCTTGTCGAGAGTGATACCCTTGACGCCCATTGCGGTTCTGCCCATGGTACGTATTTCGCTTTCAGGGAAGCGCACCGCGTAAGCAGAACTTTTGGCCAGGATGATCTGATGATCGCCGTCGGTCAGACGTGCGTCGAGCAGCTCATCACCCTCTTCGATGGTGATGGCGGCAATACCGGTCCTGCGGGGGTTCGAGAAATCATCGAGTGCGGTTTTCTTTACGATGCCCCTGGTCGTAGCCATCACGATATAACCCGGATCGTCGAAGTTTCGGATATTGATGTAGGCCTTGATCTGCTCTCCGGACCGCAGTTCCATGATGTTGGCCAGAGAACGTCCGCGTGCGGCCCTGCCGGCTTCGGGAATTTCGTAAACCTTGAGCCAGTAGCACCGCCCGGTATTGGTAAAGAAAAGAATGTAGTTGTGCGTCGAGGCGATGAACATGTGTTCAATAAAATCATCGTGCTTGGCCTGTGCGCCTGTAACCCCCTTGCCCCCCCTTGCCTGGCGACGGTATCCGGAAACAGGAAAACGTTTGATGAATCCGTCGTGGGTAATGGTGATAACCACGTCCTCCTGGGCGATCATGTCCTCGATGGAGAAATCGCCCTCCTGGGGCACAATCTCGGTCCGGCGTTCGTCACCGTATACCTCCCGAACCCTCATCAGCTCGTCGCGGATAATCTGCAACTGCTTTTCGGGGCTGGCAAGAATGGAACGCAGCTCGTCGATGACGACAAGCGTCTCCTTGTACTCGGTATCGATTTTCTGGCGCTCCATGCCGGTCAGGCGCTGCAGGCGCATTTCGAGAATGGCCTTTGACTGTACCTCGGAAAGCCCGAATCGCTGCATGAGCCTGTCCTGGGCCGTGGAGGTATCGGGCGACTCGCGGATGGTGGTGATAACCTCGTCAAGGTTGTCGAGACAGATTTTCAGTCCCTCGAGAATATGGGCCCGTTTTTCGGCCGCGGTAAGGTCGTACTTTGTACGGCGCAGCACGATTTCGTTCCGGTGCTTGATATAGTAGTGCATCATCTCCTTGAGATTGAGCACCCTCGGTACACCGTCCACAAGGGCAAGCATGATCACCCCGAAGGTCTCCTGCATGGGGGTATGCTTGTAGAGGTTGTTCAGCACAACCTTGGCCACCGCATCGCGCTTCAGCTCGATCACAAGCCGCATGCCGTCGCGGTCGGACTCGTCGCGGATATCGGCTATGCCTTCGAGCTTCTTGTCGTGAACCAGCTCGACGATTTTCTCGATCAGGCGAACCTTGTTGACCTGATAGGGGAGTTCGGTAACGATAATGGACTCACGGCCGTTCTTCTGGGTCACCTCGACGAGCGCCCTTGCGCGAATCACCACCTTGCCCCGTCCGGTCAGGTAAGCCTGGCGAACCCCTTCGTAGCCGTAGATGATGCCCCCTGTCGGAAAATCGGGAGCGATAACATGCTTCATGATGTCCGCGATCTCGATTTCGGGGTTTTCGATCACGGCGATGATGCCGTCAACAACCTCGCGAAGATTCTGTGGGGGAATGTTGGTTGCCATACCGACGGCAATACCTGAAGCTCCGTTAACCAGAAGGTTGGGGATTGCCGAAGGAAGCACGGTTGGCTCTTCGAGCGAATCGTCGAAATTCAGGGAAAAATCGACAGTCTCCTTGTCGAGGTCCTTGAGCATTTCGCCGGCGATGGGCTTCATCCGAACCTCGGTATAACGCATGGCGGCAGGGGAGTCGCCGTCGATGGAGCCGAAGTTGCCCTGACCGTCGATGAGAGGATAGCGCAGCGAAAAATCCTGCACCAGACGCACAAGACTGTCATACACAGCACTGTCTCCATGGGGATGGAATTTACCGAGCACTTCACCGACGATACGTGCCGATTTTTTGTGCGGTTTTCCCGCCTGGAGACCGAGTTCATGCATACCGAAAAGCACTCTCCGGTGCACCGGCTTCAGGCCGTCGCGAACATCCGGAAGCGCGCGGCTGACGATAACCGACATGGAATAATCGAGATAGGAATCCCGCATTTCCTCTTCAATACTGATCGGCAATATCCTTTCGCGCTGCATAGGTTTTTTCCGTGTAATAAATTAATAGTAAACCGCTTAAGGGCGTAATGTATAAAATCCCGCCAACATCTTAAAACGGGGGTGATGGCGGAGCACCTGCGGGCTGAAGAGAAAGAATCAATTCACCGTGGTAACCGGCGCATCCGACCAGAGCGACTCGAGATCGTAGAAGCTCCGCTCGTCGGGCATGAAAATATGAACCACGACATCAACGTAATCAAGCAGTATCCAGTGCATGGAATCCATACCCTCCACATGCATCGGCCTCTCATCGTCCGCCTTCAGTTCCTCGATAATATGCTCGGCTGCAGCTTTGGCCTTCCTCTCGGAGTCCGCCGTGACAATAACAAAATAATCCGTAACCGATGTCAACCCTTTCAGGTCGAGAATCCTGACCTGCTCGCACTTTTTTTCAAGAGCAAGCTCTGCAGCCCTTCTGGCCAGAAGCCCACTGTAGGCTACCTCTTCCGGATGCAGGTCACTGCGTTTTTCATCATGCTCAGAATTGCTCATAAACCTCCGTTATATTTCAATCAATGGTAAATAAAACAGCCTCACAGCCATTTCCTTTAAAATAGTAATGATTCATTCTTTTCTTCCTCCCGGCACAAACATTTGCCGGTAATCGAGAAACGCCTCTGCCGGTGATAACGCAGAGCCGAGCCCGAAAAGCCTCGATGCTTCGGGAAACAGCGAAGCTGCCGAGAAAAAAGCCGCATCGAGAAAACCTGCCGCCGCACCCTCTTCCGGAACTGGAAAATTATCGGTCCGGCGCGCCGTAACCACAGCTTCGCAGTTCGTCGCGCCGGCCGCCCGAAGCACCTCATCCATGGACCCCCTTGCGATTTCATCCTCTGTAAAGCCCTCTTCAAGGCGAGTGCGCCGGTAACAGCAATAGTAATACTCGCCCCTGCGTGACGGAACCACCGGAACGATAACCTCCGCGAAGGTAAAGTGCAGTGCAGCGACCGCCATGGCCGGCAGGGTTGGAACCGGAACAAGTGGAATGCCGAGACCGTAGGCAAGACCTTTGGCTGCCGACATCCCGATGCGCAAAGCGGTAAACGAGCCAGGTCCCGAAGAAATTGCAACCGCATCAAGCTGCCCCCTGGCGGTATGGCTGTTTTCGAGGGCCTGCTGCACGAGCGGCAGAATTGACTCGGCCGCCCGGTTCCACTCGCCGCCGGAAAGCAGGGTTACCTCGCCTCCGCTCATGACTGCGGCACTGAGCGAAACATGGGTGCACTCTATAGCCAGAATATTCATCGGCAGTCTATCGGGTTATGACTATTCTCCGCGAGTCTCCACCGCCATACAGCAGACAGACCGTAGTGGTATAACACGACCGAAGGCTCTCGAACCGGTCGCCCCACTCCACCACGGCGATATGCGGCCCGAACAGATACTCCTCGAATCCGATCGCATCGAGCTCCTCCTCCCGTTCAATCCGGTACAGATCGAAATGGTGCAGATCGACCGGTTTCCCCCGTAAAAAGCCGTGATAGATATTGAAGAGGGAAAAGGTGGGGCTCGAAAGCTCTCCCTCGCAGTTGAAGCACTCGGCAATACCCTTCATGAACTCGGTTTTCCCCGCTCCGAGCTGACCTTTCAGGCATATCCTGTCACCGGGCTGCAGCGTGGAAGCGAACTGTCGTGCATATTCACGGGTCTGTTCAGCGGAACGGGAAAAAAACTCTTCGGTCAGGGCCATGTTCAGTCGAGCGGATTGAAAACCAGTCCGGTCATGATTTTCGGATAAAAAAAGGTCGATTTCTGCGGCATCACTCCTCCGGACTCCGAAACGGCAAGTACCTGCTGTACCGTAACCGGCTTGACGACAAAACCCGCCTGTACCCTGCCGGATGCAACCGCATCGAACACCTCGCCGTCGTCCTTCACATACACCAGATTGCTCTGCTTTGCCATGGCCTCCTGGCCGATGCCGAGCAGACGGGCAAGCACCACCTCATGCAACACCACAAGCCCGAGGCGGCGCAGTGCCGGAGCTATGGCTCCGTCGATCAGCTCTGCAGGGTCGCCCTTCAGCGTAATTCCCAGAACGTAATCCGTGGTGACCACTCCGTAGGCATAACTCGACGAGGCGGCTTCGAGATATGCCTTCAGTTCCGCTCTTCCGTCGAGATCCGTTACGGCAAATTGCTCTTCGAGCAGCTCTCGGAGCCGTGAAGCGTCGAAATTCTCCAGGCTGTGCACCAGACGGTGTATGGGAAAAACCACCAGTCCTTTATCATAAATATTGTTCAGATATACAAGAATAAAATTGTACGGTTCGTTTCCGGTATGCTCCGGATTGGCTTGTGCACGCTCCCTGAGGTAGTTGAGGCCGGTTTCGTACCGGTGATGGCCGTCGGCGATATAGACGCTCTTTTGGGCCAGCGCCTGCTGAATCCCCTCTACAAGCTCCGGATCGACGATACGCCACAGCCGGTTGCGCACGCCCTGGAACACGGCATCGAACAGCGGCTCCCGGGTTTCGGCATAGCCTGCGACGAGGCGGTCGGCCACGGCCTCCTCATCGGCATAGAGTCCGAAAATCGAGCTGATGTTGGTACGGGTTTTCCTGAACAAATTCAGCCGGTCGGCCTTGGGGCCGGAAAGGGTTCTTTCGTGCGGCAGCACCTTCTTTTCGGCAAACTCGTGCAGCCGCATCGCGGCAAAAAAACCGCACCGGGTATGGGTATTTCCCTCCAGATCGGTGAAGGTCTGGCTGTAGGGGTAGATGGCTGGCTCCTCCTCCCGAACAAGCACGTCAGAGCGCAACCACTCTTCGAGCCGCTCCGCAGCAGCCCCGTAGGGATCGGCCTCCATCGGCAGTTCCAGGCGGATGGCGTTGTACGGAGAGCTGCCGTAGAGTTCTTCCTGCATCGAAGGCGCAATGACGTCGTAGGGCGGGCAGATCAGTTTTGCTGCGTCTCCCGCAGTTTCGGGATTGTAGCGTATCGCCCTGAAGGGCTGGATTTCCGGCATAAGGTTTGATTTATACTATTCTTTCTATTCTATTTCCGACAAAGCCCTGAGGCTCCTGACCCGTAAGATAAAAAAAGCGGGATGGTTCCCGGTGTACCCACATACCTGAATCCGTCAGACCGGTCATCCGTTGTTTCCAGCTTCCGGCGACGACAGGCATCCCTTACGCGACGTCCCGTGCCGATATCCAGAAATCATCATAACCATCCTTGACGATAACCAGAATTTTCCGGTTGCGGCAAAGCTCGAGCACTGCCAGAAAGGTTACGACCAGTATAATGCTCTCCGATACTCCCTCCATCACCGTACGGAACGATACCTGCACCCGTTCCCTGAGCCGTGCCAGGATCAACGCGCTCTGCTCCTCGACCGTTACCGGCGCTTCCGTGACATTGCGGGTCATGGGTTTGGGAATGTTTTCCAGTACCGAGCGATATGCAGTTATAAGATGATAGAGCGTAGGGCGATGTATCTCCAGGTCAAGCTCGTCGATAACGTTCGGGTCAAACGATTCGGAAAACCCTTTCGCAAAAAGCCGTGCCCTGACGGCAGCCAGTTCCCCGAGTTTTTCCGACGCCTCTTTAATCTGCCGGTACTCCAGAAGCTTCTGCACGAGTTCGGCACGGGGATCGAACTCATCTGCATCTCCGCCATCCAATGAGGGGCGGGGAAGCAGCATTTTCGCCTTGATGCTCATCAGCATCGACGCCATATAGATAAATTCTGCAGCGATCTCGAGGTTCATGGATCGCATGCTGCTGATGTAGGAAATAAAATCGGCGGTGATTTTCGAAATGGGAATATTATAGATATCAAGTTCATCACGCCTGATAAAGAATAACAGGAGATCGAGCGGCCCTTCAAATTCTTCAAGAGTGATCCTGAACATTGACGTACGGGGAACAGTTATACTGTTAATTGTAGCAAGATAGAAAAAAAAACGCCTGATTACGTAAAAATAACCCGCTGAAGTCTTACTATAGGAGGAACCCGGCGCCGGAAACTTTAAACCCCATGAAAAGCATTGCTATAGTGCGTTTACATCGATCCCGCAGCCGGGATGAAGCACTCTTTTGCACCTATGACCTTTTTTTTGAAGATGACTATGAAAAAAAGTGCCCCGGTGTTCCCCATCGTTATGCTTCTGTTGTCCATTTTCACAATCCCCGCATTTGCCGGCGAGGAAAATGACTATTTCGACAGGGGATACGAAAAACACCTCCAGGGGGACCTGAAAGCCGCCATAAAGGACTATTCCAAAGCTATCGAGAAAAACCCCGGATTCGCCATGGCCTATCAGATGAGAGGCGCCGCATGGCAGAGGATGAAGGTTTTCGAAAAGGCCATCAATGATTTTTCAATGGTTATCGCTTTCGGCGAACCATACTTTCAGGCCGTTGGCTACTACAACAGGGGAATAGCGAAAAACATGTCCGGCGACTTTTTCGGAGCCATTGCGGATTTCAGCGGAACGATCGCACTCGACCGAAAAATGGCCGCCGCATACTTTCACCGGGGCATAGCCAAAAGCCGCACCGGCGACAATTTCGGACGTATCGAGGATTTCAGGGAAGCGGCAAGGCTCGGCGACGTGACCGCCGAAAAGTGGCTGAACATCTACTATCCGTCATGGAAACAACCCGTAGCGGCCGTACCTCCGCCGATCCCTGCAAACTGAAACCGCAGCCCCCGGTATAACCCTAAAATACAAAGAGAAGGCCACCCGTCGGGGCAGCCTTCTCTTTGTATTTTAGCACTCCCTGCTTGTCAGATAGCCTTACCGCCTTTCTCGCGGGTACGGATCCTGATGCACTCTTCAAGAGGTGTGATGAATATCTTGCCGTCACCTACCTCTCCGACCCCGTGGCGCGCCGTCTCGATGATCGTATCGACGGTGATATCGACAAACTCATCATTGACGGCGATATCGAGGCGGATCTTGGGAATAAGGTTCGGCGCAATTTTCTGGCCCCTGTAGATCTCGATATCCTCCTGCCGTCCATGTCCGGTTACACGACTTACGGTTATCCTGGTTATATCAGCCTGTATCAGGGCCTCACGCACATGGTCGAGCCTGTCCGGCTGAATGATCGCTGTAATCAGTTTCATCGTAAAAAACTCAGTTTAAGTTAATAAGGCCGTATCCCTGCTCACCGTGCATGCTGTGGTCGAGACCCGACATCTCCTCGTCTTCGCTGATGCGCAGGCCGATGGTCTTTTCGATCACAAAGAGCAGAATAAGCGACACGACGGCGGCATAGGCGATGGTGACGCCGACTGCAGTCGCCTGTACGCCGAACTGCTGCCAGACGGTCCAGCTTCCGCCAACTTTTGCAGCGGCGTCGGCCATCCACGAAGGACGGATGAAGAAGGTCAGGGCAAGAGCGCCGACAATACCGCCTACTCCGTGTATGCCGAAGGCGTCGAGGCTGTCGTCATAACCGAGTTTGTTCTTGAGCAGGATGGCCAGATAGCAGAACACGGCGGCAAGCGCTCCGAGAGCAAGCGCTCCGGAAGGCTGCACCACGCCTGCAGCCGGAGTGATGGCTACAAGACCGGCAAGAATACCCGATGCAACGCCGAGACTGGTCGCCTTGCCGTGCTGCACCATTTCGATAACCATCCAGGTAAACGCGCCCGCAGCTGCGGCCATCTGGGTAACTGTGAGAGCGCGCGCCGTCGCAAGGTTGCTGGCAATAGCGCTGCCGGCGTTGAATCCGAACCATCCGACCCAGAGCAGGCCTGCTCCCATGAGGGTCATCACCAGGTTGTTGGGATGCATGACGTTTCTCGGATAGCCTCTGCGTCCTCCCAGATAGAGCGCAGCGACCAGAGCCGTAACACCCGAGGAGATGTGCACGACGGTACCGCCGGCAAAGTCGATGGCACCCATGGCACCGAGGTTGAAAAGAAAGCCGTCGGCAGCCCATACCCAGTGGCAGATGGGGCTGTAGACAATAAGACTCCAGAGGGCGATGAAGAGGGCGTAGCCCTTGAAGTTCACCCGTTCGGCAAAGGCGCCGGCAATCAGCGCGGGAGTGATGATGGCGAACTTGCCCTGGAACATGGCGAAGACATATTCGGGAATCTGGGTGGACATGATAGTATCATCGATGCCCTGCAGCAGAAAATATTTGCTGTCCCAGCCGATAAAACCGCCGAGAATGCCGGGGCCGAAACTGAGCGCATAGCCGAGGGTTGGCCAGAGCACGCCGATGATGACCATGGCGGCGAAACTGTGCATCATCGTGCCGATGACGTTTTTGGTGCGCACCAGACCACCGTAGAACATGGCCAGACCCGGAACCATGAGCAGAACCAGCGCAGTGGAGGTAAGCATCCATGAGGTGGTACCGCTGTCGGTGACAACCTCTTCAGCCCCCCATGCGGTGCCGCTTGACATCATTGCTGCAGCAAGCAGCAGCAATGGATACGAAAACTTTTTCATCATAACCTGATGGTTTAGAAATTCTTGAGACCTTAATATTTAAACTTTGCTACATGATAGTAGTAAATATTTAAACCCTAAACAAGAATCCGGCGAATTTTATAACAAAAAAGTAGAAAACGAGCATTCCGAAACAGTGAAACCCGAAAAAAGAGGAAAAAGAGGATGGTGAGCGAGCGGAAAGAAGAAAAAAACTGACAGGAAAAAGGAAAAGAGTGCGTTTTTTTTCACAGAAAAAACAGAACAAATGCCGGTTTTACCTGATAATACTCGAATTTCCGCATATTGCCTGCTTTTTTATTTTTGAAAACCATTGCTAATTGCGGTAAATTGAGGCATTAATTAGCCAATGGTTGGCTGATCGCGTTCAAATAATTTGTGCCTTGGTTGTTTGTCTGCGTTTCTTTCCTATCAATGCACATGTTTACTGAGACTAACAATGAATATCTACATTGGCAATTTACCCTACTCCGTTACCGAAGACGATCTGCGTGATGTATTTTCCCAGTTCGGACAGGTAGACAGCGCTAACATCATTACCGACAAGTTTTCAGGCCGCTCGAAAGGGTTTGGGTTTGTTGACATGCCGAATGACAGCGAAGCTCGCGAAGCTATCGAATCCATGAACGACAAGGATCTTAAAGGCCGCACCATAAAGGTCAATGAGGCCAGGCCCCGCGAAGAGCGCCCGGCAAGAAGAGACCGTTATTGATCTATCCTTCAGAGGGTTTTTACGGGAAGCCGGACAGTTTTTAACTGCCCGGCTATTTTTTTTTGCACAATCGGAAAAATTTACCTGCCGAGGATAATGCCGACATCCTCGAGAAGCGACTGCAGATCCTCTTCGTGCTCCACTTCATCCTGCAGGATCTGGACCGCAAGATTGTAGGTCACCGGGTCCTTCATGCCTATCTCCTGAATAATACTGTTATAGACATTGATTGCGCACTGCTCTCCGGCAATGTTCTGCTCGAGAATTTTTTTCACGAACGGATCGTCCGGAGCATCGTAGCCGCAGTTGGTCCAGGTGAACCATTCCCGCGGATTGGTGACAGGCGTGCCCCCGAGCTGGATAATCCTCGTAGTCACCATGTCGGCATGGCGCAGCTCGTCGGCGGCGTGCTGCAGAAGCTCGGCAATAACCGCATCTTTCATCGGGCCCTGCACCACCTTGGAACCCAGCCAGTACTGGTAGTATGCCAGCCATTCATCGGCAAACGCCTTGTTGAGCAGTTCAAGTACGCGGGGCAGATGTTCCCCTACAATCGCACGTCCACTTGTTCCCATAATATTCTCCTTACTCTGTTGTTTTTGTTGAGCGCTCCATCATGACCCGATGAAAAAGCCTGTTACTTGCCATTTGAAACAAGATCTCCGAGTGCGGGGCCGAGATCGGGGTACCGAAACACGAAGCCGTTGTGTTCAAGAGCCCGGGGCACAACCCGCTGGCCTTTGACGGCATAATCGGCGCCCTCGCCCATCAGGAGCTGCACGGCAATTTTCGGGACCGGAAGCAGCGAAGGACGACCCATCACATGGCCAAGCTCGCGCGCAAAATCGTTCATGGTCGCCGGCACCGGAGCTACAGCATTGACGACGCCCTCATAACGGGAGTCGTCGAGGATGGCAAGAATGCAATTAACTTCATCATCGAGATGTATCCAGGAGAGACACTGGCGACCGGAACCGACCGGCCCGCCGAGAAAGAAGCTGAAGGGGGTGATCATTTTCTGCAGCATGCCTCCTTTCGTGGAAAGTACAATTCCGGTACGAAGCAGAACAAGGCGAACACCGTATTCCGCAGCCGGAATAGCAGCTTTTTCCCAGTCAATGCAGATTTCCGCAAGAAAGTCGCCTCCACCGGGGCTCGACTCGTCGAGTTCGACCGTATCGGAACACTGTTCGAACGAACCGTAATAACCGATAGCCGAAGCCGAAATGAACACTTCCGGTTTCCGCTTCGCCAGGGCAATAGCCGCAACCATGTGTTTCGTGCTCCCGATCCGCGAATCGTAGCACTCCTTTTTGTGCTCCTCGGTCCAGCGGGCTTCAAGCAGCGGTTTTCCGGCAAGATGAATGATCGCTCTGGCTCCGTCAACGGCGGCAACCCAGTCGCCAGAGGCCAGGCCGGCATCCCAGTGCAGATAAGCTGCCGCTCCGGGAACCTTCTCCTTTGCAGAAGCGGTGGACCGGACAAGCAGAATAACCTTTTCCCCCCGTGCGATCAGACGGCGGGCAAGCTCGGCGCCAATTACCCCGGTTGCTCCGGTAATGACAATATGACCTTCCATAACAAGATTAGGGTTTTGTGACATCCGTCATTGACGAAGGTGTAGACTGGCCTTAAAACCTTTCTGAACTGTCAATTACCGGTAATAATTCCCGTCACGGACAGGAAAAGCGGGCATAAGAGGAAAAAAATATGCGGATTTCAGGGGGGCGGCGGAGAGGCGGGCATAAACATAAAAACATATCTGAAAAGTGTGATGAGCGATCAAAGGGCAAGGCAGACGGAGCACGGAAACCGGAATGTACAAGTAGTACATGAGGATTTCGAGCACCGACCAACGCAGCAATCTGGATGCGTAATAACTTTTTAAAGGAACCCCTAATACTCTTCTCCATTAATAAGCAGCACAACCGGCCGGTCGTCTCCCAGGAGGTCGGTAACTTCCAGCGACCAGTCCCGCGAAGCGACCTCGAGTCGGCTGATCACATAATCCTCGAAGTCATCAAGCAGGCTTTCGTCACCGTCGAACTCTTCCTGTGAGGTGATGTTGATGAGAATGGCCGGTTCCGCATTTTTACCCTCTCCATACATGCCGAATTCGATGACCACGCCACTCCCCAAGGTTCCGGCAATGGGAGCCAGACGGCCCGTATCGACCAGTTCCCGGGCAATGCGATCCAGATCGGAAAGTACCCCCGCAAAACGGGCGTCATGGTGCATATCCATGCATTTGCTCCTTTTTCAGGCTATTCCACCGTAACCGATTTGGCAAGATTGCGGGGACGGTCTACGTTGCACCCCCTGAGCGTCGCGATATGGTAGGCGAGCAGCTGCAGCGGAATAACCGTCAGAAGCGGCATGATCGGCCCGGTTGCCTGCGGAATGTAGATGACATGTTCGGCCAGCCTGCTGATTTCCTGATCCCCGTCATTGGCGATGGCTATAACCCGGCCTTTGCGGCTTCGTACCTCTTCGATATTGCTGAGAATCTTGGTATAGGTGCTGTCCCTCGTGGCAATGAAAATTACCGGCATGTCCTCATCAATCAGCGCGATCGGGCCATGCTTCATCTCAGCAGCGGGATAGCCTTCGGCATGGATATAGGATATCTCCTTGAGCTTCAGGGCACCTTCGAGCGCGACAGGAAAATTATAGCCGCGGCCGAGGTACAAAAAGTTTTTTGCATCCTTGAAGATTTCGGCGATCGATTTGATCTGGCTGTCGAGTTCAAGAATCCGGGCGGCTTTTTCAGGTACGCGCGTTAGCTCCTTCAGGTTCAGGGCGATCTCGTCATGCGAAATGGTACGTCCCTTGCTCAGGGCGAGGGCCAGCATATAAAGCACGATCACCTGGGCGGTAAAGGCCTTGGTCGATGCAACACCGACTTCCGGACCCGCATGGGTATACATGCCGCAAAGGGTCTCGCGGGCGATGGTTGAACCCACAACGTTGCAGATTCCCATGACGAGGGCGCCTTTCTCCTTCGCAGCGCGAAGCGCCGCAAGCGTGTCGGCGGTTTCTCCCGACTGGGAAATGACGATGACAACGTCATCAGTGCCGACAATTGGATTTCGGTACCGGAACTCGGACGCATAATCGACTTCCACAGGAATGCGGGCGAACTCCTCGATAAGGTACTCACCGATAAGACCTGCATGCCAGCTGGTACCGCAGGCACAGATCACAATGCGCTTGGCCTGCTTGAGGCGGTCGAGATAATCCTCGATTCCGCCAAGCCTTACCCGGCCTTCCTCAAGACGCACGCGGCCCCTCATGACATCGTGCATGACATCGGGCTGCTCGAATATCTCCTTGAGCATGAAATGCTCGAATCCGCCCTTTTCTATCTCGCCAAGCTCGAAATCGAGTTCGGTGATAAGCTTCTCGGTCTCGATGTTCTCGACGGTCTTGACCGTATAGCCGTCCGCCGTTACGACCGCCATCTCCCCGTCACCGAGGTAAACAACCTTGCGGGTATGCTCGACAATGGGAGCCGCATCGGAAGCAACAAAATACTCGCCGTCACCAAGCCCCAGTACCAGCGGACTTCCCTTGCGGGCAACGACAAGCGTTCCCGGTTCACGGGACGAAATCACGCAGAGGCCGTATGCCCCTTCGACATGCCGCAACGCCCGGCGCACCGCGCCCTCGAGGCTCAGCGAAGGTTCATCCTTCCACATGCGGTCGATCAGATGCACCAGCACCTCCGTATCGGTAGCGCTGTTGAAGGTGTAACCGTGAGAGGTCAATTCAAGGCGAAGTGCCGCATGATTTTCGATAATCCCGTTATGGATCAGCGCTATATCGCCGGCATTGTTGAGATGGGGATGGGCGTTGCGGTCGCTGGGATCGCCATGGGTCGCCCACCGGGTATGCGCAATACCCACCGTCGCCCCACTGAGCAGATCGCCGCTTTTCTGCAGCGCGTTTTCAAGATCTCCTACACTTCCCTTCTGTTTGACGACCGATAGTTCACCGTTGAGCACGGCAATGCCTGCCGAATCATAACCCCGGTACTCCAGACGCCGCAACCCGTTCAACAGCAGCGGAGAAGCCTCTCTTTTACCGATATAACCAACAATTCCGCACATAACGATTCCGTTTAAAGACTATAAGACAGCCCGGGCCTTTCCGCCAAGCGGTCATGGATACGGGATGAAAGAAAAAATGTAAAAACTAAATATAAACAATATAAAGAATACGCAATCCTTATCATCCGATGAAAAAACGGAGGTCACGATCCTCCGGATTTACTGCAGTACCTTTTTCATGGCATCATGCAACCTTCGCGCCTCGAGGGCAACCGCGGTTTCATACTCTTCAGTTGAAGCAAAGGATCCGTCCGGATAGATGAGGCTTCGGCTGACATTGATAACGGCACTCTCTCCGTCTGCGTCGACGCCTTCACGCACGGCGTCCTCGAGCGAACCGCCCTGGGCGCCGACACCGGGTATAAGAAAGAAAAGACCGGGAGCGCGACGGCGCAGTTCGCCGAGCAGACCGCTTTTGGTGGCGCCGACCACCACGCCGGCATTGCCCTCCTGCTGCCACAGGTTAACCTTCTCAAGTACGGCTTCGTAAAGCGGCCTGCCATTGTGCAGCCGCTGTTCCTCAAAATCGCGGGAACCGCCGTTCGAAGTCAGACAGAGTACAAAAACAAGCTTTCCGGTATAGGAAAAAAACGGTTCGAGAGAGTCGAAACCCATATACGGAGCCACCGTGATGGCATCGAATGGCCAGTGGTCGAAAAAAGCCTGGGCGTATTTTCTGCTGGTATTGCCGATATCTGCCCTCTTGGCGTCGGCAATGGTCATGCACTCGGAAGGAATCTCCCCAAGGGTATGCTCCATATCGCGAAGCCCCGGAATACCGCGGGCCTCATAAAAAGCCGTATTGATTTTATAGGCTACAGCGGACTCCCTGGTGGCCCTGATTACGGAACGGTTGAATGCCTGCACCGGATCGGCCATACGGGAGAACACTTCAGGAATTTTTTCGGGATCGCTGTCGAGACCGACACACAGGAGAGACTTCGTTGACGATATCCTCAGGTTTGCTTTCTGACGCACAGCACTCATTTAACCCTCTCCGTTTGCTTCACATGAAAAAAATGGTTTCCTTATCTGTTTTGTCCATTCCCGCAAGGAAATCGGAGCGGCTTCGTACCCCGTATCGGAAGCACCTGAAACTTATAGCCCCTGATGAACATTGTTCGTTCGGGTAATATATCAATATGTTTTTTACGGTATGCTTCATTAAATGGAAGAATCCCGTAAATTGCCTGACGAAATAATCCGATACGGCTGTATCACATCGAGCTCTGTTTATTATAACCATGATTGACGATTAATGGCAAAGAACCTGTTCAAACCTTCAAATCCATACAGAAACGAACCGGAAAACAACGAACGACGTCCCAAATTCTCCATAATGTACTATGTGATGGTGATTTTGCTGCTGATAGGCATCCAGCTCGCTTTTTTCTGGTCAGGCTCATCGGTGGAAGTCCCATACAGCACCTTCCGCAAATACATTGCAGAGAACAAGCTTGAATCGGTAAGAATCTCTCCCGAGAGAATCTACATCAAACTGAAACCCGACGCGAAAAGCGCCGTCCCCGCTCCCGAACCTGCCAAAGAAGGGCCGGAAATGCTCCTGCCCCGCTCATCGGACAAGTCCGGCGAACTGTTTGTCACTCCGGTACGCGACGAACAGCTGGTCGAACTGCTTGAAAGCAAGGGAATAAAATATCAGGGCATGCCGAGCAACACGTGGCTTGGTGAACTTCTGCAGTGGATACTGCCCTTCGCCCTTCTGATCGGCATCTACTTCTTCGTTTTCCGCCGCATGGGTGGCCCGGGTTCGCAGTTCATGAACATCAGCAAAAACAAGGCTGCCCTCTACGAAAACCTCGATGAACACTCCCGCATCACATTCAAGGATGTGGCAGGCCTTGACGAGGCGAAAGCCGAGGTCATGGAGGTCGTCGATTTTCTCAAGGACCCGAAAAAGTATACGAAACTCGGGGGCAAGCTGCCCAAGGGCGTCCTGCTGGTAGGTCCTCCGGGCACAGGAAAGACCCTTCTGGCAAAAGCCGTCGCCGGAGAGGCCGAAGTGCCCTTCTTCAGTATCAGCGGCTCCGACTTTGTAGAAATGTTCGTGGGTGTCGGTGCCGCCAGGGTACGCGATCTGTTCCGTCAGGCCAAGGAAAAAGCTCCCTGCATTATCTTTATCGACGAGATCGACGCTGTCGGACGCAGCAGGGGCAAAGGCGCCATGATGGGAGCAAACGACGAACGCGAGAATACGCTCAACCAGCTGCTGGTGGAGATGGACGGCTTTGCAACCGACAAGGGAGTCATCCTCATGGCGGCAACCAACCGTCCCGACGTGCTCGATTCTGCGCTGCTGCGCCCGGGCCGCTTCGACCGTCAGATCATGGTCGACAAACCTGATCTGAAAGGCCGCATCGACATTTTCAAGGTGCATACCAAGAACCTGTCGCTCTCGCCCGACGTGAACCTGAAAGCCCTCGCTTCGCAAACTCCGGGATTCGCCGGTGCGGAAATAGCCAATGCCGCCAACGAAGCGGCCCTGCTCGCTTCGCGTCGCGAGAAGCAGAGCATCGAAATGAAAGACTTCGAAGATGCCATCGAACGGGTGGTGGCTGGACTTGAAAAGAAAAACAAGGTCATCAATCCTCGAGAACGGCAGATCGTGGCCTACCACGAGGCCGGCCACGCCATCGTAAGCTGGATGATGCCCGAAAACGATCCCGTACAGAAAATCTCTATCGTGCCACGAGGCATGAGCGCACTGGGCTATACCATGAACATTCCTCTCGAGGACCGTTACCTCATGACGAAGAGCGAGCTCCTGGCGCGAATCTGCGGCCTGCTCGGAGGACGCATCGCCGAACAGATCATCTTCAACGAAATCTCGACCGGCGCCCAGAACGACCTTGAAAAAATCACCGGTATAGCCTACAACATGGTACTGGTATACGGCATGAGCGAACGGGTCGGCAACCTCTCCTACTACGAAAGCAACAACCCCTATTCCGGAGGCCCCGGCATCGACCGGAAATACAGCGAGGAGACCGCCCAGCTGATCGACAGCGAGGTCAATGCCATTGTCGAGCAGGCCCGTCAGGCCGTAACCGATCTGCTCACAACCAACCGAGACAAGCTTGAAACCCTTGCCAAAGAGCTGCTCGCCAAAGAGATGCTGCAGTACTGCCAGATCGAGGAGATCCTCGGCAAAAGGCCAGAGGGCAGTTACCCCTCCCATCTGCACACGGACTGCAGCGGCAACGGAGTCGTTCATGAATCAGAAGAGGAGCAGGAAACAAACGGCATAAGCGAAAGTGAACGACTGGAACTTGAAGCTGCTGTAGCCCGTCTCCGGGAAAACCGCCAGCAACCTGAAAACTGAGAGCTGGCCGATATTGTGATGATCAGAAAAGTACATCTTGTCGTTTCCGGGCTTGTGCAGGGGGTAGGATTCAGAATGTTCATCGAACGTACGGCAAAAGAGCTGCATCTTGCGGGCTGGGTGAAAAACATCGCCAACGGAACCGTTGAAATTGAAGCCGAAGGAGAGGAACCGCTGATCGAAGAGCTGATAAAACGTGCGGGAACCGGCCCGTCGAGAGCGCAGGTTCGAGGAATCAAAAAAACGGAACTCCGGCCCGGCAGTCCGCCGGAAGGCTTCTCGGTTATTTTCTGAAATCGGAATGGAAGAGGATCGTCACGAAACGGAAAAAGGCAGGTACTGGCCTGCCTTTTCTGAAATGTACTCGTGGGTCCCGAGGGATTCGAACCCCCGACCTACTGGGTGTAAACCAGTCGCTCTAACCAGCTGAGCTAGGAACCCGCTTGAGGGCCACTATTATACGATATTTTTTTTTCAATGCAAAAAGAAAACCGGTACCTTCGTCATGCCAAACCCTGCCCGATTTGTAAGCCTTTATGAAAAAGCATAAATTCAGGCCTGCATTGTAACCGAAAACCCGGCAACATTTTAAAAAAAACCATGAAATCATTATCAATCCTCGGCAGTACCGGCTCAATCGGACTCAGCACTATCGATGTTGTAAGACAGCACCCTGAAAAGTTCACGATTACCGGTCTTGCGGAAGGCCATGATGTAGGCCTTCTGGCCGAACAGATCAATGAATTCAGGCCAGAGGTGGTTTCGGTACGGGATGCAGCTTCAGTCGCGAAGCTCCGCGATCTCCTCGGAGAACACAAACCGGAAATCTTCCACGGTATAGAGGGCGCGGCAACCGTTGCCGCTGCCGAGGGCTCGGATATGGTTGTTTCGGCTATTGTCGGCGCAGCCGGGCTGGTGCCGACGGTCAGCGCCATCAAGGCCGGCAAGCATATCGCTCTGGCCAACAAGGAGACCCTTGTCGTTGCCGGGCAGCTTGTCTCCGACCTGGTCAAAAAGCACAACGTCCAGCTGCTGCCTGTCGACAGCGAGCACTCGGCGATCTTCCAGTCTCTTGCCGGTCACAGAACCGAGGATATCGAACGAATCATCCTGACGGCGTCAGGCGGCCCGTTCCGCAAAACCCCTGCCGAAGAGCTGAAGCTTGCCGGTCCTGAACAGGCTCTCAAGCATCCGCAGTGGACGATGGGCGCAAAAATCACCATCGATTCGGCAACGCTCATGAACAAGGGGCTCGAGGTTATCGAGGCGCACTGGCTCTTCAATATGCCGGCCGAAAAAATCGGCGTGGTTGTGCATCCGCAGAGCATCATCCACTCTATGGTCGAGTATATCGACGGGTGTGTGATAGCACAGATGGGCGTACCGGACATGCGTGCGCCGATCGCCTATGCGCTGGCATGGCCGGAACGATGCGAAACGGGCATCGGCAGGCTCGATCTGGCAAAAATCGGCACCCTGACCTTCGAGGAGCCCGATATGGAACGCTTCCCCGCGCTGCGCCTGGCATTTGACGCCCTCAAGGCGGGACGAACTTATCCTGCCGTGCTGAATGCCGCCAACGAAATCGCCGTTGCGGCGTTTCTCGATAAAAAAATCGGCTTTACCGCCATCGCCGAAACGGTCGATAAAACCATGCAGGCCCACGAAGCATTCCTGCCTGTAGAACTCGACGAATACCTGCAGGCAGACCGCTGGGCTCGCGAAACCGCAAAAAAGATAATCGGTTAGAAACCGTCAACGATAAGCGGTAAAACATGATTATGTCCTGGTGCCCCGCACAGGCGGGGCACTCCTTTTCTTTACAAAACGGCATCTCCGGATTATTGTCGCCAGAAGCCTGAAACAATCGGGCTCAGGAACAGATAAACAGAGATACCCAGAAACGATTGATAGATTATGGACGTCCTGAACACCACATTTTTTTTCATTGTAGCCATCTTCATTCTGGTCACCGTGCATGAACTGGGGCACTTTCTGACGGCAAAGCTTTTCGGAATGAGGGTCGACAAATTCTATATCGGTTTCGACTTCTTCAACCTCCGGCTCTGGAAAAAGAAAATCGGGGAAACGGAGTACGGCGTCGGGGTGTTCCCGCTCGGCGGGTACGTGAAGATAGCCGGAATGGTGGACGAAAGCCTCGATACCGCATACCAGGCATCAAAACCGGAGCCGTGGGAGTTTCGCGCGAAACCGGTCTGGCAGCGCCTGATCGTGCTGGCCGGTGGCGTATTCATGAACCTGGTGCTTGCCGCCGCCATCTTCATCGGGGTCACCCTTGTGCTCGGCGAATCGAGAACCACGGTCGACAACCCGGTCTATATCGAACAGGGGTCGGTCTTCGCTTCCATGGGCATGCGAACCGGTGACCGGCTTGCCGCGGTCAACGGCAGGGAAGTAGAAAGCTGGGAAGAGGCGCTCGATCCCGCATCGTTTGCCGCCCCGTCTCTGAACTACACCGTGCTTCGCGACGGCAGGCGTGTTACCATCACCGCGCCAGTTAACATCCTTTCGCAACTTAACGAAAACCAGGCCCTCGGCATACGGCCGGTCATGCCTCCGGTTATCGACGACGTGCTGGCAAATGATCCGGCGGCAAAAGCCGGTATCAAACCCGGCGCACTCATTACGGCCATCGACGGCAAAGCGGTTTCGGACTGGAGCGAGGTGGTTTCCATCATCTCCGCTCATGCAGGAAAACCGCTCTCCATCACCTGGAAATACCTTGAACCGGTTCCCGGCAAAGCCACCGACCCGAAAGAAATTCTCGCTTCAGGCAATACCGTCGTAACCGACGTCGTTCCGACGTCGGCGGGAAAAATAGGCATCGCACTGCGCCAGACACTCAAGACCGAACGCATAAACCTGAACGTTTTCGAGTCGATCGCCAGTGGCACCCAGCAGACCTGGAAAATGAGCGTCATGACCGTACAGGGCTTCGCACGAATCTTCACCGGACAGGAAGACTTCCGCAAATCGCTGGGCGGCCCGGTGAAAATCGCAAAAATCGCCGGACGCAGCGCCGAACAGGGCCCACTCAGCTTCCTCTACTTTCTTGCCGTGCTCTCCATATCGCTGGCCATCATCAACATCCTGCCCGTTCCGGCGCTTGACGGCGGCCAGTTCGTGATGAACGCCATCGAGGGAGTCATCCGCCGCGAAATCCCGTTCGAGGTAAAAATGCGCATCCAGCAGATCGGCATGGCGTTGCTTCTGACGCTCTTCGTCTACATTCTCCTGAACGACATCATCAACCCCTGAACCGAAAAACCGCAGAGAGGGCGGGAGAATAAAAAGCCATGTTTGACAAACTGCAGGCCATCAAGGAAAAGCATCTCGATCTCGAACAGCAGCTGGCCGATCCGTCGGCTGCATCAGACCAGAACCGCTTCAGGAAACTCAACAAGGAGTACAGCGACCTGCGCGAGATCGTTCACGCATTCGACCGGTACAGCCTTGCCCGAAAGCAGCTCGAAGAGTCGCGTGAACTACTCGGCAGCGAAAAAGACCCCCAGATGCGGGAACTCGTCCAGATGGATATCGGCGAGCTGCAGGAGCAGCTCCCCCTGCTCGAACAGCAGCTGAAGGTGCTCCTGCTTCCGAAAGACGAAGCCGATGCACGAAACGTGATCATCGAAATCCGGGCCGGTACGGGAGGGGACGAAGCCGCACTGTTTGCAGCGGATCTCCTTCGGATGTACCAGCGCTATGCCGACCGGCAGGGGTGGAAATGCGTTATACTCGACTATACCGAAAGTTCCGTGCCCGGCGGGTTCCGCGAGGTGACGCTCGAAGTGAGCGGCCATGACGTGTTCGCCACCATGAAATACGAAAGCGGAGTTCACCGGGTACAGCGGGTGCCCGACACCGAAACCCAGGGCCGGATCCATACCTCGGCGGCCAGCGTGGCGGTACTGCCTGAAGCCGAAGAGGTCGATGTGGAGATCCGCCGCGACGACCTGCGCTTCGATACCTACCGAAGCGGCGGCAAAGGCGGCCAGAACGTCAACAAGGTCGAGACCGCCGTCAGAATCACCCATCTGCCAACAGGCATTGTGGCGGCATGCCAGGAGGAGCGTTCGCAACTGCAGAACAAGGAGCGGGCCATGACCATGCTGCGAACCAAACTTTACGACATCCAGCTTGCCGAGCAGCAGCAGCAACGCGCCGACCTGCGCCGATCTATGGTGACCACCGGCGACCGGAGCGCAAAAATCAGAACCTACAACTATCCGCAGTCGCGGGTGACCGACCACAGGATAGGTTTCACCAGCCATGCGCTGCCGCAGATCATGCAGGGGGAGCTTGGCGACATCATCGAAGCCCTGAAGCTGCACGACCAGACCGCACGACTGCAGGCGGAACAGATCTGACGAATACCGTCCGGAAACCGCTGAAATAATTTACCGGGATATATTATTAAGCTATTGTCGTTATATTTACCAATCAGGGAGTCCCCACCCTGCATGAATCAGCCAGCAACAACTACAGACAGGAAAACGGCCGTATAGCGCGCCGCAGAGGGAGAGCACCGGTAATGGAAATGGAAGCCACAGGCAAAAGCAGAGGTGAATGGATTTTTCACGGAGAGTTCGACCGGACGGTCAGCTACCTCTCCGACCAGGCAAAAATTCTCGGCTTCAACCCCTTCTGCCACAAGGTCGAAAAGACCGACGACGAGGACATCTACCGGTGGCATTTCAGGGTCACCGATCCGCAGAACAACCCTTTCGACGTGATCTTTTATGTCAAGCAGTCCGAAGAGCTGCTGGTGGAGCTGCCCGAGCATCTCGAAGGAACCGATCCCGAAGAGCTGACCGAGGAGATGATTCACCTGTACACGATCGGCAAGAAAATCCGCTGGCACCACCATCCTCCCTCACTGCCGATCGACGACCCGAAAAACTATCTCTTCGAAGGAAAGGCTTTTGCCGACATGGACTTGCGCCCCATGGAGACCGACAGGACAAGGGTGCATTTCGACCTGAAAATCGATGTACGCTTCGTGCTTTATCCGGCATTCCGCATCATACCCGAACAGATTATCCGTGTCATGACCAACGCCGGCATGTCGATGATCATGCAGACGGCGACCAACAGAATGTTTCACTGCATAGCAAAAGATTTCGGCCATGTCCATCACGTATAAAGAAAACCGTCCGATGAGCTTTTACGATCTGGTGGCGGAGCGGTGCAGCATTCGCAGCTTCGAGAAGAACAATCCGGTTCCGGAAGATGTGATGAAAAGGATCCTCGATGCCGGAAGACTCGCTCCCTCGGGAAAGAACCTCCAGCCATGGAGCTTCATCGTGGTCAGCTCGCCCGGAATGCTCCAAAAAATCCACTCCTGTTACTCGCGCGACTGGATCCGGAGCGCACCCCATCTGCTCGTCGTGAAAGGGAAACGCAGCGGCGCATGGCACCGGGCAAAGGACGGCTATACATCGCTGGAGACCGATCTGGCCATCGCAATGGACCACATGATCCTTGCCGCGGCATGGGAAGGGGTGGGCAGCTGCTGGATCGCCGCCTTCGACCGCGACATTCTTTACGGCGCTCTCGGTTTAACGGACGACGAGGAGATCTTCGCCTTCACGCCGCTCGGCTATGCCACGGTGGATTATCAGCCGGTGCCGAAGAACCGGAAACCGCTCGAAGAGGTTGCGGTGTTTCTGTAAAGGAAAGCAAAAACAGGATCTTTACGGTTTTCATAACCCCCGCAGGACTCATGGGACTTATGAAAACGCCTCTGTTTCGATACGATTCCCAAAGAGTCCGTCACCGGAACCGCGACCTTCGGCAGTCGCATCCATCTCTCGATAACGGCTGTTCATGATCTGCTCTCGAACCTCGCTATCGCCTGCATCATATCCCGGAACACCGGATTTGCAGCTTCAAGCAGCTTGCCATCTTTGACGATCGGCTCTCTGAGCACCACGCTCGCATGCTTTACCCCGAGATTTTTCGGAATCCTGAACAGGCTGAACCGGTCCTGAACCGATACCGCCTGCAACGCTTCGATGCCAGCTATGTCCGCCGTCGTATCGCATGCCGAATGGGCGGCAAACACTTTTTTGGAATAGGGAACCCGCAGGCTGAATCCTTCAATAAGAACATCGGTCTCCCTGATAAGTCGCGCAAGTTCTGCGGCCCCATCCATGTCGATATGGGTGTACCGGTAAGGATTATCTCCAACAAGAGGTTTGTTGCTGTCGAGAAGATCGGCAAGGAATGTCTGCAGCAGTATTTCCTTCAGCTCTCCTGTCATACCGAATGGCCCACCTGCAAGATCGAGCGCTGCTGAAAAAAGGTAGAGAGACCCCTGGATACCGGGGTTGACCGTTGCCATGTAGAAACCGAGAGTTCCGCCCGTAGACAGCCCTCCGATCGATATCTCCTTTGCTTTCAAGGCCGCGGTGCTGACTGCATAACCCACATTGGCCTTCCACTCTTCGAGCTCGACGCCTTCCATACCCTTGGGATCTTTCAGTCCGTGGCAGTGGAGCAGGGGAATATAGACGTTGTAGCCAAGATGCCTGAAGAAATACTCCCCGATGGCGGTCATGAAGTAGGGGGAGTCGGAAAGACCGTGAACGAGCACGATCGCTTTCCGGGAAGGATCCCGATGCTCCATGATTCTCGGGTGACACCCCTCCCGGACGTTACCGGAAGAGAAGTAGCTGAAGCGATCATAGTAGCCAAGCCACTCGTGTTCGCGCGTCATACCGGAAAGGCGAGTCGTCATAGTATGCCCCTTTTATTATTCCCATACGGAAGAGCCTCTCTTCAACTGATAACAGCTCGTGAAAATCGCCATCTATTCAATCCGGAACGAAGCATGAACAACTGATCGCCTAAAGCTCCATAAACTCCGGCTTCAGAATATCCGCAACGGCACTGTAGGGAAGCGTGATCTCCGTAGGACCGTATGCATAGGCTGCAATCTCATAGTTATTGTAGAAAAAGGTCACCCCTTCAGTAGTCAATGCGACGTTATCGTTGAAGCGGATAACGTTTTCGAACAACTGGCCTTTTTCGCTGTCAAGCCGTTCCGTTTTCGACAACCCTCTCATCTGCCGGTACCGGCTGTCGATCAGCCTGTTCAGCCTGTCCTCGAACCCTGCCACGAAAAGGTCCCTGACGGAAAGACGCTTCCCCGACCGGACATCGAACACGAACATCTGTGTGACGGAATTGCCATGGGCTCCGCCGGTATAAGACTCTGTGGCAAGACTAACCGTCAGCAAGCCATTCCTGTTCAACAGAACGGAACCGTTCAAATCGAACTGGTAGCCAGGGATACTTCCAAATTCCTTTATAACGCTCTCGTACTCATGAAAAAAATTCGCGGCAAGCGATTCGATGGAGCGGTCACCCGTATAACCTTCACCCGGAGAAATCGCGGTGCTGTCGGCAATCCAGGAGTGCAAAACCGAGTTGATAAGCGCTACAGGGCTGCCCCCGGAAAAAACCGGATAGCTGCATTTGCAGTATACCTCCTGCTCATTTGCCGTCGACTTGTTTCCGAAAATTTTTTCAACGTTCCGCATCTCGTAAAAAAGGGTATCGGCAGCAACGCTAACGACTGGATCGACCGGGACCTCCTTTGCATTATTCGGACCGCATGCTGTAACGATAATCATGATGCATGCAAGAAATACGGGAATAAACCCTGAACGATTGAGGTTATTCATGACTTTTCAGGTTTTGAGGCTTCCTTCAGTTAAGCTTTGCAAGCAGGTACACAAAGGAAAATAGGTTGTTTACAGCAATTTCACCAGAAGAGTCGATCAGAATTGCTGTAAGGGGCTCCCTGACCGGAACCTCAAATAAGTGCGATGATCGATCAAAGAAACACAAGCTCCATAATGAAGCACGAGCAGAGCGAACGGAGTCCCGACAGATCAGGACAACACAGCAATATGGGCGCGCAATAACTTTCAGGGCTTCACTGATGAATTAACTGCTGCCCGAAAAGGTTTACAATACAAAGTGCAAAGCGCACATCATGCAATGATTGAGCAGGAGCTGTTGCCATGAGAAACATCGTCTTCACCGGAAAAGGGGGCGTCGGCAAAACCTCCATTGCCGCCGCGACAGCGGTGAAAGCCGCATCTATGGGATACAGGACGCTCGTGATCTCCACCGATCCCGCGCACAGCCTCGGCGACTCCTTCGACATCGAGCTGGGCCCCTCGCCGGTAAAGATCGCCGAGAACCTCTATGGACAGGAAGTAAGCGTATACGGAGACCTCAACCTGAACTGGGAGATCGTGCGGGAACACTTCGCGCACCTCATGGAAGTACAGGGCATCCAGGGCATCTATGTCGAGGAGATGGGAGTGCTGCCCGGCATGGAGGAGCTCTTCTCGCTCTCCTACATCAAGCGGTACAACGAATCGAAGGAGTACGACCTTCTCGTGGTGGACTGCGCCCCTACCGGCGAGACCCTGCGCCTGCTCTCACTGCCCGAAACCTTCGGCTGGATGCTCAAGCTGATGCGGAACCTCGAAAAGTATGTGGTCAGGCCCGTCATCCGCCCCCTGTCGAAACGGGTGGGAAAGCTCCACGACCTCGTACCCGACACCGACGTCTACGACCAGGTCGATCACCTTTTTTCATCGATCGAAGGCATTATCGAACTGCTCTCCGACTCGACGAAAACCACAGTCCGGCTCGTCATGAACCCCGAAAAGATGGTTATCAAGGAGTCCATGCGCGCGCTCACCTACCTGAACCTCTACGGCATAACGGTCGATCAGGTTATCATCAACCGGGTCTTCATGGACGAGGTAGACGGCCAGTACATGAAAGAGTGGAAGGAGATTCAGCACAGATACATCGACCAGATCGAAACCTCCTTCGCCCCGGTGCCGATCACGAAAGTACCGCTCTTCCGGCGAGAAGTGCTCGGTCTGGAGATGCTCAAACAGGTCGGCGAGGTTGTCTATGACGGGAAGAATCCTCTCGACATTTTCTACCATGAAGAGCATGTCGATATCAAAAAGATCTCGGAAGGCCACTACGTCATGAAGCTCCGCCTGCCCTTCGTCTTCGACAACAAAATGGAGGCCAACGTCGTGCAGATCGGCGACTCGCTCACCGTCCGCATCGGCAACTACCAGAAAGGGGTGGTGCTGCCGCTTTTCCTTGCAGGCATGCGTGTTGCCGAAGCCGGCTACGAAGAGAAATGGCTGAAGATCGACTTCCGGAAAAAAGAGCCAGCAGCAACAGCTTCATGACGGTCGGATGAGTCTGCCGATCTTCACCAGGTCGGGACTTCTTTTCAGGTCTTTCGGCGTTACGAAATCGGCTTCCGGCTCGCCTGGCATTTGCAGATCCTCCTTTTCCGGCAAGACCTTCTTGGCGGCGGCATAGAGCCGAAAAAAATCCAGAACCACTCTGTCCGAAGGAGACAGGAGCGCCCTCGACTCAAGCTCGACGAGTTTACCTGCAATGCGGGATTTCAGGTCCACACCCCTGATACGCAAACGGTATGCCGGGGATGCTTCGGCAAAACAGCGATACACAAGCTCTGAGCAGACCATCGGCTGTTTACCCTCGTCGAGCATGTCGGCGATCACTGCCGCTGCACTGTCGAGTATTCCCCGAAGGAAGGGAAGCGGCAAACGCCTGGTGGTGCAGAGCAGCGCAAGCAGAACCACCTCTTCATAAGCAAAACGGTCGTGGAGAGAGGCGTAGTGAGAGATAACCCGGAGCACCGGTTCCGCAGGCAGTTCAGGCGAACCCACGAACACCCCTTTTTTGCGGAGACGATAAACCTCGACGTACTCAGTATGCGCCATCGATTCGGAAACGCTGCGCTGCACCACACCCTCCGGAACGGCCTCGGTCACCACGCTGCCGTTGAAAACCGACGAGTGGCTGTACTCGGATCCGTCAAACCACTGAATCAGTCGGGATGTCGTTGAATAGCCGTGATAGAGAAGAATGTCGCAGGGCAGAAGTTCGTGAATTCCGATATCGCGTTCCATGGCAGATCCCCTTTAGCGGTTTCAAAAAAAGCTGCCCGGAGGAAACTCATCCAGCAACACAAGGAACCTCATCATCCTGAAGCTACGAACAATTTCCCTTTCGTCGCAACTCCACGACACGCCATGCGACACAAAAAGAGCGTCGCTCACGATGTTGCGTTTTTCATACTCCCCGGAATGAAAAATTTCTCTTCTTGCATGAGAATCCGTAAGTTCGATGCATGAACCGTCAACTTTTACTGGGTGCCGAAGCCGCCGCGCTCGGCGCTCTCGACGCCGGAATATCGGGCGTCTACGCCTACCCCGGAACTCCTTCCACCGAAATAACCGAATACATCCGGAAAAACCGTGAAGCCGCTCTGCGCGGCGTGCGCTCCTCCTGGTCGGCAAACGAGAAAACCGCCTACGAGGCAGCGCTCGGCATGGCCTACGCCGGAAAACGAGCGCTCGTGGCCATGAAGCATGTCGGGCTCAACGTCGCAGCCGACGCCTTCATCAATTCCGCCATTACGGGCGTCAACGGCGGCCTGGTGCTCGCCGTCGCCGACGATCCGTCGATGCACTCTTCGCAGAACGAACAGGACAGCCGATTCTACGGCCGTTTCGCCATGGTGCCGGTACTCGAACCCGCATCGCAGCAGGAGCTTTACGACGCCGTGCGCTATGCCTTCGACCTTTCGGAATCGGTAAAACTTCCGGTGATGCTCCGCCTGACCACCCGGCTTGCCCATTCACGCGCCGGAGTCGTCCGGGCACCACTGCACGCCGAAAATCCGCTGCATGCTGTCCTCGAGCCGGAACGCTATGTGCTGATGCCGCAGAATGCCCGAAAACAGTACAACCTGCTGCTCGGCAAACAGGAAAACCTCGAACGGCTTTCCGAAGAGTCCCCGCTGAACCGCATGGTGCCTGGAACGTTCCCTGTCGGCGTACTGGCCTTCGGCATTGCCTGCAACTACGCCATGGAGGTACGCGAAACCTTCGGCCTCGACGTGCCGGTACTCAAGATCAGCCACTACCCGCCTCCCCGGAGACAGATCGCGGAGCTGTTCGAAAGCTGCGAAACTGTCCTGGTAGCCGAGGAGGGTTATCCGGTATACGAGGAACTGCTCAGGGGGTGGTTCAACGACCGGAACATCCGCGGACGCATGGACGGAACGCTGCCGCGCGCCGGCGAGCTCGATACCGTGCTCATGGCCAGAGCCCTCGGCGTCGCGCTGCCGGAACCGGCGCCGGTTCCGACGATCGTGGTGAACCGTCCACCGGAACTCTGCCGGGGATGCGGACACCGCGATCTCTTCGAAGCGCTGAACCGGGTCATGGAGAGCTTCGAAAACCGGCACGTCTTTTCCGACATCGGTTGTTATACGCTCGGAGCCCTGCCCCCCTTCAACGCCATCCATACCTGCGTCGATATGGGCGCTTCGATAACCATGGCCAAAGGCGCCGCTGACGGCGGCCTGCGCCCCGCTGTGTGCGTGATCGGCGACTCCACCTTCACCCACTCCGGCATGACCGGCCTGCTCGACGCCGTCAACGACCGCACGCCCGTTACGGTAATCATTGCCGATAACGACACCACGGCCATGACCGGCGGCCAGGAATCCGCCGCGACCGGCACCCGGCTTCACGCGCTCTGCCGGGGACTCGGCGTCGAGGAACAGCATATCAGAACGATCATCCCTCTGAAGCCGCATCTGGAGGAGAACATCGCCGTCCTGAGCCAGGAGATCGCCTACGACGGAGTGTCGGTGGTGCTTGCACGGAGGGAGTGCATCGAAAACGCAGCACGCAGAAAACGCAGTAAAAACCCGAACCCCGTCAATCAGTAAGCTAACATGCAGAACAACATCATACTGGCCGGAGTCGGGGGACAGGGCATTCTCAGCATCGCGGCGGTCATCGACCTTGCAGCCCTGCACTGCGATCTCCATATCCGCCAGGCCGAAGTGCACGGCATGAGCCAGAGGGGAGGGGCCGTTCAGTCGCACCTGCGGATTTCCGACCGTGAAATCCACGCCGATCTGATAGCCCTTGGCCGGGCCGACCTGGTCATCTCCGTCGAACCGCTTGAGGCGCTGCGCTATCTGCCGTTTCTCTCCCCCGAAGGACGCATGGTCACGGCAACAGAGCCCTTCGTCAACATGCCCGATTATCCGTCCCTCGACGCCCTCCTGACCGAACTGCGCCGGACCGGTTCGCCCCTGCTGGTCGATGCCGCCACCCTGGCCCGTGAAGCAGGCAGCCCGAGAACCTCGAACATGGTCATGCTGGGGGCTGCCGCCCCGTTCATCGCTCTCGATCCGTCACAGCTCGAAGCCGCCATCGGAAAGATCTTCGAAGCGAAAGGGGAGGATACGGTAGCCATGAACATCAGGGCCTTCCGCAAAGGACTTGCTTTATCTCAACCATAACCGAAAGTCAGATGATCTGGAACGAGCATCACGAATGCATGGAACGCGAAGAGCTCCGGAAACTTCAGGGTGAACGGATCAGGAGCATGGTGGAACGGGTCTATTTCAACGTTCCCTTCTACCGCCGCAAACTGCAGGACATGGGCATCGAACCCGGCGACATCCGCACGATCGACGACCTGCAGAAGCTGCCTTTCACCACCAAGCAGGACCTGCGCGACAACTATCCCTTCGGCCTCTTCGCCGTGCCGCAGCAGGAGATCGTCAGGCTGCACGCATCGAGCGGTACAACCGGAAAATCGACCGTGGTGGGCTACACCCATAACGACATCCTCATGTGGAGCGAAGTCGTAGCCCGCTCGCTTACCATGGCCGGAATCTCCGGATCGGACATCATGCAGGTGGCCTACGGATACGGCCTTTTTACCGGCGGCCTCGGCCTGCACTACGGCGCAGAAAAAATAGGAGCCTCGGTCATTCCCATCTCCGGCGGCAACACGAAAAAACAGCTGCAGCTCATGGTGGATTTCGGTTCGACGGCAATCGCCTGTACGCCCTCCTATGCGGCCTACCTCGGCGAAGCACTCACGGAGGAAAAGATCGACCGGAAAAACATAAAACTCAAGGCCGGTATTTTCGGCGCCGAACCCTGGACCGAAGAGATGCGCACGCAGATAGAGCAGCTCCTCGGCCTGAAGGCCTACGACATCTACGGCCTCAGCGAGGTGATCGGCCCCGGCGTATCGATGGAGTGCTGGTGCCAGAACGGCATGCACATTTTCGAAGACCATTTCATACCTGAAATCATCAATCCCGAAACCGGCGAACTCCTTCCGTACGGAGATCTCGGCGAACTGGTCTTTACCCCGGCAACAAAAGAGGCGATGCCGCTCATCCGTTACCGCACGCGCGACCTCACCCGCCTGCACGCCGAACCGTGCGAGTGCGGTCGCACGCTGGTACGCATGGAAAAATGCGTGGGCCGTTCGGACGACATGCTCATCATCCGGGGAGTCAACGTCTTCCCGTCGCAGATCGAGTCGGTTCTGCTGGAGATGAACGAAACCAAACCGCACTATCTTCTGGTGGTAGATCGCGAAAACAACCTCGACGTCCTTGAAATCCAGGTAGAGGTCGAAGAGCAGTTCTTCAGCGACGAGGTCAAGGAACTCGAGGGTCTACGCCGGCGCATCCACGCCAATATCGCCAGCCTGCTCGGGCTCAGCGCATCCATCAGGCTGGTCGAACCCGGCACGATCGAGCGGAGCATGGGCAAGGCACAGCGGGTTCTGGACAAACGCAAACTCACATAACCCCGAAGGAGGACGCCATGATCATCAAGCAGTTATCGGTCTTTCTCGAAAACCGGACAGGGCGGCTGACCGAACTGACCGGCATACTGGCCGAACACGACATCAACATATCGGCGTTCAGCATCGCCGATACCGCCGATTACGGCATTCTGCGCATGATCGTCGGAAAGCCCGAACAGGCCGCCGAAGTCCTGCGGAACCGCGGCTTCGCCGTCAAAATAACCGACGTGGTCGGCATGATCGTCCCTCACCGGCCGGGAGGCCTGCACAAGGCGCTGCAGATCATCTCCGGCAGCGACATCACCATCGACTACATGTACGCCTTCGCTTCAGGCGATTGCAAGGCGACGGTGGTCATCAGGGCGGACTCTCTGGAAAACATCATCCGCGTGCTTCAGGAGCACAAGCTCGAGCTGCTGCAGCAGGGCGACGTCTACCAGTTATAAGAGCAGGGACATAAAGGACGCAGGGGAGTAAAGGAAAAAGGAAAAAAAAACCAGCAATGCCAAGATTCTCACAATCAGTATCCTCGCTTCGCTCCTCGGCAATCAGGGAGCTTATGAGCCTCGCTTCGAGGCCCGACATCATCTCCTTCGCCGGAGGAATGCCGGGCAACGATCTCTTTCCGGTCGAAGAGGTCGAGGAGCTGTTCCGGAACCTCGACAGCCGGACCCGGCAGGCCGCATTCCAGTACGGGCCTACGCCCGGCCTTCCCTCCCTGCTCGAGTCGCTGGGCGGTTTTCTCGAAAAGAAAGGGCTTCCGGTAAAGAAGAACCGCCTGATGGTCACCACCGGATCGCAGCAGGCCCTGAACCTCCTGGCCAACGTATTTATCGATCCCGGCGACAGGGTGCTCGTCGAAAACCCCTGTTTCATCGGAGCGCTCTCCGCATTCCGCTCATGCAGGGCACAGATCAAAGGCATCGCCGTGGACAGCGAGGGTATCGACGCCGGAGAGCTCCTCTTGGAAACCGCAAAGAGCCCGAAAGCGAAGTTCCTCTACATCACGCCATACTTCCACAACCCCGCAGGCATCCTTTACAGCGAATCCCGAAAACTGGAACTGATCGGGGCCATCGAGGGAAAGGACATCCCGCTCATCGAGGACGACGCCTACGGCGACCTCTATTTTCACGAAAAGGAGAGGCCGCGCCTCAGGCCGCTGAAGGCTATCGACCCGGAGGGCATCGACATCTGCTATACCGGTTCGTTTTCGAAAATCCTCGGGCCGGGCCTGCGCCTCGGCTGGCTGCTCGCCCCGGAACCCATAGCCTCGAAATGCGAGCTGCTCAAGCAGTCCGCCGACGCCTGCTCGCCCAGTTTCACGCAGGTGCTTGCCGACGCGTTCATCCGGTCAGGAAAGATTTATGCCTACATCGAAAAGGTACGCCTCGAATACAAGACGAGGGCCCAGGCCATGAGCGCCGCCCTCCGGGAGCACCTGCCCGCTTATGTCAGCTGGAACGAGCCATCGGGGGGATTCTACATCTGGCTGAACCTGCCCGAAAGCGCCGACGCGTCGGAAATCATGAAAAAAAGCATCGAAGGGGGCGCGGTGTTCGTCGCGGGAAAAACCTTCGATCCCGACGGCACGAAAAACAACGCCCTGCGGCTTTCGTACTGCAACAACACCCCCGGGGAAATCCTCCGCGGCGTTCCGGTCGTGGCCGAAGCCATCAGGGCGCTATGCGGGTGAACCGTGCGGCCCACCGCCCACAATCTTACCCATACCTCTTCCTCAGCCCCAGCTTGTCGATGCGCGAGTAGAGGGTTTTCGGATGCATGCCGAGACGTTCGGCCGCACCTCCCGGGCCGCTCACGCGCCCTCCTGAACGCTGCAGCGCGTCGAGTATCAGCTCCCGTTCGAGCATCACCATCTCCGACTCGAAATCGCGCATGCTCCTGACCGGTCCGGCAGGCCCCGAAGCCGCCGGCGAAGCTTCGGGAGAGAGAATCGAGGAAAAGTCGAGCGAAGGCCCTTCGGAAACGATCACCGCCTGCTCCACAAGATGTGCGAGCTCCCGGATATTGCCTTTCCAGTCGCGGGCCTCGAGCCGCAGAAGATCGCTCTGGCGAAACGGCAGCTGAGGCCGGCCGAATTCGCGAGCGTAACGCACAGCGAAGTGCGCGGCAAGCAGGCCTATATCCTCCCTGCGCTCCCGCAGCGGGGGAATGGCGAGCGGAAACACGTTCAGTCTGAAGTAGAGGTCTTCGCGGAACCGGCCCGCAGCAACCTCCCGTTCGAGATCGCGGTTCGTGGCAGCGATCACCCTGGCGTCCACCGCAATGACCCGGCTGCCGCCGAGCCGCTCCAGCTCGCGCTCCTGAAGCACCCGGAGCAGCTTGGCCTGAAGCTCCAGCGGCAGCTCGCCGATCTCGTCGAGAAAAATCGTGCCGCCTGAGGCGAGTTCGAACTTGCCGATCCTGCGCTCCGTCGCGCCGGTAAAACTGCCCTTCTCGTGCCCGAACAGCTCCGACTCGATCAGCGCCGCAGGAAGCGCCGCGCAGTTCACCTTCACCATCATCCGTTCCCCGCGGGGAGAAAGATGGTGAATGGCCCGGGCAAACAGCTCCTTTCCGGTGCCGGTCTCCCCCTGGATCAGCACGGTCGCATCGGTAGGTGCCACCTGGCTCACCCTTCGCAGTACCGCCGAGAGCGGAGCGCTCCGGCCGATAATCTCCTCGAAATCGTGCACCCCTGCGATCTCCTCGATCAGCAGTGTCCGCTCCCCCTCGAGGCGGCGGCGCAGTTCGTCGATTTCTTCGTAGGCCAGATAGTTCTGCAACGCAAGCGAGAGCTGCGGCACGATCATGCCGACCGTCTGCAGATCGTGCTCGTCGAAAGCCCGAGAGGTATTGGATATGATCAGGCCCGCACGGCTCCCGGGCAGGTCCCAGAGCCCGGCGCTGATGACCGAACAGACGCCGAGCTTCTCGCGCACGAGCGCAACGAGCCGGTACTGCCGGGATAGCCGGTCGAAATCCTCCCCGGAATAACAGCCCGGATTGGTGATGAGCGCAAAGCTCTCTCGCGCGATCTCCCTGAAATCCGATACCCCGAAATGATCGTAGGAAAGCATGGGCGAAAATCCCCCGTCGGGCTCCCGCATGAAATTGTCGAACACCCGGTAGTCGCCATCGCTCCCCATGACCCGTATGCCGAGAAAGGTACACGGCACCAGGCGATCGATCTGCTCGCAGACGGCGAGCATCATACGGCTGCGATCCCTGATGGTCAGGAGCGCGTTGTTCACGGCAAGCTGCATGGCGGTCTCGGCTTCGCGCTGCCGGAGCTCCTCGTAGGCGAGAGCGTTGCTGACGGCGACGGCGATAGGCGAGGAGAGGGTGGAAAGCAGCTCCTTTTCACCCTCAGACCACTCTTTCTCCTGCTTCGACACGAAATTGAGGAACCCGATCACCTTGCCTCCGGAACGCAGCGGCGAAAGCACAACCTGGCGCATGCCGAGATCGTAGAGCATCCGGGGCACCGGAAAATCCGCCGGGTAGCGGTCGAGCTGTCGCTCGATGGGAATGACCGAAACGGCGGTGTCGCCGAGATGCGACTCGATCCATGAACCGGCCAGCGGCCGCTTTTTTCGCTGAATGGTATCGGGAAGCTCAAAGCGCAGCATCTCGAAAAACACGTTGAGATAGCGCCGGTCGCGGTCGAAGGTGATAATGACGGCCGAATCGAACTCGAAAACGAGGCGAAGCTTGTCGGTAACCGTACGAAACAGCTCCTGGGGTTCGCGTATCGAACCCACCGCATCGCTGATATACTGCATCAAGGAGCTGGCTTCGTGCATTGACTCAATCGGCATATCGGTATTCTGGTTAAGGAACAGTTTTTCCTGAAAAATGAGAATACAAGATACAGAATATTCCGAATTAATCAGAAAAACAACAGCCGGAGATCGCCAGGGGTTTTCGGCGGAAATCCGCGCCAGGCATGGACCCCGGGGGTTTTCGAGCCTGCAGCGCTTTTCCGGCACATGAATTGCATACTATCAACGCAGCCAGGCCGACACCGGCAATGCTCGCTGCACAACCATTTTGAAAAAAAGCACCGATGAAGAAGAAGCTGAAACGATATACCGGCATAGCCACAGCGGCACTGATGCTGGTCTTTCCGATCCGGCTTGAGGCAGCCGGGGATAGTGCGACCACGCCGCTCACGCTTGAAGAAACCATCAGGCTGGTCAGGGAGCACAACCCCGCACTGAAAGCCGCAGCTGAAGAGGTCAATGCCGCCGAGGCCCGCATCCGGCAACAGAAAAGCGCTTATTTTCCGCAGATAACGGCAAGCGCCGGATACCGCTATATCGACCCGGTCTCCGAAATGAGCTTCGGCGGGGGTGACCCGATCCAGTTCATGCCAAACGACAACTACGAGGCGAAAGTCACCGCCAAAGCGACCCTGCTGGATTTCGGCAAGCGGGGCAACCAGGTCGATATAGCCCGGTCAGGAAAAAATGCAGCGGGCCATTCGTTCGAAATCGCCCGGCGCGACATCTCCTACCGGACGGTGGAACTCTTTTACGGCATTCTCTTCCTCCGCGAAAGCATACGCGTCGAAGAGAAAGAGATCACCGCCCTCAGAAAGGCGTTCGACTATACGTCGAAACGCTATCAGGCAGGTACGGCAACCCGCTTCGATGTGCTTTCTACCGACGTACGCATTCAGGCGGCACGCTCGAAAAAGCTCGGTCTGGAACATCAGTTGCGCCGTCACGAGCTGACCCTGCGCCGACTGACAGGAGTGGCCGCAAACACGCCGCTCAACCTTAAAGGGAGCTTCTCGGTACATTCTGCCCGACCCGATGCGCCATCGCTCGTTGAAAGTGCGGTACGACAGCGTCCGGAACTGAAACTTGCCGGCGAATACGAACAGTCGGCCAGGCTCCGCCGCTCGCTCACCATGAAGGAGGGCCTGCCGATAGTGAGCGCAAGCGCTTCATGGGGCGTCACGAACGGCTACCAGCCGGATATCGACGAAATCCGGGAGAACGTGGCGGCCGGTATCCATGTAGAGCTGCCGATCTTTACCGGCTTCCGGACATCGGCCGAGCGACAGGAAGCGGCAGCCCTGCTTCGAGCTGCCTCCCAGCAGAGGCTCGACACCGAAGAACAGGTCAAGACCGATGTCGAGGAAACCCTGCACGCACTGGAAACCGCACGGGAGAAGATTCTGACAACCGAATCGCAGGTGCAGCAGGCAAAGCTGGCGGCCGAACATGCCCGGGCCCGGTATGAAAACGGCATGGCGACAACCCTCGACCTTCTCGATACCGAAGCGTCGCTTGCCCAGGCTGAACTTGCGCGCCTGCAGGCCGCATACGACTACGTGCTGAACAATTACACCCTTAAACGGGCAACCGGGGAGGTATTCTGGTAACATGCAGAAGAAACTGAAACAGATTATCTGCGCGGTCGATTTTTCACCGCACTCCGACGAGGTGGTAGCCTATGCCGCCGATCTTCAGCAGTGCGGAGCGAAACTCACCCTTCTGCACGTCGAACAGGGCGAAAACGATTCGCGATTCATGCTGAAAAAACATCTGCACGCATTCTCGCACTACAGCGATATCCTTGCCCGGCGCGGTAGCCGGGCGCTCTTCAGGGTGCAGTACGGGGAGCCTGCGGCGAAGATCCTCGCCTATGCCGAAGAGAACAATGCGGACCTGCTTCTGCTGGGCTCCCACGGGAGCATGGCATATACCCGACTGCTCATGGGCAGCACGGCTGAAAGTGTCATGCGCAGGTCCACCTGCCCGGTCGTCGTCTACAAATCGCCCGAAACGGGAAACTCCGCCAGAGAACGCGAGGACAGCGCACAGCTTCTTTCGAACAACAAGAAACAATCAGCCTGATGACAGAACAGGAAAAAAACACCGGAACAGCCGAAAAAACAGGAAATGACGGCATCAAGGCATCCAGCCCTCTGCGCCTGGTCATAATGGCCGTCGCCGTTATAGCGGGGCTCATATGGGGAGGAAGCAAAATCTGGCACTCTTTCCTCTACGTCGAAACCGACAATGCCCAGATCGAAGGGGACATCTACCCGGTCATCTCCCGCGTACCCGGCAGGGTGGATCGGGTTCTCTGCGCCGACAACCAGAAGGTGGCCAAGGGCGACACCCTGGTGCTGCTCGACCCGGTGGACTACGAGGTCCGGCGCGATATGGCCTCGGCCGCCCTCGAAAACGCCCGCGCATCCGTAGCTGCTGCCGGCGAAGCCGCGATTGCCGCCGCTGCGACCGGACAGAAGCTCAGCGCCGACCTCCGGCGCAGCGAAAACCTTCGCCGGCAGGATGTTATCTCGCCTTCGGAGTTCGATGCCGTAAAAGCCGGCGCACTCACCTCCTCGGCGCAGCATGCCGCAGCGGAAAGCCAGCGGAAGGCTGCGGGCGCCCAGCTGAAAATGCGCGAGGCCGAGTTGCGCAACGCCGAGCTGCAGCTCTCCTACACCGCCATTACCGCGTCGGCCGACGGACACGTCTCGAAGAAAAACGTCCAGCCCGGCCAGTATGTAGCCCCCGGTCAACAGCTGATCGCCCTGGTCGGAAGCCGCAAGCTCTGGGTTGTAGCGAACTTCAAGGAGACGCAGCTTGAAAACCTCAGGCCGGGGCAGGAGGTTTCCATCAGAGTCGATGCATACCCCGGAAAAGAGTTCAGGGGAAAGGTGGAATCGATCTCGTCAGGAACCGGCGCGCGCTTTGCACTGCTGCCTCCCGACAACGCCAGCGGCAACTTCGTCAAGGTCGCCCAGCGTGTGCCTGTCAGGATAGTCTTTACCGGAAAACCCGATAACGAGCACAAACTCGCGGCCGGAATGAACGTGGTCGTGGAGGTCAGGATAAAATGAGCGGTCAGGGAGCGACAGCCACACTGCAACCGACGCTGCACACCTACGAAACCGGCGCGCGGCGCATCATCATCACGCTCACGGTGATCGTTTCGGCCATGCTCGAGCTGATCGACACCACCATCGTGAACGTGGCCATCACGCAGATCAGCGGCAACCTCGGCGCCAGCATCGAGGACGTGGCCTGGGTGGTCACCAGCTACGCCATCGCCAACGTCATCGTCATTCCGCTCTCGGGCTTTCTCGGCAACCTGCTCGGCAGGCGCAACTACTATATCGGCTCTATTCTGCTCTTTACGGCAGCCTCCCTGCTCTGCGGTGTGGCCACCGATATCTGGACACTGGTATTTTTCCGCTTTCTGCAGGGCATCGGTGGCGGAGCGCTGCTCCCCACCTCCCAGGCCATTCTCTACGAAACCTATCCTCCCGAAGACCGCGGCAAGGCAACCGGAATCTTTTCCATGGGCCTCGTTCTCGGCCCGACCATCGGCCCGCTTCTCGGGGGCTATCTCGTCGACTATTTCAGCTGGGAGTGGTGCTTTTTCGTGAACATCCCGGTCGGCCTGCTCGCCGCCTGGTCGGCATTCTCGTTCATCAGGGAACCGAAAACCCGGCACAAGGTCACCAGTATCGACTGGACCGGCATAGGCCTTCTGGCCCTGGGCATCGGCTCGCTGCAGTTCATTCTCGAACGGGGCGAGTCGAAGGACTGGTTCGAAACGCCCTACATAACCTGGTTCACCATCATCGCGGTGGTTTCGCTGCTGGTCTTCGTCTGGTGGGAGCTGCGGGTCGAGGAACCCGCCGTCGACCTCAGCGTGCTCGGCCGGAGCCACAACCTGGCCATCGCCGCAGTGCTGACCTTCGTGGTAGGCTACGGACTGTACGGATCACTCTTCGTCTTTCCGGTGTTCGTGCAGCACCTGCTCGGCTTCTCGGCGCTCCTTACCGGTATGGTGCTCTTTCCGAGCGCCATGGTGACAGGCATGATCGCCCTTCCGCTCGGCATAGCCCTGCAGCGGGGGGCCTCGGCTAAAATACTCATGACGGTCGGCATGGCCGCATTCGCCCTTTTCTGCTGGGAACTCGGCCAGCAGACCATGCAGTCGGGTGCGGCGAACTTTTTCTGGATACTACTGCTGCGCGGCATCGCCCTCGGGTTCATCTTCATTCCCGTCACCATGCTCGCCGTCGCCGGCCTGCACGGCAAGGACATCGGACAGGCCACCGGCCTCAACAACATGGTGCGGCAGCTCGGAGGATCGTTCGGCATTGCGATCACCAACACCTATATCGTCAAGCGGGTAGCCGAACACCGCACCGAGCTCCTGAGCCACCTTTCGCCCTACGATCCGGCCGCCGTCGAACGCCTCAACGGCATCGCACAGGCGGCGCAGTCGCGCATGATTTCGCCGGCAGAGGCCCAGCAGGCATCACTCAAGGCGCTCGAAGGCACCCTCACCGCCCAGAGCTACCACCTCGCCTACATGGACGCCTTCATGCTGATCGCCCTGCTCTTCGCGCTCTCGATGCCGCTGCTCCTCTTTATCAAAATCAGAAAAGGTGACAAAGCCGACCTCTCGCAGGCACACTGATCTGAGGCCTCACTCGTCAGGTTCGAAATCCAGCACGATGGAATTCATGCAGAACCGTCTGCCTGTTGGTGGCGGACCATCCTCGAAAACATGGCCGAGATGCGAACCGCACCGGCCGCACAGCACTTCGCTGCGCTCCATGCCGTACGCCCTGTCGATACGATACTCCACACTGCCGGGCCGAACCGTCTCGAAAAAGCTCGGCCATCCGCATGAGCTGGCGAACTTGGCGTCGGAGCGAAACAGTGCGTTACCACACACGGCACAGTAGTAGGTACCGGTACCTTCGTAATCCCAGTATCTGCCGGTAAAGGCCCGTTCGGTACCCGCACGGCGGGCAACATCGTACACATCCGGAGGGAGCACCTTTTTCCAGACGGAATCGGGCAGATCGAGTTTTGCGCTATCGGTGCGGGAGTAATAGGGATTCGAAGAACCTTGCTGCTGCATGGTTAGTGGGTGATTGGGCTTTCCGGATGGTCCGGCGCAGGAAGCCGGGACGAAGGCCAGAATCAGTATTGCTGTAACGAAAAGGTGTTTCACCGCCGGAGAGCTGTTGCGTTATGTTCGGTCTCTGTTGCATAGAGGTAACGCGGCAGAGAGAGGAAGGGTTCCTGAGAAATAACCGGCGCTGCAGACAGACCCGAACAGGCACCTGCCTTGCAGACCGGAAAGCTGTTAACTCCCCTGATTGTAATCAGGCCGCCGCGAAACTGCATAATACGCGGCACAAAGACCTGCAAGCGAGATAAACAGCATGGCATCCGATACCTCCAGCACTGCCGCCGCAATAGCCAGCAGAGGGAAAACAAGGCTCAGCGACACCAAAACCCGATGACTTGTCCCGGAAAAGCCGGGGGTACTATCCGTCATGAAGGGGCTGCGCCCATTCATGACCCGGCCAAGCGCGACCGACAAAAGGTTGACGAGAGGCAGGGCAAGCGCCGTGAACACCACTGCCGGAGAAACCGCTCCCCCCGTTGCCTGAGGCATGGAAAGCGCTACCACGGCAAGCAGGAACCCTGCGATATCTCCGAGCGGCATGAACCCGGAATGCCCGGAACGTAAGCGCCCGATCAGCATAAAAAGCCCGACCGCCCCTGCTGAGGCAAAAGAGAGCACCATCGGCAAAACCGCCGTATTGAGCCAGGATAGCAGGCAAAAGGCGCCAAGAGCCGCAAGGGAAACTACTCCTGCAAGAGCGTACTGGCTGCCGATTTTTCTTACGGCGTTCATGATGGCAAGAGAGAGAAACATGGTCGCCGGTACGGCAAGCGCACCGGTGCCGAGTTCGCCTGTCCCCGGAAAGGCACCAAGCGATGTCAGCTTCATCTCGGGTAAAAGCGCCATTGCCCCGGCCGTTGCGGCAAGCTGCACCGCTATTCTTGTCCTGAAGCCGCTTTCGGAACGATCCGAACCATTCCGTTCCCTTTCACGATCTGATTCGACATTTTGCTTGTTGCCATCTTCCCGGTCGGCTTCCAGACGTCGGAACTCATTTGCCGTGAGGTCCATTCCGGGACATAAAACCCTTTCGAGCGCTGACATGACGACGCTGTTTACTGTTGTTAAACTATTTTATTTTTCTGCTGCAATAGTCATGCCGCAATGACAGATAAATCGTTAACCCTTTCATAAAAGGATGTTGCCAAAAAGTCAGATACGGAAGAAAAACGAAAAAGTGAGACATATCGCCTGATCGCGTCCACAGTTCAGACTTTCGCTGTCACAGAATGAGACACCCGGACTCGCCGTTACCGTGGATCGGTCTCACGCTTCTGATCCCCGATACTCCCGCCATGCTGCCTGAATCTCCTTGCGATAACTGAAAAGAAGGATCGTGGCAAGCAGCACGACCATGCTGCCGATCCTTATGGCGAGCGCCGTACCGAAATGCTCGGAGAGAAACCCAACCTGCAGGTTGCCCAGCGGCATGAACCCCATCAGCACCATCAGGTAGATGCTCATAACCCTGCCCCGGTATCGGTCCTCCACAAGGCGCTGCACCGTTGCGGTCATGGTGGCGAAGGCCGAAAGCATGCCGATGCCGGCGATGAAAAGAAAGGCCATCGCAACGCGCTCGTCCGTAGCGAAAGTGAACGCCCCGAGCGCGAGGGAAAAGGTGAGAATGCCGCCGATCACCATAGAGGTGCTCCGTATTTTTCCCGACGACATCGAAACCAGCACGGTACCCGAAAGCGAGCCGAGCCCGAACGCCGAAAAAAGGTATCCCATGCCGTCCGAACCCATCCCGAAGGTCTGCTTGGCCACAACCGGAAGCATCGACATAAACGACCATCCGAATATCGAAACCACGGAGACGAAAATCACGATAGTGCGAATGACCGGATGCTCCCAGGTATAGATAATCCCCTCACGGATGGACTGCAGCGGCGGCTGATGCGCCTCGAGCCTTTTTGGGGGGGCAGCGGTACGGATGGCGAGCAGTGCTGCGATAACGGCAAGATAGCTCAGGCCGTTGGCCATGAACGCTCCGCCGGTGCCGATCCAGGCAATCATGAGACCGGCGATGGCCGGGCCGATCACCCTCGATGCATTGAAAATGGCCGCATTGAGCGCAACGGCCGAGTGCAGCTCTGCACGCTCCACCATTTCGCTCAGGAAAGCCTGAATCGCCGGAGTGGCCACTGCGGCTACACAGCCGAGCAGAAACGCCATAACCATGATGAAGGCAAGCGTCACCTTTCCTGACAGGGTGACGGCGCCGAGCACGAGCGCAAGCACCATCGAGGCCGACTGGGTCCAGAGAAGAATGGTTTTCCGGTTGTACCGATCGACGATAACACCGCCGAACAGCGAGAGAAACAGGGTCGGCAGCGACGAAGCTGCAGCGGTAACGCCCACCCAGAAAGCCGAACCGGTCATTTCAAGCACCAGCCACCCCTGCGCAACCATCTGCAGCCATGTGCCGATCATCGAAACGATCTGTCCGATAAAATAGAGCCGGAAATTCCGGCTGCGGAATGCGGGAAAAGCTGAAAGCGCCCTCTCTTTCATGCCTGGCTGGCGGCTTGTTGGAGGAAAATCGCTATGGTTCGTCGAATCGTCAGATTTTTCGTTCAGGTTATCATTCATCAAACGTGTCGGGATAATACCCTTCCTTCTCCTTTATTTTCTTTCCGGGGTCAAAACTGCGGCCGCGGAAAAGTAGGCTCAACTGTTTGAAGGTAACTTGCCGGCTCGACATCGCTCCTTTTTTCAGGCTTCCTGCCTCCATAAACCAGATACCTCGAGGCCACACGTTTACCGAATGCCAATGCGTTTTTTTTTCAGCGAACCGAACAGCTCCGAATGAATCGTCGGCGTGGACTTGATCCGGAAAATTTATTTCCCGACCGCAGCTGTCGCAGTAAAGGTGCAGGTTTGCGACCGATCCTGCATTGACAGGGGTTTCAGGCATTTCAGGAACAACAAGATTTTCAAACCCCGAAACCCTCAAGGGCTACGCAGCAAGGTGAGACTCCTTTGTAATGCCCGCCAGACATGTAGCCAGACCCACATCATAAAAATACAATTTCGGCGATTTGACAAGTCTTTTACCGATGTTGGCAAACCATGACAGCAAAAAAAACAACAAACGACGCTTCAGGCAGGGCCTGCCATGCTTTTGCGGTATGACACGAAACACGTGCGTCTGAAGCCAGGCAATGGAGATTGAGCAACTGACCGCTTCCGGCACACAACCATCCGGACAAAACGCTCGAATTCAAGCACATACCGCTAATGCACCGGTTCGCGCAGGTCGCGCTCGACACAGGCAGCAAAATAATCGCCCGGCAAGCGACTACATGCAGATTCGATGGCACAATTCATGATGGCTGACGGTCAGAATAAATTCTCCGGCCCGCCTGTTTTCATCGACTCCGGCCTGAATCCACGAGAGCAGATCGGGAACGCCATGGATAGCATCGGAGAACAGCTCTATCGGAAAACCGGGCAAGATAACCCGGAGAATCATTGATGGCAAAGTCCCTGAAAATCCGGACAGTCCGGGTGGCGGCAAGCCTTTTCCGGAAATACCGCTCTGCAGAGCGTGGTCTTTCCTGACTGTCTCGGCCCGGAAATGGTCACAACCGGGGAAGTCCCCGGCGAAGGCATGGATGGTTGCCGCAAGATGACGGTAGATCGTGTTTTGTGCAGTTATGAATGTTCAGCTGCAATATTGCACAAGCATCAGTAACAAACAGTGGAATACTGCCAAAAAGCATCCTATGCAGGCAGACCCGCAGCATTGTTTTTAAACGGATGAATGACTAACTTTTTCCCGTAGTTCCACAATACTCCTATCACCCCTAAACAGGAACAGGAATGAAAAAAATCATCGCCATCCCGACAGCGCTCATATTTGCGATTCTGATCTGTCACTCATTGAGCTTCGCGGCCGTCAGCCAGTTTACCGGTACGTGGAAAAACGCCGACCCGAACACTGCTGGCATCACCAGGCTGGCCATCTCCGGCAGCGGCAACGCGCTTAAAATACATGCATGGGGAAAATGCCACCCGCAGGATTGCGACTGGGGAGAAGTCAGTGCATATCCTTACGCCCGCGGCGTTTCCTCTGATATCGAGCAGAACGCCCAAGCCGTTTCGGCAATCTTCAGCACCGGATTCAGCCAGACGCTGGTTATCGTCAGGCCGCTCAGCAGAAGCACTCTTCGAGCCGAGACCTACACCCGCTTTACCGACGGCAGCGGACGCTCGAACTACAGCTCAACCTACACATTCAACAGGCAGTTTCTTCCAGGTCCCATCGGCCCGATCGGACCAATAGGGCCCATACAGCCCCTGCCCGCGGTCGTTGAAGACTGCATCCCGTTCAATCCAGCCAGCACCACCCTGAAAAATATCGACGGACGCTGGACGCTCGCCGACGGCGGCCATCTGATGTTCAACTTCGGCTCAAACAAGGCTGAGGCCCTGCAGGCACTGAAGATCATAAAGTATTACCGTATGAACCGCTCCTGTTTCGTCGGTCGTCCCGATCCGAGCTTCCAGTACCTGCTGGTTGACGGCAACGCGCCGCAGGGCAACATGCCCGGCGAGGACTGCGTAGCCTTCAACCCGAACACCATCGAAGTCCGGAACATCGGCGGACGCTGGAAAATCGCGGATGGCAGCCACTGGGTTTTCGATTTCGGCGGCAAGGAAGCCGAGGCCAGAGCGGCTTTCGCCATCATCAAAAAATACGGTTTCACCCGCAGCTGCTACGTCGGCCGCCCGAACCCGAGCTTCCAGTACCTGAGGAAGTAACCGTTTCGACAGCAGAAACAGTAACCCCGCCGGCTTCGCGCATGAAGCCGGCGGGGTTTTGCTTTTTATCCCGAAAATCAACCCCCGGAAACCCGGATTTCAGCTTATAAACGCCGAATAAGGTCAGTATACTATACATATTTCGTCGCCCCGATGGGAATCAACCTACTTGCCGAGCCCCCCGCCAATCGCTATACTTCAGTAATACCGGCATCAACCCATTAATCGACCCGTCACTCCATGCTCAAACTCGTCAGGTTCAACTACCTTTACCGCGATGGGAGCAATTTCAATCGCCAGGGCTCACTCGAGTTCAGCAATCCAGAACAGCTGACCATCGAAGAGATCGAAAACGAGCATTCGGCAAACCCAGCCCGAACAATAGGCGAGTTTCTGACGGTAGTACAAACAAGTGCGGATAAGGGCTGGAAGGCCTTCGACCCGCTGGATCATCTTTCACGTATTCAAGCGCGTCTGACATGAAACGATCATGGTCCAGTGCAAGTATAACTATCGGGAATTCCTGCCGCGAAATGCGGAAATAATATCGAAGAAATAACTTCAATTGAGCTTACGAGAGGCATCAAACAATGAAAGCAGGCCAGAAACTGTGGACGCGTGACGAATTGATCCTTGCGATCAACCTTTATTGCAAGTTGCCGTTCGGCCGCCTGCATGCGAAAAATCCCGAGGTAGTCATGCTTGCGTCACTGATCGGACGGACTCCCGGTTCGATTGCATACAAGCTCGTCAACTTCGCAAGCCTCGACCCGAGCCTGCAGGCTCGCGGCATCAAGGGAGCTTCAAACGCCAGCAAGCTCGACAGGGAGATCTGGAACGAATTTTATCAGGATTGGGACCGACTTCCATTCGAAAGCGAAAAACTCTGAGCGTCGATTGAACACTCGACCGTCGAGAAACTCAACCAGATCGATGAAGATGAACTTCCCAAGGAAGGGCGAACGAGAGAACGGATGGTGAAAACACGGGTGAATCAAGCGTTCTTCAGAACTATGATTCTTGCTTCGTACAACAATACCTGTTGCATTACCGGGCTCCAGAACAACGAACTGCTTGTGGCCGGTCACATCAAACCATGGAGCATAGACGAGAAAAATCGGCTCAACCCGAGAAACGGCTTGGCCATGAACGCCCTTCACGACAAAGCCTTCGAATCCGGCCTATTGACCATCACTCCCGAGTACAAAGTGAAGATTTCCCCTTTGCTCAAACAACAGAAGAAAAACCCTGCGGTCAGAGATTACTTCCTGCGATACGATAGACAAGATATTCATGCTCCTTGGCGCTTCATGCCCGATGCTGAATTCTTGCGATATCATAATCAGGAGAGGTTCAAAAATTGAAACAAACGACTTCAGAACGCACCTACCAGACGAAAAAAAACAACAATAGAATCGAGTTATGACACCTTCCCAAAAAAAGTGGTCTGTTAAATGGGAAAACGCCCTTCAAACGCCAGAATAAGGAAGAAGAACCTACTCGTTCCCATCGTGGGAACAGCTTCTCAAAACAGCTAAAGCTCATGAGAATTACCGCAAGAAGTAGATTATTTCTTCTAAATATGATCACATAATGCCTCACGAATAGCTTTACCCAAGGCAGCACCGAGTTGAGGCGGAATCGCGTCCGAGACCTGACGGATTTGATCGCTGAGCGTACCCAGCAACTCATAATCCTCAGGAAAGCCTTGAAGTAACATCGCTTCATATACACTCAATCGTCTATCTGCGTTCGGGTGTACGTGAATTTCTCGGTTTCCGTAGGCAACCGTCGAACTGGGCTTGTCCCATTGTAGCACACGAAATGATCGGCCTTGCTTATAACCGTTTTTTTTTAGAAATCCATCGGTAAATTTTCTGGAGCGCGGGTACATGGTCCAGTGGTTCGGATGGAATGAGATATCCTCCCTCGTCATCCCCTGTTTAAAAAAAAGCGGTGTAGGCAAATCCTTTATTTTGCTTGCAACGGTAAGAGGTACTGTCATCTCCGCTTCTGGAAAAGCAAACTGGATATTGGGATACTTGACTTTGTTGAACCCAACGAGAAACACGCGACATCGGTGTTGGGCAACTCCAAAGTTTACAGCATCGAGTACCCCCTCGAAGAGCTTGAAGCCCGCACACGAGAACATGCGCTTGATTGTGGTGAATTCCTGTTGGTGCTTTTTCGACGTGATGCCTTTTACATTTTCGAAAACGAAAAAGTCGAGGTCATATTCCTCATTGAGAGCGCGAAGTAAGTATGCATAGCGACGCGGCAAAGTGTGCCTTACGTCATCTCCGTTGAAATGCACGTTCCCATTAGAGAAGGTCTGGCATGGTGCACCACCGATCACGCCTAGGGGCTTAACTGAGCCACATTCATGCTGGTACAGTTCCAGGATAGTAGCGGGATCTGTGTGCGCAAGGTCCGCCACATGACAAACCATCTGTCCTCGATTGTGGTTATAGCTTTTCACCGCAACTGGATCTACGTCAAGGGCTAACTCTACAGAGAACCCAGCAGACGAGAAACCAAGATCGAAGCCACCGCAGCCGGAAAAGAAGCTAATGACCGTTTTCGACTTTATCGAATTCTTCTTGATAGTATTCTGGATTTCTTCCTTCATAAATCCTCAGTCGGTTCTATAGATTACGGTGTTTTGAGTCTCAATGTAGTCACAGGAACGATAATCACGCTGAAGACCATACACCGCAACACCCGACCCTATCGGCATACTGGTAAGTAACGGATGCCTATCGACGGAATCTGTCACGCCACGGACAACAATGGATGATAGCGATGGCGAATCCGTCTGCCTAATCCGAAGACAGATCTTCCCATTCCGCAATAGAATAGACTTCTCCAGGATGCCACGTACATCAGCTGGCCACCTTGCGTCAATTTCCCTTTGACGGGCATCCCAATACGCGCTACATGCGGGTCTGAACAGGCATAGCCTGCAATACTCGGGTATGGCTACCGCGAGAACGGTAGTGTCCATGGTTCCGTCCTGCACAGCGTCAATACGGTTGTTCGCCACCTGCAGAAACTTCTTTGCCTCGAGAAGAAGGCGTTCGGCGTGCTCTGGCTCAAAGACTACTTCTATAGGCTCACCTTGAAGAGGAATTACCTCCAATCTGACAGGCAAAGTCTCCGTTATTTGTCTGTAGAGGGCCGCATAGAGTTGCATTTGAATTCTGTATACATGCTTGAGTTCACGGGAGTACTTTTCTGGCCCCATCTCCAAAACGGCTCCGCTCTTGTAGTCACTGAGCACCACACCCTCTGTCGTCTCGCTTGCGCGATCAATGAAACCACCGAGCGCCCCATCATCTGATTCTACCCAAAGTTCAAAACCTGTTGCACGGCGGGATAGCTTTGGGAGCTTACCAGAACACCGGTGTCCGTCGCGGGCTATCTCTACAGCTTTATTGCACGTCCGTAGTCTAAGAACATGGAAATCCGGAATGCTCTGGCTCAAGGGTGTCTGCTGTCTCCTTAGCGGGGAAAGCGCCATACGCGCCTCTGCCTCTGAGACAAGAGACTCCCATCTCTCATTGACTTCTTCACTGCCGGTTCCTTTCAGCTCACCTCGACCTGCAGCCTCAAGAATCCGATGAGCGATATTACCAAGTTCTGCGCGTGGGGATGGTGGGAGAAGAAAGTCGTTGCCGGATGCAGCCCATACTTCTCGCAACAAGCACTCTTGCATTGCCGTATAGCGCGACGGCGATATTCGCCGAAACCTCTTAATGGTCAACTGCCCAAATAGTAGATTTGTGCAAGATCTTGCCATTATATACCCAAGCTTTGGTACACCCAACTCATTCGGCGGTGAAGATTAAATGTGTCGACGACGCAAACCGAGGCGTCTGTCCCAAGTGATGCAATTGCTTCAGCAAGTATTCCATCCGGATGTCTGGTGTTCCATAGAGGATGAATCAGAATAACGCTTTGGCCAGCAATGTCCCAACCATGGAGGGGGCCAAATTCAGCAGGGATACACGACTGGAACGATTGACAGAATGTAGTACGTAGTGAGCCGGAAAACTCCAGCCAAGTAATAAGTTCAGGAAAAGAGAAATCGCCGTCTAAGCCACAAACGTATGTTGGGTCTGCGAGTATGCGAAGAAGCGACATTCCTATCCTCCAATCGAGGAGGCTGTGGTAACTCATGTTTCGATAAACCTTAAGGCAGTCATAGCAAGCGCTATCGCACCCGCTTGCATGACTGTCAGATAGCAGTTTCTCGATAAACGAGTCTTCAGCATGTTCAGAGCCAGTGATTATGTCAAGTACCTGTCGCCAGTTGTCTTCTTGCGACAGCCAAGCAGTGAAACCAGCGCCATTCTCAAGGTGATCATTTATAATTATTTCGCCTGCATTTGTTCCATCATCAAGTTCGATGGCTCGCACGGTGCTGATGTCAATTTCCTCCGGATCAATATCGAGTTTTTCTGAAACAACCGAGCGCAGAATAAATGCGGCTGAGTAATAGGCGGCCTTCACGGCGGCAGCTTGCCCCAAATCATTTCGGTTACGGGGAATAAGATTAAGACAGAATGATGGAGGCACTGAATGGGGACGAATCCTAAGTACATCTGTGACTTTTGGGGCAGCCAACGCAAACGTGTCAGTCTGCGTGGTCTCTTGTGTAAAGAGAACGTTGTTGTCGCCTCGGACGTTCTGATATCGCTTGTCGATCCATTGGTGCGAGAGCGTGACTCCTCCCCGGCTCCATCGAGCGGACCCAAGCCCACCGGTAAAAAGTCTACCAGCACGATCATTGATCCTGTATATGTAGCCGCCAGTCGTTGGCACGAGATCGGAATTTGTGCCAGAAATGAACACTGGAGAAACATCGGTTTTTCCTGCCACGGTGCTTGTTCCTCGCGGCAGAAATTCGTCATCTGCTTTTGCGTCCACTCCATGGCTAAATGACGTTCTGAAAGCTGCTGGAACCACAATTTCGAACACACGAAATGCGTTATCACCTTCACGGCTATTTCCACAATCGGGACATCCTGCCATATCAGGTTCGGCATTGTATGTGTCCACGAAATGACAGAGGTCACATCGTGCCATCCACATGCGCCGAGGAAATGGATTAGCGGATACAGGGTGCCAAGTTGGATCGGGAAGAATCGGAGATGTAAAACCAATAGCAGTATAAACCCGTTTATCCTTTGTTTTCTGAGAGCCCGGCGCAAACTCCGTAATGGCAAGATCAAGATCACGGTCAATAGTCATGGCTTCTCGCCGATGAAATCCGTGATATAGCAACCTGACACGGGATGGCATCCCATACATGGGCAGAACCGCGCCTTCCGCAAGCCTTTCAGCCAGCCCTTCACCGGCAAGCTCTATGCTGTTCGCACATTCCTGTACCTGTGTAAAAAGGCTTTCCCGGGCGTACCTCACCATTTCATCAGTCGAGATACCTTCTGTGCCTGCCAAAATGGAATCGATGATTTGGGGTACTGCCGGCGAAGCTGTGAGCCATTCCTCAACAGCCTGTCGCCTGTCTGGCGTTCGGATCCAATCAGCGACAGTACCGAACTCGCCATGACTATCCGGTGGCGTTGGACTGTCCCACCACCGAACGCCCGTAGCGCGGAATACCTCTGACAAACAGGCCTTCGCCACAAGGCGCTTGGCGATCTCTTCTCGTCTCATAGACAGAAAAGGAACAGGCGGCAAATCGCCCGTGATCCGGCGGGGTCGGCTGTAATAGAATTCGTCATGACTCCGGCCCCGACACAGAGTCAGCACCGCGGCAAACGCTTGACCTCGCCTGCCCGCTCGGCCCACTCGCTGTTGGTAGTTAAATCGCATGGGCGGCATGTTAGCAAGCACAACGGCCTGCAGATTACCGATGTCCACACCTACTTCCATGGTGGTCGTAACACTAAGCAGGTCAATCGAATCAACGAGAGGGATTGGCGGGCGAGTTCGATCTGCTTCAGCTTGCACCACAACATCTCTGAAGCATCGCTGACGGCCTGGTTGATCGTCAGTCTGAGCCGTCAATTCTTCGCAATGGAGTCGCAGGGGAACACGACGCTCAACAGCCTCGTTTGCGTAGTAGTTTCTGCTGTAAAGTTCATGGCACTGTGTATCCGGTTCGCTGTTTATCTCCCGGAAGCAACCCGTGCAGATCCCGGCTGCGCGGTGCATGTGGACACGCTGACAAGACGGACAGACCCAGATTGGATCGTCTTGAAGCCCGAGCCTCACAAGAAGACGATGTGCTTGCAATTTCGCACTTTCATGTCCACCTGCTTGGCAAATCGCATGCCACGCGCCATCGAGAAGCGTTGATGCGTCCGCACCGTGCAGTTCCGCACAGGCCCGGATGTAATTGCGGAGCTTTGCTCGTGCTGGGGGAGCCCAATTCATCCAATCGTCAAGCCAGTCTGGTGCGGGTTGCCGTTCTTGATGGTACCGGTAGAGGTCGCCCATGATTCGCACACATCCATGGCACAGCTCACGGAAAGTATCCAGCGGCAGTCCGGTGCGTTCTGCATGTTCATTCCATACCTCATCAGGTAAATCGAGGCATGCGTACCCAAGCCCAGCCGACTCAAAGCCAAAGTAGAGGCGGCTGAATAACACATTCATAATTTCTGTGCGAACCTTGCCACGCACACGGTCTCTTCTTTCAACTGCGCTTTCAGGAAGACCATCACGCCAGCATTCCTCACTGTTGGTATAGTCAAAGAACTCAGTCCAATCATGGTCTTCGCCTTCAAAATTGAACATCTGGTACATCACATCATTGCCTGCGGGATTGATGCCCAGTTGTTTCAGGCGTTTGATTAACAGCAGCGAATGATTGCCTGATGAATCATCTGTATTCGACTCATAAAGCAGGCGTAGTGGAACCATTCGCGTCGAGGCTTGCCGCCTGACAGCTTCGAGCACGTTTGTGGCCCTCTGACGTTCTTTTTCCAGGTTGTCTCTAAGAATTATTGCAAGGCCGTCAGGTATCTCAGTTCTCGCGATCTCGATTTCGCGCAAGAAACGTTCAGCAATTTCAGGGTTTTCCTCGGCACAGGAAAGTGCTTCAGCGCATTGAGCTTCGCCATGCGCTTCCAAGTCTGCCAGCAAAAGACCTTCACTGACCGCAATACGATGCAACTCGTCATACATAGCTTCACGCACAAGGTCCAAGTAATGTGTTCGTTCAATTCCGTTCGAGATGGATGCTGCATCCTCTCTGCTGTCCGAGAAAACTACGAGTTTGCGGGTGTCCCCTTCGGGAAGGCTATAGAAAAGCTCCTTGGATAGAAGCTGACTCACACGGGAAAAACCTGTTCTAAATCCACGCACTGGTGATGTACGGTACATCCTTCTGCTGTAGTTGGCCCCACAGTTGGGACAACATGACGGCAGCGCCGAGAAGTTCTGCTCATCGTCAGCCCCATCGATAGGGGGAATGACATACAGATATCCCGGAATAGCCGTACCTTCTGGTGCCAGTTGACCGCTCGGAGCATCGGTAACGCGACCACTTATAGCATCAAGGTGTTTCATTGCCCAGCGAGCTTGTTCCGAACCATCAAGGACAACATGCGGCTGACTCCATGTTCGCGCATCGTGATTCAGCTCGCGTCTGCCTCTTGGCCAAAAGATCGCAAAGTCACCATAGGTCTTCCTGTCCACAAACCGAGCCTCCTGTTTGTCGGGAAGCCCTTCAATGTCCGGGTCCGTGCTCAGGATCTCGATTCCTCTTCCATCGCGATTTCGTAGTCGGTTGCCACCAAAGAAAATAGTCCCGCACTGCTCGCAGTATAAAAGCTCCAACACGCGATGCGGTGTATCAGGATTTTCGCAAAAAATCCGGTTCTGCGAAAAGAGTTTACCTGCCGGTCTGAGACCATCAGCATGAGCACCATTACACTGGCATCCTGGCTGAACACATGCCCAGAGGCCTTCGATGTTTCTGAAGAACCAGTGAAATCGAAAAGATGGCAGTTTTGGTGCTGCATGTTGAGAGGCGGCAATTCCGCGCGCGACAAGAAGACCTCGTACCGCCTGCATCGCCACTTCATTATTATCCGCGTCTGGAAAAACTCGAGTCGCAAAGTCAGAAATCGATATCGCTCTGGTTCGATTTCCGTCCTTACATGCATGGAGCATGGTCGTGGTTAATGTTTCCTGCACGGACTGAAGAGCAGAACACAGGCGAATCTGTGGATCGTCGTCAGTTACAGCAGGATCCAGCGACGCAGCTAGCAACGAACAGGATTCAGCGACGCGATCATTATTTCCATCTCGGATGCTATCGGCAAAATTTGCGAATGCTACAGCACATAGAGTGCTCTTCCCATTTTCGGGGATAGGTTGCTCAGATCCAGCGAGGATCTGAGCTGGCGACCAGTTACATCCGAAGAAATCTGAGAGAAACGACAGACTGTCGGCATTGGATGGATCGAGAGATGCACTGGACGCCAAGATGCGCAACCTGTGATCAGTTGGTGAAAGGCCAAGCTTTCGCAGTAGAAGCCGCAAGAGATACGCCACTTCCGTTCCTGATGTGCCCCGGTAAAGGTGAAGCTCGTCGATGATCAGATGAAATACATTACCCGGCTGTTCTAGCCATTCACGAGTCTGCTCAAATATCGGCGAATCAGCTTCTCTCATCAGCATGATGCTGAGCATGCTGTAGTTCGTGATAAGGATATCGGGTGGCGATTGCTGCATATCCCAGCGAGAGCGCATTTCAGCACCATCAAGACGAGGGAAAAAATAGATGCTGTCGCGTGCCGCTTCGCGTTCCTCGTCGGTCGATGCTTCCACCGCCCGCAGAGCAGCGTGTTCCCCCGCAGCGATTGCGCCACGATCCAGATCAGTCAGTTCTCTGGCAAGCTTCTCAATTCGCCCACGATCCGGGTTTCCTCGTTGGTTCTGCTCGTGACCTGGTACGGGGGTGTTCCCGGTATACCGTCCAAAGTAGAACCGGTTCCCGTTCATATGTTTAGCGCACCATTCGCGTACTGCATCGGAATCAAGTGCACGCCTGAGGCGAGTTAGCTGATCCTCTACCAGCGCATTCATGGGGTACATGATGAGAGCGCGAACGGCTGCAGGTCTGGTCTCGTGTTCCCGCTGCGGAACACGGTATGAACGTGCCATTCGGCGTCCGTTCTTGCAGGATGCTTGCCAATCCTCGTTCGACCACCAGTCATTGACATGAAGATGCTGTACGCCGGGTTTTTCCCACTTGAGGCTTTCAGCTGCAAGTGACGCAAATAAAGGCAACAAGAAAGACTCTGTCTTACCGGAACCGGTACCTGCGGTAACGACTGCATTCTGGCCGGTGACAGCACGCTGCAACATTGCAACCTGATGGGTATAAAGGGGGTAGTTGCCAACCAAACCTGAAAGTGAGAGATCTTTGAATCTCGCGACAGCTTCAGGGCTCATACTGGGCAGGTCTTCTTCACTCAGTGCAGCAAGAGGCCTGTCGGTTGTATAACGTGGAAGAGGTTCAATCCAGGGCTCTTGGCTTAAAATCGTCGGACGCCTTAGCAATTCTTCTCGTTCCTGTTCCAATCCTGGAAATTGAGTGCCAAACGCAGTCTTCAGGTACAGAATGAAGTTGTCCCGGATCTTTTCAAAAGCACCAATTGGGTCATTCATAACGATTGTCCTTAAATGCTTGCTTTTCTAACAGAATTAATCAACAATAATACTTTAATACACTGACTATTCGCATCAATCAATGGTTAGTATGGTTGGGAGTTCTTTTGCCTCTTGGTGATTTGCATAAAATATATCATCAACGGCATAACGTTTATCGAATTTCAACTCTTGCCGGTATTTGTCCAACCTTTGAGAGAGCAACCAATGCAATCTGTGGAGGAACATCCTCATACATCAACCAATCTGCACACGCACAGCCGGGGACTAGCGCCTCACCGGATTTATGGACAGGTGGTTTCCCTGAACACAGGCAAACGGTTCTGGATATGACTGAGGGAAGCGGAATCCTTACAGGAATGCACAACCGGTATCTCCTTTCATCATAAGCTACCACCTTTATTCCTCTGGCGTTAAGGTTTAGATAACGGCCCCAGTTTCGATCCACCTCTGCTCCTGAACCATCCCGGAAAAACACATAAACAGGGAGTTTTGTTGTTGGATTGAGATATTTAGAAAGACGAGGAAGTGAATCCGATCGTGTCCGTAGGAACATGTGTGTGTTAACGCAGAAATCGGAACGAGTCCATCCGAAGTTTTCAGTGATACGGTAGTCCAGCGTTTTTTCGTACTCCAAAAGCGTACCGCACCAATTCACGAACGTCCATGCTGGAGGAATTTTTGGGCAACGAAGACCAAGCTTCTCAGTGAACGCAGCCAACGCTGCATCTGATTCAGATTGAATTTTTATGGTGTCGGGAAGCAGACCAAGCGGCCCGGGATAACGTTCAGTGATGATCTGGATAGAACCGCTTTGCGCATTTGCTGCTTTGGCGAGCTGTTCTTGAGTCTTCGGGCAACGAGCACCGGCAAGCACTGCTACTGGCAATCCTGCCCGTGGTAGCCGACAAAGAGATGCTGGTGAAACTGTTATTATACTCTGCCCCTGTTCGTAGTACGCATCGCAGTGTCCGAGGGCTTCAAAGCATTGCAATAATCCGCTAGTCGCCATTTTAGTTGTCCGCTCTTCACTCAATTTGTTTGCAGAAAGGAAATCAATGGCGTTACAGTAATCAGCCCATCTCATCTTTACACGAGAAGATATGACAAAAAGCAATCGGTTAGGATCAGCGGATAACATTTGCGACCTCCTTATAATCCTTCCATAATGCTTGCAGTGCAGGAAGTGAAGGGATAGAAATCCGTTTGCGTTTGTGCCAAAGAACTTCTTTCCAAAGACGCAAACGCTGATGGTCCATGCATTGGGTTCTTTTCGGTTTTTCATCGGAGGGATCGAGGCCGCAATAGATGGCATTTCCCTTGCCTTTCTTTTTCATAATCACTGCCCAAACAGGCTTCCAGTCATCTGATATGGTTTCTCTTGGGCACTCAACAATTTCTCCTGCATTTCGTCCGATAAAATAGACTCGATTACCTTCGCTAGGCGGCAAGAAAACTCCAAGGCTCAAATCAGGGGGCGCAAAGCCGTCAACAATTATGCCGGAACATGATTGACTTGTCTCACCATTACCCCTTTTTCCAAACCTGTCTAAATGTGATATTTGAATATTGTTAACCCATGCTGATGGCTCAAAGGCATATAGTGATTTCTTGCGAATAGGTTCACCATCTCGCCGAACTTCGATTACAAGCCGTCGATCGGTCACCTCATCCGGAATACTAAATTGACCATTATCAAAATGTGACTTTAAAGGAATATTATTACAAAACAGTTCTATGGGCTCGGTTACACCCGTAACTTCAATAAGTGGCAATGCAAACGCGAAATACTGGTTTCCCCGGAATTTTAACCCTTTATTAAATCGGATACGCAATAAAGTAGGAAACGCGAGGAATGGTAGAACATCGCGAATGATAGCGTCGGAATCCGCCCGCTGAATTGAGTACAGTCGCCAGCCCTGTGGTAAGCCGGAAAGCTCCTCAATCTCAAAAAAATCTTTGCAGCAAGCCGTGCCCCAAACTTGTATTTTCTCAGTATGCTCACAGTGAACTAACAGATAGAAGGGCTTAGCCTGAGGAATCTGACTTTCCTCGACAAACCCATCAAAGCCAAATGACCTCGCATTGACCATGACTCTGACCGGTCGCTTTGACAGTGAGGCCCGCCAGAAATGTTCGTTATCTACAAAAGTCGTTCCTGAATGCCAATCAAGTATTGTAGCATCGAACATCTGCAAATGTGATTCCCTCTCGGAAAGCAGGCTGGACCACCCATCACCGTCCTCATAGCAATAAAGTGGCTCCGCAACATCCTCACAGACAAGTCGAAGTCCTTCCTCCGGGTACTCGCAATTTGATTTACAACGCATAGAAAAGCGAACCCTCTTAGCGGTCATATCAAGTGTCATCGTTAGACGTAGAAGACCAAACAAACCGCCGGTCTCCTCCCCGAGTTCCGCTTGTGATGGAACAGTTCCATCCCAGTCTTCAAGCTCATCCATAATCGTATTCAAGAGCACTTCTCGTACCGCAGACTCATCAGAATTATGGCTCTCAAGAAGGTGCTTCGTGTGGGGTAGAAGGTAGTGGTGCTTTTCTTGTGCGAGTAGATCGGCCAGTTCACGGTCAGCGGGTGGCGAAGACGAATCAAAACCATTATGAGCAAATAGCAACGGAAGCTTGAGGCGTTCATCATCCGTCAACACTGTCTGCGCTTTTGGCAGACCTACGTACTCCCTTTTCCCCAGAATATCAGCATAGAAAATGCCTTGTTCGCCGTTCTTGTCTTGGTTGGTCCAATCCTCAAGATCAAACCAGAGTGCATACATCTTGTCGAAAGAGGGATAGCCACCGGCGGCAGGCTCTTCCCCCAGCAAAAAACGAAGTCCTGGATAGTAGGAGGCACGTGAGAACCCCGGAACCGGAATAGTAGCCGCAAGTGAAAACAGGGCAAGATATGCCAAGTAAGGTGGGTATTCCAAATGTCGATCGCGCCAAGCTTCGTAAGCTTGAAGCGCCTGCTGACAAATGCTCTGACCGTGCCGGGAATTCCATGGCGGCCCAGCTTTTACCGCAGCAATAAAATCATCGCTATCAACGCCATGCGGGGCACCGACCTCATTTATTACGTCAATAGTAACGTAGAGAAAAACACGGACGCCGCTTCTATCTGAATTGAAAAAGCGTTCTCCGATAGCATTATTCCAAGACAAATAATCCACGTTATCAATTATTCAGTGTTATAAACTCAAAAAAAATGAATCTTGATTGAATCCATGACTCCCAAGAATGGATGTGACAAAGGGAATCCCTCCATCCAAATATTAAATCACCAGCTTTTTCTGATTCTCCTGATCAATGCTCAAAGAAGCAAAAGGTTGATTTTTCGCATAAGAAAAGAACGGAAAAACATAAGATATATTACCATAATACTTTGCCTGTGAGTTAAACCCTCAGTAAAAATCAGTAGCTGTATGTGCCTGCGGGTTTGTCTATCGTGATTATCGTGCCAATAATGTATAGAAATGCATTCTCAGAAGGACTTTCATATGTCCTTTGATATACAATATTTATAATAAAAAATGAATACACCTGATTTTCAAGAACTCATCTTCAGAACAGAAGTCTATCTTTTGATCGACCGATTTCATTATGTGGCTTTTCTGGATCAGCGGACGGCTCTCCCGATTATTGACCTCGTTTGGCATTACATCATAGAAGCTCAATGCCTATTCTTGCGACTCTTTTTTCCACTTTATTATGGTGTGACGGGTTTTCAATGGTTTGCAATTGGATTAAAGGATCGAATGAAAGAAGTATAGATATTTTTCCCGATTTTGCCGGAACTTAACGGAAAATAGCAATTCATTGCCACGGGAAAGTAATTCTTGTGTTTTTATTTCTACCGCACATAAAAAAAAGCCGGGACGATGCCCGGCTTTAAACGTAGAGGGATGGGCGCTGGTTATGGACGGATCGCTTACGCTGATGCCTTTCCCTGCGAGGATTTCAACTCAACCAGGAACGGCTCACTCACCAGCAGAATCCGATATTCCTAGCAGCTCTTCGATCTTCTTTCGGAGTTCCTTGATGCGGTCTTTCAGCTCCCCGATCTTGAGGCCTGCACTGAACAGTGCGCCAAGCATCGGCCGCGAGAGGTCTAGCGATCCTCCACCGGGAGGGGGCATATCGTATACTGCCTGTTCAGAAGAGCAGCTTTTACGGAATTTCTTTGCCCATTCGACTTCCTCTTTCGTGTATTTCGGAAGGTCCATGGTGGGCGGATAATCGAGACTCTCCAGCATCTCTGCATAATAACCCATCATTATTTCTTCGTTCAGCGCGATTTCAGATTCGGCTTCCGAGATTTGCGCATTGAGGTCATCGATCTCCGGCTGAAGTGCCGGATTTACTTCAGGAGGTGTTTCCATGATTTATGAGCTTAGGGGTTATGGGGTTGCAAGTGCCTTGAAAATCAGCGTATATCAAGAGTTCGCTATCTCCTTAATATATGCCATAGTGGCGAAGAGCTGAAACCGCGACCGACCTAAAGAAATCGTTAATGCAATAAAACACAAGGACAAATGCACAGATGAACTTCATCATCCTGCACACGTACGCGATGGCGCTTGCGGCGTAGTACCGCTTCTTTTTCAGGGTGGCGCCCCATCATCGGGCGCATGTTCAGTGTGAAAGCAAACTTGACAGGCTCATTCCCATGCCGGATTAACTCCACCCGCAATCACATATCCGAGTGCCCGCTCCTTTATCACGTTGGAAACCGAAATAAAAAAAGCCGGGACGATGCCCGGCTTTAAACGTACAGGATAGCTGCCGCTCATCTGAACATCAGCCCGAGCACCCCCATCTCCTTCGTCTGGTTCTGCTTGGCGATCTGGCAAATGGACATGGACGGATCGCTTACGCTGAGGCCTTTCCGGACAGGAAATCGGGTTGTTCAAAGAACAAGTGCTCTGTTAAACAGGAGCACAGTTCAGCGGATTGTGCCGTTCCTTCACAGAGCCAACCAAAAAACTTTAAAGTAAATATTTTGGCTTTAATGATCTTTTTTATCAACTTTATAGCAAAACCGGAAACAACCCGAAGTCGGTTTTTCTCTGACACGTGCCCTGTGCAATGACAGCAACAAAACATCAGGTCCATGCATTTCTTCAGGACTTCAAGGGCAAGCTGAGAATATGGAGCATTGTATTCCGGGATGACCGGGGCAAAAATGCCCAGACACTGCTCGACCTTGAAATAAGACCCGTGGACAGACAAAAAATAATCGAAAATCTCGAGGCTGAGGATTACAGCGACGGGCCCATCGATGACATCCTGAACAAAGGGCCTGAAATGTGGGTGTTCGGAAAAGAGGTGAAACGACGCGAAATCTATATCAAAATCACTAAAGGATTGCCTGACACGAGCGTTATCTGCATTTCGTTTCACATTGCCGAACACAGGATGCCATATCCTCTCAAAACAGAATGACCATGAAAAGCCCGATGAGCGGTAGGGAAATGACGCTTATAAAAGAAGCGCGAACCATGATATTCCGAAAAAAGGAATACCCGGTTTGTTACCATGTATACCGCTGCAACGATACGCAACAGCAGTTCACATCCACTGAACTCGATGACATCAACCTTGTTCAGGTCTACAACCAGTATCGCGACGAACACAACCTGCCCTTTCCCGAAGAAATCAGATCAATACGCGGGGCCTACGGGCTTTCAGCTGCAAAAATGGCGGAAGTGCTCGGACTCGGAACAAACACCTACAGAAATTATGAGCAGGGAGAAGTTCCAAGCGAATCGAACGCCCGATTGATACAGGTTGCCCAGGATCCTGAGGAGTTCCGGAAAATCGTATGCCTGAGCGGCGCATTGAAGGGAAATCAACTTGAAAAATTGAACGCCAGAATTCAGCAGCTGATAGAAAACCGAAAAAAAACAAACTGCGTAGACATCGAAGAATACCTTATGGGCTCCAAATTGCCCGATGAATACTCGGGATACCTGAAACCGAGCCTTGAAAAGATCGGCGAAATGGTTGTCTTTTTTGCGGAAAAACTCAAGCCCTGGAAGACCAAACTAAACAAGCTGTTGTTCTATGCCGACTTTCTGCACTTTAAACGATCGGGGTTTTCGATCAGTGGCACCCGTTACTGCGCTATCCCGTTGGGACCGGTTCCGGATAATTTCAACAGTATTTTCGAGTGGATGGGGAAAAAAGGAGACCTCACCATCAGTGAGCAGGAATTCCCTGATGGCGGAACCGGAGAACGGTTTTTTCCGGCTGAAAGCCGTTCTTTCGACGCGGAAAAGTTTTCAGCCAAAGAGCTTGATACGCTGAACACCGTTGCCACTGCATTTCTGAAGACTGGTACGAAAGAGATTATCGCCATCAGCCACAATGAAAACGCATGGATAGAAAATATCCATGGCGGCAATGGAATGATCAGCTATCTCAGGTACGGATTCGATCTGAAAGCTCTCTGAGTGACTTTCGTATATGAACTATCGAACCGGTGAGTTACGGCGGAATCAATGCGGTTCATCCCTTCTGTTGCTGAAGCCGTTCGGCAAGCCAGACCTTTATCAGGGACTGTCGCGAAACGCCAAGCCGTGTTGCCTCTTTATCGAGCGAGTCGATCATCCATACCGGAAAATCGACATTCACCCGTTTATGCAGCTGTTTTACGCGTCGGGCCTTGCCCAAATCAAGGTAAACAGTAACATCCTTTCCTTCATCAAACGCTTTATCAAATTCTTTCGTCTTCATAGATCTTTACCTCCTCTGATCGGGATCTCCTTAATGAAATTATAATAAAAAAGCCGGGACGATGCCCGGCTTTAAACGTACAGGATAGCTGCGGCTCATCTGAACACCAGCCCGAGCACCTCCATCTCTTTCTTCTGGTTCTGTTTGGCGATCTGGCGGATGGTCATGGACGGATCGCTTACGCTGATGCCTTTCTTTTCGAGGGTCGTGACGATTTCTTCGCTCTCCTTTCCTGCAAGTTCTGCTACCGTCTCTAGCCTGGCCGATTCGATGGCCTTCATCATCTTCATTTTCGGGTTGCCTCCCTCGCGGGACGCGGGCATGAACACCGCAAGCGCCGTGACGACGATGCCGACCGAGATGATCGAAACCGCCGGGATTTTCGAGAAGTAGGAGAGAAACGCTTTCCAGTTGGCGACGGTGTGCAGCACGACGCCGGCCACCATCAGCCAGCTCAGCCACTCGTGCACCGGCTTGATGTAGCCCCCCTCGATCTTGAAGAACATAAGGAGGCCGGTAACGGCCAGAATGATGAAGCTGCCGATTGCAAGGGGCGTTGCCCACGATTTCATTGATGTGCTCATAGTTTCGTCTTGTTTGCTCAGAGATTCTGCCGATGCGATGGATTGCTGCCAGTGCATTGATTACAACCTTTATGACGGCAAAAAGAGCGAAAACCTGCAGCAGGATCGGCATCAGCCTAAATATGGTGGAAATAATGCCAGTCCGGTCTCTTTTTACGCCTCCTGGTATGGCCTCTCTCCCAGCCGGTGCCGGATGCCGTTGCGGCGTGCCCGTTTTTTCCAGTTCATGGAGCCGACAAACCGGTATATCCATGCCGGAACGAAAGGCCTGGCCAGCTGGCGACGGGCATCTTCGGGCACGGGGTTTCCTGCGGCAAGCGCTTCGGCGACACGGTCGAGAGCTTTCCTGAAAGGAATCGCCGGCCCTCCGAGTTCCGCGAACGGGCGACCGTGCACCAGCCCTTCGCCTCCGCCGACGGATATGGCGCCCATCCATCTGAATCGCGATTCTGCGGCGAAAGAGGCGCAGATTGCAAGCGCGGTTTCGTTGTGACGGGACTCGATGAATCCGCAGTTCACAACTGCCACGAATCCTCCGCCTGAAGGGGTCGTCTTTCTGTGTTCGCTCACCTGCTGCATGAAAGCAAGAACCGGAGCCGGAATGCTGTCGATATAGAGCGGAAAAGCCAGCACACAGAGATCGGCGCTATCGACGGCATCCAGCAGCTTCGCGAGTTTTCGGGTGTCATGCAATGCCTTGTACAGGTGGACGGTTTCGTTCTCCAGACCATGGGCTTCGAGACCTCCGAGCAGGTACCCTCCCAGTGAAGCCGAAGTGCTTTTGGCCATGCGCGGGCTTCCGCAGAGCAGCAGAGCCTTGCGGGGGGGAACATCCGTTCCGGAAGCGGCGACATAGGGAAGTTGCCTCAGGCGTCCCGCCGGGGGCCTGTCGAGCTCCTGCAGCAGGCCCTCCAGCCTCTCCCGCAATTCTACCGGACCGGCAGAAGGCCTGATGATGCCCCAGCCGCTTCTTCGCGCATAGAAATTGATCGAATTGCGCCAGGCGAGATGGCTGAACACCGATTCTGTGGCCTCGTCAGGCTGTTCGAGCCATCCGACGACCAGAAGGTCGGGATAGGATTCATAGCGTTTACGGTGGTGCGATTCGCCATTGACCGTCGCAAAAAAGGGCGATATGTTTGCAATGAAATGGTCGAGCATCCGTTTCAGTTCCGGAGAATACCCTCCGAAGGTGACGGGTGTCAACATGATCAGCAGGTCGCTTGCGATGAACTTACGTGAAAGTTCGAGGTTGTCGTCGTCCAGCGTACAGATGCCGGGGGTTTTCAGCCAGCACTGGAAGCAGCCGCTGCAGTTGCCGATGGTTTTCCGGCGCAGCACGACATGTTCGGCCTCATACCCTTCTGAAGCGAGAAGTCTGCCGAGTTCTCCCGCGATCCTGGTGCCGGTGGAATCGCCATCCGGCGATCCGTCAAATATGAGCGCTTTCATGGTTACCTCCACAATTGTGGTTCATGGAATGATCTTCTCTTCGTCTTCGGGTGCACGGATGAACTGTCTGCAGATCGATTCAAGCTCGAACCGGTAAAGCGCGGCTCCCCCTTGTACAAATTGCGGAAGCTGGCCGGTGATCTCAAGCGAAACGAGCCCGTGCACCCGGCTCCAGACAAGGATGGAAACGGCATAGACGACCAGCATGCTTTCATCCGCCGTTTCCAGAAGGGTGAAAAACCTGTGACCGGAATCGACGAGCGGAAGCGGCACACTGCCTGCGTCGAGGCGCCCAAGGGCATGCAGCTCGGCAATGGTTCCGACGAGCGCGCCGAGAGAGCGCATCATGACCGGAAGGAGTTCCTGCATGGGCGGAACGTAACCGGGGACCGGACTGCCGAAGATGAGCATGTAGCGGTGTGGGTGGTTGAGCGCCCACTTGCGGTAGGCTATACCGGTAGCCCGAAGCCTGTCGATCTCCCTGCCCGGTCCAGGATGCGCATCCCTTGCTGCATGCTGGCAGTCGCCGAACGACGCGTATGCATCGATGATGAGCGCCGTCACCAGCGCATCGCGGTCGGAAAAGTAGTTGTAGATGGCAGGAGCCGTGATGCCGAGCTCTCTGGCAATGCTGCGAAGGGATAGCGTCGACGCGCCCGATTCGGTGATCTGCCGCCATGCGGTATTCTTGATCGATTCGCTGAGATTTGGCATCTGCAATGCCCTGAAAGGTCTTGCCATGGTGATAATTTTATTTACAGTGTAAATATACACTGTATACTCGAAAACAAAAAAAATAAAACCGCCTTCAGGAATGTGGATGGAACCTGCTTGAGAAAACGCACTCTGGCATTACAGGTATTTCATTGTATCTTGCTGATAAAGAGCGTGTTACCGGAACCCGTCAAAATCCTGCAGTGATGAAACCTCGTCAGGACACGTCCCGGCGACATCCGGGAGTCAAGCTATTCTGGTGGAAGTGGATGGTAGCATCGAGCTGGGGTGTCATTGCCACAGGTATTGCCATGGTCATTCTGCCGGATGTGATGAACAGGTTTTTCAGCCTGCTCTTTTTTTCCGCCACGGACCATTACCCGTCGTTCGGAGAGGCCGCATCGGGCTATATAACCTTTGCGCACGGATTAGTTGGCTCGGTGATGGCCGGCTGGGGCGTCGCATTGCTCGGTGTGCTGTACGGACCGTTCCGGAGCGGCAGTCGTGAGGGCTGGCTTGCCGTCGCCTACTCCGTTGCCCTATGGTTTACCCTCGATACCTCCGTCTCTCTCATCAACGGTCTCTGGCAGAACGCGCTCCTCAATCTGGTCATAGCGGAACTCTACGTCATTCCGCTTGTCGCAACCTTCAAAAGGTTTTTCGGGAAACCGGAAGCGGCAGCGACTCAGTCCCGGAAAAAATCCCAGTAAGCTTTCGATGGCGGCTGGTAGAGTTTGCGGCGACCCGCAGGAAGCCCCTTCCCGAGCAGTTGGGAAAGGTCCTCGATAAGCCCTTTTTCTTCTGCGAAATAGCCATGCCCGAGAAATCCGTTGTCAACTTTCGATGCATCGATGGTTTCAAGTCCATCCATGACGAAGGGCTCCCCTCTGGATATACCGATCCTATTCGCCTTGTGGAGAATGCCTGATAGCAGGAGCGCCCTGTCTTTCCTGGATGTGTAGGAGGTATAGAGCGCAGCCTTGCCCATGATTTTAGGAAAGAGTTCGCGAAAGGTTTCGACATAGACGTCGGCAGCGGCGAAAACGACCTGCGATATCCTGCCGTTAGGCCAGGAGTTGGCAGACAGCCCATAGAGCATTACCCGGTTGCCCATGCTGTGCGCAAGCAGATGCACCTTATTCCAGGGGCCGTCCTCAAGCATGCCGAGAAATCCGGAGAACCGCCCATTCGAAAGGAATGCCCGCTCCTCGTCTGCGCAGTAACCGGCAAGGGAACCGAGAGATGGCCAGCTGTAAAGTACGACTCGGCCCTGAAACTGCAGATCGAAGGCGAACTGGGCTGCCTGACGGGCTGCATCTTCGAAGGTGACGTTGTAACCGTGCAGAAAAACAAGCAGCTCACGGCACTCAGGAGAGCCTTCGACAAGCCTCGCCGTAAAGAGATCCTCCGCAAGTTTTTCAACGCTTCCGAGCACAACGTACCTTCTTGAGTCGTCCTTGTCGCGCAGCAGGTGCCACCACCGCTTCCCTTCGAGCACCCCTGTCCGGTGAACGCCGACAGGAATGGTAACGTGCGCCACTCCACAGGTATAGCCGCCGGAATCATGCTCTCCGGTGAATTGCAGGTCGGAACCGGGGGCGCTCTTGCGGTTGGTTGCAAAAAACACCTCGACCTGGCAATGTTCCACGTCCGCCGAAACCGCGTTGCCGAGCGCTCGGCCGGCTAATCGGGAAGCGCCGAAGAGCATGCTTTTTTCATCCTCGCTCACCAGTTCTCCGGCATATCCCCCACGGGTTTTCGCTACCGTACCGGTGTCGAGCCGGGCACGATCGATAAGAGTGCGCACGTAATCGTAAGCAGGGGTATCTTCGACAAGGTCGAAAAGATCGTCGAGCAGCAGGTCGAGATCGTCGGGAGATTCTGCCGATGAAAGCTTTACGGCGAGCGCGGCAAGAGCTACGTCGCGCTGAGTGTCGGGGGCGCCCATCCTTACAAGCACGCCATCCCAGTTACTGAGCAGCGCATCGAGCAGTGCGAGTTGCTGAACGAGTTCCGTCATGGTCTCACTCCTTTCCTGATATGGTGAATGCCGCCCAGTAATAGGGCGATGCGAACGGTTTGAACTCCGGATCGAACTTCCTCAGGGAGGTACGTATACGCCCGGCGAAGGGACCAGCAGGCGGAGGAGCACTTTTCATCTCCCGCATGAGCTCCATAAGCTCCAGGGCGGTCACACTGCGGATCCAGTTCTGTGCAGCCCTGAGCGCTCGGGCAGGCGGCTGGTTATTGGCGGTAAACTCACGATAAAAACGCCCGGCAAGCAGCGCTGTGGCCGCATCGTCAACAGGCCACAGCGTCGCCAGGACGGTTCCTGCACCGGAATGGAGAAATGCTGCCGGAAATCCGAGGAATTCATCGGGAGTGGAGCTGATGCGCGACATCGCCGTTTCGCAGGCAGACAGCACAACAAGGCCCGGGGCTTTCTGTTCGAGCGCCGGTATGAGCCGCTCAAGCGCAAGCGGCTCTCCGCCGGCCAGCAACAGGGAGGAACAGAGGGGCCGGTTGAGATCGAATACCGCATGCGTCGAAAAATGAACGATGCCCGCATGTCCGATGGCATCAAGCACCGCATCTGGAGTTGCATCGGTTCCGTGGAGAAGCTTCAGTTCCCTTCCTGTATGGAATTGCATGACCCACGCACACTCCAGCTCGCTGAAGTCGAGGTCTCCGCAGGGATTTGCCACAAGCAGAAGCGAGCCCGAGGAGTGGCCAACTCCGGACTCTCCGGAAAGCAGCACCCGGAAATCGGGGGCATAGCGAACGGTATACCTGTCGATCAACCAGCGCTTCGACCCGTCCGAATCCTGACGCCATGCCGCATGTACGGGAAACACCCCGCTGCCACCCTGAGGAAACCAGATGAGTTCGGCATCGACGGCAATACCCATGTCCTGCAGGAGATCGAGTACCGGCTCCCATAGTTCCCGGTAAAGCGTTTCGCCGGTCGCCTCGATCATCTTTCGCCACTCTTCATGTTCGGAATTCCTCATATGGTAAGCCCGAATCCATCCCCCGAGCGCCGCAATGTCGAGACCTCCGCGCTGAAGCTCCATAAGCCTGTCCTTTCCGAATGACGGCAGCCAGACCACCTCGATCCGTTCTGCGGTCACGACGATCACCGCTCCTTCACGGCATGAGAAATTAGCCACAAGCAACGCGCCGCCTCGCGGAACGATCGACCGAATCGCGGCAACAGAGAGCGATTCGTCGTCTGTCCGCCAAAACCTGCTTTTACCTTTTTCAAGCTCGAAAAGGGAATTCTCTTTATCCCCGAGTTTGAGGAGGCTCCATGAAAGCAGGGCTGAGGTGTCCCTGAACTCCCATATCCGCTGCATACGCCCCTCTCGGCTTTCTGCGAAAAGAAGCGCCGATTCTGCAGAATCGAGCGCCTGCCTGAAGTAACCTGCAGCTCGTTCGTAGTGGCCCGCCACAAGCATTCCCTCTCCGGCAACCTGCATGATGGACCGGCGAGCGGAGGTATGCTCGGCTCCCGGAAGCAATGCAAGCGCGGCTTCGGCGTGTGCCGCAAGCCGCTCCTCATCGCCGGGCTCTCCGTTCTGGATAAGCTTCAGCAATGCGTTTGCGCGGAAAGACTCCACACTTGCCATGAGCGCCGGCGATCGAACAGGATCTATAAGGGCTGCAGACTCGTCGCAGCAGGAAAGGCAGTTCCGTACACGCTCAGCGTCAAATATCCTGCCCGGGGCCATCAGCACTTTGGCAAGGTTGAGGAGGGCTTCAGCCCTGACTGACCCGGGAACATCTTCCCCGGCCGCATCGAGCGCAAGACGGGCATAACGTTCCGCCTGCCCCTGGTTTTCCAGGTCATCTATGCCACCCCGAAAAAGATAGCACTCCGAGAGATAGATGCAGGTATCGATCCATGTATCGCCATCATTTCCCTCAAGCAGGCTGAACGATTCGAGATGAAGCCGGAGACGCTCTTCAAGGACAGGCCCGAAGTCGGCATCCGGTTCGTCCCCTATGGCGATTGCCAGTTCGTTGTTCGCGGCGGCCCAACTGCCGGGGGCTTTATCACGCTCGATCAGCAGAAGGGCCTGCCGGAGGTGATGAACCCGTTTCCGCCAGTTTTCGCGGGGATCGCCGGTAGAGCGGAACCGATAGAGCACGGCAAGCGTCGAAGAGAGGAAGGGCTGGGCTTCGACGGCCGATTCAAGATGCATGACGGCTTCGTCAAGTTCTTTCGGGCCGAAGGGTTCAAGGTTTACCATGAGCGAACCTATCCCGCTGTGACAGGCAACCCATGAATCGTAGTGTTTTACAGAGTCCCAGACAGTCAGCGCGTCCCTGTATGCCTCTATCGCCCGGACGGGGTCTGCGGTTTCGCTGTATTGCGCATACAAGCTTCTGAACGCCGCCCATTTTTCAGGTTCGGCTTCCCTGTCGACGAACGAACCCGCTTCCTGCAGCAAGGAGGCTGCCTTGGCCGGATTTTGCGACTTGTCGAGTGCATCGTACTCCTGCATGAGTGAGTCGAATCGTGCGCGGTACTGTTCGGCTACAGGCATATAGGTACCGGGTTTCGGCTTGAGAGCAGTTTTGCGGTTCCTGTAACGTCAAAATACGGATAAAACCGCATACCGGCAAGGAAGACTGTACGCTTGCCGCAAGAAACCCGTATCCGGTTGCGGCTTAAAAAAAAACGGCGTATCGTTCCTTCGGCGTCCGGCCGCTGCTCCCTTGCGCTGCGACGGCACCACAAGCAGTTGCCGCTGACCGATAACGCATGAAAACCTCCCTTCAGTATGACCAACCGGACCATGACGGAAAACGACAAACGACCGCCATTCGACAATGACATCATCTACGGCACCCTCCGGAGGGTATTCGGCTTCAGCGGGTTTCGCCGCGATCAGGAACGGATCGTCAGGGCAATCCTTGAAAACAGGGACGTGTTAGCCGTAATGCCGACCGGCGGAGGAAAGTCGCTCTGCTACCAGCTGCCGGCTGTCATGCTGCCGGGAGCATGCCTTGTGGTCAGCCCCCTGATCGCGCTGATGAAAGACCAGGTTGACGGTGCGCTGGCAAACGGCATCCGCGGCGCGTTCCTGAACAGTTCGCTTTCGCCGGCAGAACAGGACGATGTCCTGAGGCAATTGCAATTGGATGAGCTCGACCTTCTCTATATCGCGCCGGAGCGGTTCGCCTTCGAGCGGTTCCGGGATATTGCAGCAAAAGCCCGTATTTCTATGGCAGTCATCGACGAGGCGCATTGCATTTCGGAATGGGGACATGATTTCCGCCCGGATTACCTCTCGCTTTCAAGGCTGGTCACCCTGTTCCCTGATGTACCTGTTGCCGCGTTTACGGCTACGGCGACCCACAAGGTGCAGGATGACATACTCGGAAGGCTCTGCCTTCGTGATCCGCTGGTCGTGCGAGCTTCGTTCGACCGAAACAACCTGTTCTACGATATACGCTTCAAGGAAAATGCGGGAGAACAGCTGGTCTCGATCCTCAAGGACAAACCCGGTAAAGCCGGCATCATCTATCGTACCAGCCGCAAGAGCGTCAACGATACCGCATTGATGCTCAGGGCGAAGGGGTTCCGGGCGCTGCCTTACCATGCCGGCCTTGGGGACGAAGAACGGATACGCAACCAGGAAGCGTTCATCCGCGACGAGGTCGATGTGATTGTGGCAACCATCGCCTTCGGTATGGGCATTGATAAATCGAACATCAGGTTCGTCATTCACGCAGACCTGCCGAAAAGCATAGAAAACTACTATCAGGAGACAGGCAGGGCAGGCCGTGACGGTGAACCGGCCCACTGCATCCTGCTCTTTTCGCATGGAGACATCCATAAAGTACGGTTCTTCATCGACAGCGTCGCAGATGAGGCTGAGCGGGCGAGAGCGCTCGGGGCTTTTTCGAAAGTGATTTCTTTCGCATCATCGTCGGTATGCCGACGGAAGATTCTCCTTGAATATTTCGGCGAAAGCTACCCGGAGCAAAACTGCGGAAACTGCGACATCTGTACCGGCTCGCGCAAAACCCTGAACTGCACCCGCGAGGCTCAGATGCTGCTCTCGGCAATCGTGCGTACGGATGAGCGATTCGGAGCCTCGCACATCATCGATATCGTCACCGGCAGCTCAAACAGAAAGGTGCTCGATTTCGGCCATGACCGCCTGAAAACGTACGGTGCCGGAAAGGGGAAAACGAAGACTTTCTGGAAGCGGCTTGTGGACGAACTGCTTGCAAGAAAAGTCATATCGAGAGCTGAAGGGCTCTACCCGGCGCTCTGCCTTCTGCCGGAAGCTTTTCGCGTCCTGAAAAACGTGACGGAAATCGAAATGGCTGAGGTCGTTGAAACGAAACGCCGGAAAAGCACCGTTGCAATCGCAGCCCGGCAGGAAAACGGGGAACTCTTCGAGCTGCTCCGGTCGTTGCGCAAACAGATAGCCGACGAGCAGGGAGTCCCCCCTTACGTGGTATTTTCAGACCGGTCGCTTCGCGATATGAGCTCGCTGTTGCCCTGCGATGAAGAGTCCATGCTTGCTGTTACCGGTGTCGGGGAGGTCAAGCTGGAGCGTTACGGCAGGCAATTCATATCCTGCATCATACGCTGGTGCGGAACGAGCAATAACGGAGAATAACCATGACCATCAATGAAAAAAAGTCCTTCCATGACCATTTTTCAGCGGTATCAAAACAGTATGCGGCATTCCGCCCATCCTATCCGGAAGCGCTTTTCGGGTGGCTGGCGTCGGTCGCGCCGGCACGGGACCACGCATGGGACTGCGCCACCGGCTCCGGACAGGCCGCGCTCGGCCTTGCCCGGCATTTCGGGCGCGTCACGGCAACCGACGCCAGCCGGGAACAGATCGAAGCCGCCGCGCGGCATCCCCGTATCGAATACCGGGCCGCTCCGGCCGAAAATTCGGGAATGGAATCCGGATCCGTCGATCTCGTCACGGTAGCGCAGGCACTGCACTGGTTCGACACGGGGCGGTTTTTCAGGGAAGCGAAGCGGGTGCTGGCAGGAGACGGAGTGCTTGCCGTATGGGCATACGGGCCGGTTGCGGTCGAAGGGGCGGAAACGGGCGCCATTGTAGAAGAGTTTTATCACTCCGAAATGGGTCCGTACTGGCCTGAAGAACGGTCGATGGTCGATGCCGGCTATGCGGGCATTGAACTGCCGATGACTGATCTGAAGCCCCCGGCCTTCAGCATGAGCGTTTCGTGGAAAAGAGAGGAACTGCTCGGCTACATCCGGACCTGGTCCGCCGTCAGCCGGTTTGTCGGCAAAAACGGCTGCGATCCCGTAGCCGGTCTGGAAAGAAGGCTTGCGGCGCACTGGAACGACGACTCCCGAAAGACGATCGCCTGGCCGCTCACCCTGAAAGCCGCCCGAAGACGTCATTGAAAAACCCTCTTCGCTTTTCTGTTAAAAAAGGTAGATTCCCCGGCCGCACTGATAACAATTGTGATCGATGCGGCAGAAAGGACACTACCAATCATTATCAGAAAAGGAGCAACATTCCGATGAATGCAGTAAATCCGGAAGCGATCGGCGTATTCGGTCTTATGGTTACCGTATGGGTATTCGGCCTCGAACAGCTGGGACTGGGTATCAACGGCGAAACCGACCACGCGAAGCTGGGAAAGAACCTCGCCAACGTCGCCCTCTGGTTCGGAGGGATCGCACAGATTTTCACCGCGCTCTCTCTCTACCTGTTCGATGTCGGCCTGCCGGCGGAAACCAGGATCTTTATCGGAACCATTTTCGCTACCTACGGCCTTTTCTGGGTTGTCGTCGCCATGCATTTCTACAACCCCGGCGACAAAAAAGTCTATGCCCACTTTTTTATCGGCATCTTTTTCATGACCGCGGTGTTCAGCTACAAGGCGTTCCTTCTCGGCAAAATCTGGCCTTTAGGCACGGTGCTTGTGCTCATCAATGTGCTGACTTTTCTGCTTCCCTTTGCCTGGTACAAGCCGAACGCAGTCATCACAAAAATCTGCGGAGCAACCAACATTGCCATTGGGCTCTGTGCCCTGCCGCTCCTTTTCCATGCCATCGGACTCTGACTGAACCTGCTTGAGAGCGCACCTGAAAAAAAGTGCCGAACGGTTTTCAGGTGACATGGGGGTTCTCTTTCTGGTTATATAAAAGAGCTTCGTCGAACGAACCGGGCCCTGTAATTTCAGTCCACAGCATAATGCCGGGTACCCTGTCTAAACGGTTAAACACCTGAGCAACTTCATCGAACGCTTTAGAACCTTTACGGGCCAACCATTGCCCGTAAAGGTCGAAGCTGAAACATTCCCTTAAAGAGCTTACCGCAAAGTATGCTCTCTTTAATCCTATTATATAACCATATAATTAAATTGCCAAAACAAAAAATGAGTTTCCGGGGGCGCGGAACCGCATAAACGCGCTCAACCTCACCCGGAAGCCCTCTTCATATAAAAAAACATGAAGTCCTGCGGTTGACCTGACGGGGTTTCATGCCGGGAAAGCATGGTAGACACCACCCTGAATCGGGGGGCGAACAGTTCGGATATGAGCGGTTCGTCATAGCGCATGGCCTCGAGTCCGCTGCATCTGGAGGGTCCGCAGAGCGCAAAGGTGCCGAGCACCACATGGCCGTCGGCTTCCAGGCAATCGTCAAGCGTATCGAGGTATTTTCTGCGGTCCGAAGCATCGACCATGAAATGAAAGACCGCCCGGTCATGCCAGAGCATGTATTTTTCACCCGGACGGAAGCTTCTGACGTCGCCGACCCGCCAGCGGATCTCTTCGGCCATTGGGCCGAGACGGCGGCGGGCATGATCGAGAGCCGCCGCTGAACAGTCGAGTACGGTAATCCGGCCGTAGCCGCGGTGCAGCAGACAGTCAGCAAGCGATGATGCTCCTCCCCCGACATCGATGATGGGGCTTTCCGCGTCGACGCACGAGGCCTCGATGAGTTCGAGGGATTCGAGGGGAAACTGCTGATGCCAGCTAAGCCGGGAGGGCTCCGCGGCCGAATAGATTGCGTCCCAGTGGCTGCGGGGATCGCTTTCGGGGGTTTCCGGATTCTGCATCGGCACTCCTGCGGACTTGGTTAAAAAAGGAACACCGTATGCCCGAGGGCGCTGAAACGCAACGCCTGCGGGCATCATCGGAAATCCGGAAATGCGGACTGGCGGAAGATCTTGACACGAAGCCTTACCAAGAAGCGAAACGGACCAAAAAAAGCATGTTTTTTTACTGACCGTCCGGATGGAGATCACCGTGAATGGACTGGATCAGCGCGGCGAGATTATGGGAAACGCAGAGCCGTCCGTGAGGCAGCGGATCGAACTGTATAGCTAACCCTTAATGTAATTTAACGATAGCCGCCCTGAAAAGCAAAAGTTAATCAATAATTGTTAATAGTCTGCCATCACAAAAAAAAGATCGTCTGTATCACAGACTGAAACCGGCCACATGCAGGACGAGAACCTGCCGCGACGCAGAAACCGCACGGCAGGAACAGGTGACCGGCAAACAGCAATGAAAAACGGATCAGATAAAAAGGGACATGTTCGCGTCGGCGGCGTATTCAAGGAACATGGCCGCACCTCCGTATTCGACGCCGTCAATGAAATCCTTGCGTTCGAAACCGAAAACATCCATGGTCATCTGGCAGGCAATGAAGCGTACACCGCTCTCCTGGCACATCTCGCGAAGCTGCTCGATGGTGGCTACCCCTTTTTTCTTGAAGGTTTCCTTCATGAGCATGGTGGCCATGGTGTCGAATCCGGGAACGTTGCCGGAGATGATATTCGGAATGGGCCAGTTGAAACCCTGGAACTCCTTGCTGCCGAACGGCATTTTCATCGGCATTGCCGGATTGCCTACAGGGGTAACCTTGAGATCGATCTCTTTTTTCAGCAGGGGAAGACCGTAAAAGGTAAAAAAGAGCACCGCTTCCATATCCATGGCCGCCGCTGCCGAGGCGAGGATAAATGGAGGATAGGCCCAGTCGAGCGTGCCTTTGGAGGCGATAATGGCAAGTTTTTTTATGTCGGCCATAGTGGTTTTCTCCCGGTCAGGATTTCTGGATGTAGAAAGTATAGGTTCCGCCTTCGGTGCTGCTGTCGACGATTTTGTGCCCGGTTCTGTTCGCCCACGAAGCCATGTCGTTTGCCGAACCGGAATCCGTCGAGATCATTTTCAGAATTTCACCGCTCTGCATCTGGTCGACCTCTTTCTTGGTTTTCAGAATCGGCAGCGGGCAGTTCATCCCGGAGCAATCGAGCGTACGGTTGGCTGTAATTTCAGACATGGATGCCTCCTTTTGTTAAGTATGTTGTTTCGGGGTAAGCGGTTGCGATATTACCGCAACAAAGAAAACTATATAACCAAGTAATTATATAATTATAATTAATAACAAAGAAAGAAACAAGAATTCCCTGCTGTTTTTTCCGTCAATAGACTACCGGTTTTCTCAGGACGCTATGCCGACAACCGCCGCTGCGAGCACAAGAACCTGAAGCAGGGCAATGAGGGCATACGTCCTGTTCTTCTCGGCGAAAAAAACAGGAATAACGGCGACCAGACAGATCATGGCTGCCATCGAGAGAAAGATGATCGAGATGAAACTGAGTACATCCCCGTGCAGAGGGTCCTGCACCCATGACCAGCCAGAGGGCACCGCATGAAGACGATTCATTTCTCCTGCCCTGAGATGCCAGTGAGACGCGATGTCCTCGATGGAAACCGTAAGCGGCAGCAGCCTTGCAACATAGGCGAGGAAACCCACGGCGATCAGCACCATTCCGGTATGCGAAACGACGTCGAGAACGGCGGCATAGACAAGCTGCACCCTGTCGATCTCCGGTTTGTGCTTACCGGCAATGTTGCTCATATTCCCAATCCTTTTGTTATGGAACGAAGTCCGGCTATCAGCATCATGACGATCACTGCGATGCGTACCGAACCGGTGTTGACTTTCGAGAGAATTCTGGCGCCGATTTTCGAGCCGAGCATCACGCCTCCGACTGCGGGAACTGCGATCAGGGGGAGTACCGCGCCTTTATAGAGGTATATCCATGCGGCTGCCGCTCCGTTCATCGACAGCACCAGCCCGCTCGTTGCGACGGCGATCTTGAGTGGCGCCCCCATGAGCAGGTTGAGTACCGGCACGTTGGCCCATCCGGCACCCATGCCGAACATGCCTCCGATAAAACCGATAAAGAAAAACAGCACAAGACCCAGGGGCGTACGACGAACCTTCCAGTCGATGGTTTTGTCGATGGTGGGTTCATAATAGCTTCCGGAAATGCCCAGCGCTCTGGCGATCACATCGGACTCTCCGACTTCGGGATAGCCGGATTTACCGGCTTTCATCATGATCACCGCAATGGCGATGATCGCTATGCCGAGCAGCAGCTGCACGCTGTCGGCGGACATCCTGAGTCCGACAATCGCTCCGGCAACGGAGCTGATGGAACCGATAAGTGAGAGCGGCAGGCTGAGCTTCAGATCGGCAAGACCTTTTCTCAGCAGCGATGGGCCTGCCGAAAGAGCGCCGGAAAGCGCGACAAGCAAACCGGCGCCACGGACGAAGTCGAGATGGAAGGGGAAGAAGCTGCCGACGATCGGTACGAAGAGCACGCCGCCGCCGACGCCTGCAAGTACGGAGACGATACCGAGAAAAAATGAAAAGATGAAGAGGAGCAGTACCCAGACCCACCATGCGGTCTCGCCGCCGGCAGGTAACGAAGCGGCTGCGACTTCCGGAGGAAGAACAAGCGGCATGGCTGTCAGCAGAACGGCTGCAAGAAACCACCAGATTTTTTTACCGTCCGCTCTTGTCATGTGCCATGCGTCAAAGGATTGATGGATTGATATCGGCCATATCTGCCGGAAAGGTATTTCCGGCAGATGGGGATCATGGAAGCAGTACTGTTCAGTAACTATGCAATATAGTAGGTCTTCTCGTCGGGCCTGCACGGACGATTGAGCCAGAGCGGACGGCGCAGGCCTCCGGGGCCGGGCGCAGGCCTCGTCATGTCGAGCCACTCCCTGTAGATCTGGAATGAACGGTCGGTATCGACAAAGACGTCACCGTAGAGGTCGCCGTCGTGAGCCTTCTCGATGCGAACCTTCTGGTGCCAGCAGTGCATGCCGCTGATCGGATCGGGGTGCACCGGGAAGGTGATATTCTGATGAACGCCGCCGTCCGACCAGAAAATCCTCGACGAGTCGGCGTCGCTGCTCTCGTATGGCTGGATGCTCTCTTCGACGCGCATCTTCCATTTGCCCTTTCCTTCTTTGGAAATATTGACCCTGTTGGTGGCCCAGCGGTTGCCTTCGGGGTCCTGCTCGCGACGCCATCTTCCGATGTGATGCGAACAGGCGACCACGCCAGGCCTTATCCCTTCGGTAACCCAGGCGCGGTTCACGAAAAAGCCGATGTCGGTGTTCACCCTGATCAGGTCGCCGTTGGCGATGCCGAGCGCCGCTCCGTCGGTAGCGTTGATCCAGACGGGATTGCGGTGGGCGATTTCGGCAAGCCATTTGGCGTTGCCCGAGCGGGAGTGGATCAGTACCGGCAGGCGGAAGGTCGGCACAAGCACGAACTCTCCGTTTTTGTGGTCCATGGTCTCCTCATGGATATGGCTCTTGATGTAGCCCGGCAGGCGGTATTCGGGCCATTTCCAGTCAACCATGGTTTCGGAGTAGAACTCCTGCTTTTTCGACGGTGTGGGAAACCCGGTGCAGGAACGACCGGCAACCTCTACGCCCACCGCCTTGCCGTTTTTCACGATCAGTCCGCTCTGCGGCTGGACCGAAGCACCGTCGAGATCGGCCTGGGACACGGCTTTTTCGTTAACGCTGTAGACGTTGCTTTCGACCTCGAACGCGCCGTATTTCTGCATGTAGTCGAACGGCGAAAGCCCCTCCTGAGCGGCTTTTTCGGGCAGGCCGGCCGTATGCTCGAATATGTAGCGGTAGTACTCTTCTATGGTGATTTTCTCTCCCGGTCGGTAGGGCGACATGCAGTACTGGCGGATGCCGAGGCTGCCGTCGGGGTCGATGCGCCAGGTAAGTTCGATCCAGAATTCATCCTCTTCCCAGACTTCGCCGGGGTTGGCCTCCCAGGTGTGGGTAACCGGTTTGCCCATTCTTCTCAGGGCGGTACGCAGCACCGGCTGGCGGAAAGCGAGCCATTTGCCGGCATGGGTTTCGTAGCTGAGCAGGTCGTGCCGTTCGGCGGAGTGACCCATCGGCAGCACATAGTCGGCGAAGTAGGCGGTCTCGCTCCAGGTTGGCGTGAGCGCGGCGTGCAGGCCGATTTTCGATTCGTCCTCCAGCGCCTCGATCCACGAGAATCCGTCTGGGTAGGTCCATACCGGGTTGAACACCCTGGTGAAATAGACGTCGAGTTTGCCCCTCCCCTCCTTGAGGAAATGGGGAAGCAGGAAGCTCATTTCGAAGTGGGCGAGCGGATATTCGTCGGGCAGATGGAGCGGGTTCCAGAATGTCTGCGGTTTGGGTTCGGCGTGCACATGAGGCTTGAACTTGTTCCATGCGCTCGGAGAGGTGCCGCCGGGCGTTCCGACGCTGCCGGTCAGCACGTTCAGAAAGTGCAGCGTGCGCGACACGGCCCAGCCGCCGAGGTTGCCGCTGCTGGCGCTGCGCCAGACATGGGTGGAAAACTGCGAGCCCGCCTCGCCGATCCTGCGGGCGATCTCGACGATCATGGAGGCATCCACGCCGCTCTCTTTCGAAGCGTATTCGGGAGTGTAGTGCGCGTACTCCTTTTTCAGTCCTTCGATGAAGTTTTCGAAGGTAACCGGGGTTCCGGGATATTCCGCCTGGAGGTACGCCTGCCAGTTCACCCAGTTTTCAAGGTAGGTTCGGTTGTAAAGGCCCTCGTCGATGATCACCTTCGCCATGGCGAGCAGCACGGCCGGTTCGGTGCCGGGGTAGCTCGGCATCCAGTAGTCGGACATGCTTGCGGTATTGGAAAGCCTGGGATCGAGCACGGCGAGCTTCGCCCCTTTCATGCGGGCCTCGATGATACGCTGCGAATGCGGGTTGAAATAGTGGCCCGATTCAAGATGGGCGCTGACCAGAAGAATGAACTTCGCGTTGGCATGGTCGGGCGAGGGACGGTCGAATCCTTCCCAGATGGCGTAACCGAAACGCGCGCCCGAGGAGCAGACGTTGGTGTGGCTGTTGTGGCCGTCTACGTTCCACGCCCGCAGAATCCACTCCATGAAACCGTCGTGACCTGGACGCCCGACATGGTAGGAGATTTCGTTGTTGCGGCCCTCCATGATCGCCTTGCGCATCCGGCCGGCGATATCGTCGAGCACGCTGTCCCAGCTGACCCGTTCCCATTTGCCGTCGCCTCTTTTTCCGGTGCGCTTCATGGGATAAAGCACCCGGTCGGTATCCTGAATCTGGTTGAGCGTGGCCGGACCCTTGGCGCAGTTCCTGCCGCGGCTGGCCGGGTGATAGGGGTTCCCCGTCAGCTTTCGGATTTCCATGGTCTCCTTGTCGACATAGGCCAGAAGTCCGCACCCCGCTTCGCAGTTGAAACAGGCGGTCGGCACCAGCATGTACTCTTTCGTCTTGCGTTCCGGCCAGCTTTTCGAGTCGTATTCGACCCAGTTGTCCCACTGGGCGGGTGGCGGACAGCTTATCTCGGCACCCTCTTCTGCGGCTCGAAGCGCCCTGGGGCCATCGTCCTCCTTGTGCAGATCGGGAACAAGATTGAGCTTTTCAGCAATTGTCTCTATGACTGTCGGTTTATGGGTATAGCTCATGGTAAACTCCGGCACATGGTTAACTTAAGGGAATTCTCTGCGGGGCCTGAACCCAGACTTTTTCTGTGTAGAACACACCGCACAGTCCCAGAAGGGCCGCTGCGGCAAGCATCAGCGGATCGGAAGAAAACAGTGTAACGAGAAGCGGAAGCAGGTTGCCGCCAAGAAAACTGCCGGCCCAGAACTGGTTCTTCAGGCTTCCCTCACGGATGATTTCCGCCGCGCGCTCAGCCCCTGCGGAAGGGTGCTGTCCGTACAGTTCGAGCAGCATGATGACGATATGCAGCCCGAAGCCTGCCGTCAGCAGCTGACGGAGCAGCCCGAGAAGTTCCGACGGGCTTCCGGTGCCGAGCCCGAGCATGAGCATGGCCGAGCCGCCGGCAAGCAGGGAGTTCAGAAGCATATGCAGAAGCAGCATGGGGCTCTGCCAGAAATCGCGCCCTTTTGCGGCGCCGAACAGAAACGCCGTATAGATGGCCGTCACCAGGGCGAAAAGCGCGCCACCCCAGAGCGCGGCGGTTTCAAGCGCGGGAATCTGCAGGAGGCGCGATGCTCCCCACAGGGCGAGAAACGCACCGTAACCGGTAATGGTAAGCCCTCCCTTGACAAGCCATGAGCCGAACTGCGGACGCAGCATCACCGACGAAAAGCGGTCGGGACGATCGAGATCCTTGATGAGAAAGCCGCCGGTAAGGGCCAGAAAAAGCAGCGAAACCGACCAGGCCGCCCACTGCAGGGTTGGGGCAAGCTCCATGCGGAAAACGGCGAGCAGGGCGGCAAAAACAAGAAACACTCCGGACGAGACCGCCTTGGCCGTCACATATGCCGGAACCTCCCAGCCCCAGACTGCGCCTTTCGACGGAATATCATAAACGCGGCGGGCCTTCGGGCCGGCCGTGTTGGATGCATGGGCGGGTTTTTCGATTCCCGGCGCGCCTTTTCCCTTTCCGGCAAAATGCCCTACGCCTCTCGACTGCGCGCTCCAGTGGTACTCCTCCTGCAGGGGAGCCTCCATGGGATCGAGCGACGCACCGTCGCCATTGATATAGAACAGCTTGGGCGAAGTCCCCTTCTCGGGCTTGCGCACGACGGTACGCTCGCAGGCAACCAGCGTGGCGATTTTGCTTGAGGGATCATCGAGATCGCCCGAAACGATTGCCTGCTGTGGACAGACCGCCACGCAGGCCGGCTGGAGGCCCACCTCCTTGCGATGGGCGCAGTAGTTGCACTTTGCCGAGGTATGGGTATCGGGATCGATATAGAGTGCGTTGTAGGGGCAGGCCTGGGCGCACGCCTTGCATCCTATGCAGCGGCGGCTGTCGAAATCCACGATGCCGTCCGGACGCTTCTGCAGCGCCTCGACAGGACAGATAGCCACACATGGCGGCTCGGCGCAGTGGTTGCAGCGCAAAACGGTAAAGTAGCGCCGGGTATCGGGGAAGGTGCCCTTTTCCACATATTTCACCCAGGTACGGTTCACTCCGAGAGGAACCTCGTTTTCGGACTTGCAGGCAACCGTGCATGCATGGCATCCGATACATTTCCGGGCATCGATAACAAAGCCGTAGTTCATGAACTGATCTGGTCTGATTGAGAGAGAACCAACCCGGCGCGACTGCCCGCGGACAGTCAGGCCTTCTGAAAAATCAGGGTCGGGATGGAAATGCATGCGGCATCAACACGCTCTCTGCATTACCCTTCTCCTCTTAAGGGTAATGGCAGTAAGCGGCATACTACAAGCATCTCCGGCAGGACTCCACCCCGACCGAATAGCATACCGCAAGCAATCGCCAGCGGTATGCGTCAACCTTTTTCCGGCAATACAGAACAACTCCCCGCCTTCAGGTGAGCCGTCATGACCTCCTTTATCCCGAGGGGAAGGGGTACCGGGCATACCACACCGGATATGCGTTCAACACGCTCATCCGACGAGTGTATTATTATATAACTGAATGGTTATATAATAATACACAACACCCACACTCCCAAATTAAATCTGTGTTTCAGGAACTTTTTTTATCACATCCGTTGGCCCTGTTTTCAACAATTAAAACAATAACTTAACCCTTACTTGAACTGGAGTTCCGGATGCGGTTTTTCAAAAAAAAATCCGGAAGATGGATTTTTTTCGCCGCTGAAGCCTATTTTCCATTCTTGAAGCGGGTTAATGCGAAACGCACTGCCGCCGCACGACTGGATCACCAACCATGAAAAACACGCAAGCCATGAGCGCTCATATCTATAAAAAAATCGAAATTGTCGGCTCTTCGGAAACCAGCATTGAAGAAGCGGTAAAAAATGCCGTTGCAAAAGCAGCCGAATCGGTAAGAAATATCCGATGGGTAGAAATTGTCGAAACCCGCTGTCACGTCGAGGATCAGAAGGTCGCCTACTGGCAGGTTACCGTAAAAATCGGTTTTACGCTCGACGAAAACTGAACGGTTCGCACGAAAACCCTCACCTGGAGAAAGAGAGCCTTACGGGCGACCTTTTTCCAGGTAATCATTTCAATGAATTTCCCCGGTACCAGGTATTTTCCGCTTTCAGGCTGAAGCAGCATTCCTGAAGTTGTTCTTTCGAATAGTGAAAGGCAATGCTATCGCAGCAGATCCCCTTGTGTGGACACGCTTCACGGATGCAGTCGCAACGTGACAGGCTCACTGTAGGCCGACATGCCATTTTTTTCGGTACGGCGTATCCGTGTGCCATTGCAGGAAAGATAACAGGAAAACACTTTTACGACTAAAGCTCCTGGGTATAATTAATCGACCAGTTTAGCTGTCCGTGGCTGATTTCAAGACCGTCAGCATTGGTCCGGGTAACCACAGGTGCCCACGCCAGGGCTGCCGAAATCGAGGACCGCTCGGATACGCTGTAACCGAATCCGGCTGTGTAATGGTTTTCGGTTATGGCCGGAAAAAGGGGGTTGAGCCAGGTATCGGGCACCGGATTCGATGCGAAGCTTGCCCCGGTCCTCAGTGCAAGCCTGTCGGTAGCCCGGTACTGTACCCCTATGGACAAGACAGTCTGATCCTTCCAGTTCTGCAGCATCTCCACATCGAGCTGCTGCCCCGCAAACGCTCCGTTGGAAGGGGAGTTGTCAGCGGTAAATGATGTTGAAAAGTTCCTCATTACTGAAGACCAGTCGATATGCCTGACGTCGGCGGCAATCATCCATCGCTCTGCCGGATACAATGCCAACCCGGCCGCGAAGGTTGCCGGCCACTCGAAATTCCGAACCTTGATTGTGCCTTTCACCGAAACGGGATCAGCCAAACTGAACGCATCTCCGGTTCCGGAAAAGGAGAGCACTGCGTTGGATGTTTCGAGATCGGAAATCCGGGACTGCAAGTGATAGCTTCCTCCCACCGTAAGCAGTTTTCCGAACCGGTGGGTAAAACCAACCTTGAAACCCGTACCGTAACCTATCGCCTCGCCCAGAAAAGCGTTATCGTTGGAGAAGTCGTAGCGGACATAGTCGATATCGCTCACCATACCCGAACCGATCATTCCCCCGAGCGTACCGAGCATCGAGCCGCCCACCGAGCCCCCCTGCCCCATGGTCATGGCGGCAAAATGCGATCCGTCCATGTCCATCCGCAGATCCATGCTCGCCCAGAGAAAATCGAGGGAGGCTCCGATGGTGGTATTTTCGGTCAGCTTGTACGCCAGGGGAAACATCAGCCGACCCACTCCCACCTCGGAGCGGATATCCTCACCACTCAGGGGAACCATCATACTGCCCATCATGGAATTCCCATAGCTGAAAAGCGAAGAATTTTCGCCGTACTCCGTGCCCATACCTCCCTGGGCAAGAACGGCGACGCCCCAGATAAATGCGCCATCCCTTCTCATGTAGGAAAGCGACGGCATATAGTAGGCGTCCCCATCCGATCCGGCACTAATGCCCGGCACCTGAAGAGTGACATCGGGATGAAGTCCGCGGATACCGATACCGATCTCCGATGAGCGATCCTCCATCATGCCGAGGGTCGCAGGGTTGTTCATAACGGCCGAATTGCCGGTATCGTATGCCATGCTTGTCCCTCCAAGGGCATGGGATTTCGCTCCGTACCCTTCAAGGTTCATGCCGTTCGTGGCGAAAGCTGTGGAAGAAGCTGACAGGAACGCGATAAGCGTCATTCCGGGGAGTGTTTTTCGAGACATACGCTGTTGCTTTTACATGGTTTACGCGGCTAAAGGCACCCAAACCCGCACTGATCCCCTAACTGAATCAGGATAGATGATGCACAGCACTCCGAAAAGGAGGGACGAAGAGCGATGCACCGGGAACGGGACAAGGAGCGAACAGGGATAACGGACTATATCACCATATAGTTATCTATAGATAATAAAAATATCCGCAATACCGAAGTAAAAAAAAGAAAGCAGCAGAAACCGGTGAATGAAAACAGGGAGTACTCTGTGGCTGAACATCCGAAGGAAAGTGAGGAATGGAAAAGGAAAAAAAAAGGTGCGCAGGAGAGCCCTGCGCACCGGAAAAGAGTAAAAAAATCAGTGATCGACGCTGTAGCACTCGGGAGCCAGAGACCAGTGCTCGGGCGACATCCAGAGCGTCGAGAGCATCAGCTCCCTGATATGGGAGAACTCCTTGGGGAGCCTGTCGTAAATGATTTCGAACAGCTCCTCGTGAGAAAGCAGCTCTTTTTTCCATGCTTCGCGATCGACCGACATGAGCTTCGAGAACTTTTCAGGGGTCATCTCTTCGAGACCTTCCCAGTCGAGCGCTTCATACTTCGGCATCCAGCCAAGCGGACTCTCCACAGCGCCGGCTCTTCCGTGCACGCGGTCCACAATCCACTTCAGCACCCTCATGTTCTCGCCGAATCCGGGCCAGAGGAACTTGCCGTTCTCGTCCTTGCGGAACCAGTTGACACCGAATATCCGCGGCAGTTCGGAAAGCGTCCTGCCAACATGGAGCCAGTGGTTGAAATAATCGCCCATATGATAACCGCAGAACGGAAGCATGGCGAACGGGTCACGACGAACCTCGCCGACTTTTCCGGCAGCCGCCGCGGTTTTTTCGGAACCCATGGTGGCCGCGAGATAAACGCCGGAGTTCCAGTTTGCGGACTGATAGACGAGAGGCACGGTATCCCTTCGGCGACCGCCGAAAATAAATGCGCTGATCGGAACACCGGCGGGGTTCTCCCAGTCGGCATCCAGAGAGGGACACTGGCTTGCCGGGGAGGTGAAGCGGGCATTCGGATGCGAGGACGGACGTCCGCAGCCGGGCGTCCAGGGGTTTCCCTGCCAGTCGATCAGTTCCGGAGGAACCGTATCGGTCATATCTTCCCACCAGACATCGCCGTCCGGCGTCATTGCCACGTTGGTGAATATCGAGTTGCTTGCCAGGGATGCCATGGCGTTCGGATTCGATTTGTTCGAGGTGCCGGGAGCGACTCCGAAAAAGCCGTATTCGGGGTTGATGGCATAGAGACGACCGTTTTCGGCAGGCTTGATCCAGGCGATATCGTCGCCGATGGTGGTGACTTTCCATCCGTCATACGATTTCGGAGGAATCAGCATGGCGAAGTTGGTTTTTCCGCAGGCACTCGGGAAAGCCGCAGCCACATAAGTCTTCTCGCCATCGGGCGATTCGACGCCGAGAATGAGCATGTGCTCGGCAAGCCAGCCTTCGTCGCGGGCCATCGAGGATGCGATGCGCAGGGCAAAGCACTTTTTGCCGAGCAGGGCGTTGCCGCCGTATCCGCTGCCGAACGACATGATGGAGCGCTCCTCCGGGAAATGGACAATGTATTTCCTGTCGTTGCATGGCCATGGCACATCCTGCTGTCCAGGCTGAAGCGGGGCTCCGACCGAGTGCAGGCAGGGAACGAATTCGCCGCCGTCGCCGAGCACATCGAGCACCTTGCGGCCCATTCTGGTCATGATGCGCATGTTGGTCACCACATAGGGCGAATCGGTAATCTCCACGCCGATATGGGCGATCGGAGAGCCGAGAGGGCCCATGCTGAAGGGAATGACATACATGGTGCGGCCCTGCATGCAGCCGTCAAAAAGCCCGCGAAGCGTCTCCTTCATCTCTTTCGGCGCGACCCAGTTGTTGGTCGGGCCTGCGTCCTGACGGCGGATGCTGCAGATATAGGTGCGGTCCTCCACACGGGCGACATCGCTCGGATCGGAGCGGCAGAGGTAACTGTTCGGGCGCTTTTCGTCCGAAAGTCTGATGAACGTACCGCTCTCTACCATCTGCTGGCAGAGGGTATCGTACTCTTCCTGACTTCCGTCGCACCAGTAGACGGAATCCGGCCGGCAGAGATCGGCGGTTTCCTGCACCCACTGGAGCAGTTTAGGGTTTTTCAGAAAATCCGGGGGATTGATCGGCGTAGAGCTCATGATCGTCCTTGTTTTTTATAGAGAGTTGAAAAAAAAAGTCCGCAGTCACCCCTGACTGCGGACATGCAAATAAAATCTATGTGAACCGGATGTGCCAGCTGAAGCGCATCACCGGATTCGGAATATTGGGAATCATGCCTGTAAGGTTACTTGACTGCTTTGGGCTGTTTGAGTGCATCGAGAATCATTTTCTCGAAAACGGCCTTGCTTCTGGCCCCTGAAATGATCTGGATAATGCGTCCCGACCGGTTGACGACAAAACTGGTTGGAATGGAACGTATCCCTCCCTCGACATACCGTCCATAGGCGCCAACCAGTTTCTGATCGGCCATGACCACAGGATAGCTGATGCCGTTGCTTTTCATGAAGCTTTTGATGGATTCGTCGTTTTCGTTGACCGCCACGCCGACAAAGGTGAACCCTTTGGCCTTGTATGCGTTCTGCAGGGCGACCATATCGGGTATTTCCGCCCTGCAGGGAGGACACCACGAAGCGAAGAAGTTCACGATATAAGCCTTTCCTGCGAGCTGCCTTGAAGAAACCGCTTTTCCGTCCACGCCGACGGCCGAAAATGCCGGAGCAAGCGGCGACTGGGCCGCACCGGCTGCACCGGCCGTAAAGAGTATCATCAGAGCCGCCGCAAGAACCGCCGGGACGGTGAACGCTCTTTTCACCATACGCATCGTAACTGTCATCATGACCATATCTGTTTCAATCGTTAAAAGTGCAAATATACATATCTGACGCCTTTTAATATACAATTCCTGCGTTTTTTAAAAGGAGCTTGCTTCGCCTGATTAATCTTTGCTATTCAATGATAAAAAAACTATATTTCGGCTTTATTTTTGAAATGGCCAACGCCACCTTAGCTCAGCTGGTAGAGCAACTGTTTCGTAAATAGTAGGTCGTGGGTTCGAGTCCCGCAGGTGGCTCGCATCCGGCAGATGTCGCATAAACGCCGTCAGGGGCGGGGCGGTACACCGCATTTCTCAAGAGCCGTTACCGGATAATCCTAACGTTTGATTTCACCATAAAATCCTATCCACACTGTCACTATGCAAGAAGGTAAGATTTCCCAGATCATCGGTCCTGTTGTTGACGTAGATTTTCCTGAAGGACAACTTCCCTCGATTCTGGATGCGCTCTACATTGTCCGGCCCGACGGCTCCAGACTGGTTCTGGAAACCCAGCAGCATCTCGGCGAAGAACGCGTCCGGACGGTAGCCATGGAAAGCACCGACGGCCTGGTCAGAGGCATCAGCGTCATCAATACGGGCAAATCCATTCAGGTTCCCGTCGGCTCCGAAGTCCTCGGGCGGATGCTCAACGTCGTTGGGGACCCTATCGACGGCAAAGGCCCGGTCGACACGAAAAAAACCTACTCGATCCACCGCTCCGCTCCGAAGTTCGAAGATCTTTCGACCAAGGCGGAGATGTTTGAAACCGGCATCAAGGTCATCGACCTTCTCGAACCGTATTCCCGAGGCGGAAAAACCGGCCTTTTCGGTGGCGCCGGCGTCGGCAAAACCGTGCTCATCATGGAGCTGATCAACAATATCGCCAAACAGCAGTCAGGCTTCAGCGTATTCGCCGGTGTAGGTGAGCGTACCCGCGAAGGAAACGATCTCTATCATGAAATGATGGAGTCGGGCGTTATCGAAAAAACTGCGCTCGTGTTCGGCCAGATGAACGAGCCTCCCGGAGCCCGCCAGCGGGTTGCCCTGACCGGTCTGAGCATTGCGGAGTATTTCCGTGATGAGGAGAACCGCGACGTGCTTCTTTTCATCGACAACATTTTCCGGTTCACCCAGGCTGGTTCCGAGGTATCCGCGCTTCTCGGCCGCATGCCGAGCGCCGTGGGCTATCAGCCGACCCTCGCGACCGAAATGGGCGAACTCCAGGACAGGATCACTTCGACAAAGAATGGTTCCGTCACCTCCGTACAGGCTATTTATGTGCCTGCGGATGACCTTACCGATCCGGCTCCTGCAACCGCATTCGCTCACCTCGATGCAACGACGGTGCTTTCGCGCTCCATTGCCGAGCTCGGCATCTATCCGGCTGTCGATCCTCTCGACTCGACATCCCGCATTCTCGATCCGAACATCGTCGGAGACGATCACTACAATACCGCTCAGGCCGTCAAACAGATCCTGCAGCGCTACAAGGATCTGCAGGATATCATTGCCATTCTCGGTATGGACGAACTCAGCGACGAGGACAAGCTGGTCGTTTCAAGGGCAAGAAAAGTACAGCGCTTCCTTTCACAGCCGTTTTTCGTCGCGGAAGCCTTCACCGGTCTTGCCGGCAAGTACGTCAAACTCGAAGAGACCATCAAGGGCTTCAAGGAGATCATTGCAGGCAAACACGACAATCTGCCTGAAAATGCATTCTACCTTGTCGGAACCATCGAGGAAGCTGTTGAAAAAGCAAAAACCCTGTAATAACCTCTGATTAACCATGGCGACTACCGACAAAGGGTTTGAAATCGACATTGTAACGCCGCAAAAGCTTTTCTTTTCGGGAGAGGTCACGAGCATTACGGCGCCAGGGCAGGATGGCCTGTTTCAGGTCATGAAGAACCATGCGCCATTGCTTTCCGCATTGAAGACCGGCAAGGTGAAAATAGTGCTTGCCGACAAAAGCGAAAAAAGTTTTACCGTCGCGGACGGCTTTTTTGAAGTGAGCGGCAACAAGGCGATTCTGCTTACCGAAAACATTGCCTGATTTCATCTCAATCGTAAAAAAACATCAGCAGCGTAACCTCTGCTGATGTTTTTTGCTTGTATGAAAACGCTTGTACCGAAAGCCCTGCAGAGGGGAGATACCATCGGGCTCATATCTCCCTCATCCCACTGCTCCTTCCCCGACAGAATCCAGCAGGCGGTATCCTATCTCGAAAAAAACGGCTACAGGGTAAAACCATCGCTCCATCTCAACTGTATCGATACCGATCCGGCCATCGCCGACGAAGAGAAGCTGCAGGACCTGCACGGCATGTTCAAAGACCCTACGGTCAGGGCTATCGTCTGCCTTAGAGGTGGAGCCGGGTCATACCGGCTGCTGAAAAAAATCGATTACGGCCTCATTGCTGCAAATCCCAAAATTCTGGTAGGCTATTCCGACATCACAGCCCTGTCGCTTGCGGTCTTTTCAAAAACAGGGCTGATCAGTTTTTCAGGGCCGATGCTCGCAACGGAACTGCACGGGCCGACACCCTATACCGAAGAGCATTTCTGGGGAATGCTCACATCTCCGGCCTACGCACTTTCACTTCGGAACCATGAGAGCCATCACGTAACCTGCATCAGGGAAGGCCGCGCCGAAGGACAACTGATCGGCGGAAACCTTTCCGTGCTGTCATCGATGATCGGCACTCCCTACCTGCCTCGGTTCAGGGATACCCTGCTATTCCTCGAGGACATAAACGAGCCGGCCTACCGTATCGACAGAATGCTGTCGCATCTCGGAAATGCGGGCCTTCTTGCCGAAAGCCGGGGAATCCTGTTCGGCCAGTTCGGTGGCGAACAGGAAAATTCCGGTGAGAATATCCGGCTTGAGAAAATTTTCGACTATTACTGCCAGCATGCCCATCCGGATGTCCCGGTCATGCGGGGACTTTCGTACGGACATATCAGCAATCTCATGACCATTCCGGTAGGGGCAAGGTACCGCATGGAGGTTTCAGTCTCGGCATTCAGTCTCAGGGCTCTCGAACCGGTAGTTCTTCAATAGAGGTACTTGTAATATCATGCCGAAACAGTGGACAGCGTCAGCTGAAAATCCCGAAACGCTTCAAAGCGAAAAATCAGCCGGCACCGCCGGACTTGACGCCTACCGCGTTGTACTCTTCAACGATGACGATCACTCTTTTGACGAAGTGATCTTTCAGATCATCAAGGCCGTTAACTGCAGCCGCTCGAAAGCCGAAAAACTTACCTGGGAAGTACACCTCAAGGGACGGGCTGTGGTCTACTCAGGGCCTATCGAACGCTGCATCTATGTCAGCGCCGTACTCGAGGAGATCTCCCTAAAAACCGAAATCCAGACCGGCTGAAGCGCTTTGCCGCAAGAAACTCCCTCGCACCGCGAGGTATCAGAGGCAATTGCCCTCGCCATGAAGAACACTCCGGTTGGCGATGGAGCACCGCTGCATTCGCGAAATGGCCTTGTGCATCTTCCGGTAGCGAAGCACACCGATGACTCCTGTAGCGACCCCGGCCACGGATACAGAGCATCACGACCTTGCGAATCCATGCATCCGCAGCGTAGTGAATGATGGGTGGGCCGGGTTCCCGCTTATTTATACCCCTTGGTTTCTTATATTCAATGTTTTATCCTGTTGAACAGGCATACCGGCGTTTTTTTAAACTTTTCGAACGAACGATGAGCAATTCCGAAGAGAAACGGGTGCAGAACATTGGCTTGGCTCCCGATAAAGTCATGCACAAACTGGTTTCGCTGGCCAAACGCCGCGGGTTTATTTTTCCGTCGTCTGAAATCTACGGAGGACTCTCCTCCTGCTTCGATTACGGCCCGCTCGGCAGCGAGATGAAGAAAAACATCAAGGATCTGTGGTGGAATGCGATGACCCGCCGCCACGTAAACATCGTCGGCATAGACGCATCGATCATGATGAATCCCACCGTGTGGGAAGCTTCGGGCCATGTGGCGAGTTTCAACGACCCCATGATCGACGACCGCACCACCAAGAGGCGTTACAGGGCGGACCACCTGATCGAGAACCATATCGAAAAACTGCGCCGCGACGGCAAAACGGAACAGGCCGAAAGGGTACAGGCCTCCTACGAAGCTGTTGCCGCTGCTCCGGATGCGAACAGGGCGCTTTACGAACTGATTCTCGGCGAGGCGATCAAGGCGCCGGATACCGGCTCGGGCGACTGGACCGAAGTACGCCAGTTCAACCTGATGTTCCAGTGCGGAATGGGTGCCATAGCCGACACGTCTGGCATCGTCTACCTGCGCCCCGAGACCGCACAGGGCATTTTCGTGAACTTCCACAATGTTCGCGAATCGTCGCGCATGAAGGTGCCGTTCGGCATCGCGCAGATCGGCAAGGCCTTCCGAAACGAGATCGTGAAGGGAAACTTCATTTTCCGAATGGTGGAGTTCGAGCAGATGGAGATGCAGTATTTCGTCAAACCCGGTACACAGATCGAAGCGTTCGAGGCATGGAGGGAGATGCGTTTCGCATGGTACGTCAGCGAGCTCGGCATCAGCCCCGGTAAGCTGCACTGGTACAAGCACGACAAGCTCGCCCACTACGCAGACCTTGCCTACGATATCAAGTTCGAGTTCCCCTTCGGCATCGAGGAGATCGAGGGAATCCATTCGCGCACCGATTTCGACCTGAGCCAGCACCAGCAGTATTCGGGCAAGAACATGGAGTATATCGACCAGGTCACCGGCGAGCGCTACCTCCCTTATGTGGTTGAAACTTCCGCCGGATGTGACCGTCTCTTCCTCGCACTGCTCTCGGATGCCTACAACGAGGATGTCGTAGACGGTGAACAGCGCGTCATGCTCAAGCTGTCGCCGAAGGTGGCACCGGTAAAGGCTGCGGTGCTGCCGCTCATGAAGAAAGGGGAGATGGGCGAAAAAGCCGAACAGCTCCGCAGCGAGCTCTCGGGCTCGTTCCTTGTGCAGTATGACGACGCCTCATCCATCGGCAAGCGCTACCGCCGCCAGGACGAGATCGGCACTCCGTTCTGCTTCACCGTCGACCATCAGACTCTTGAAGACCAGACCGTAACCGTGCGCTATCGCGACAGCGCGGCCCAGGAACGGATCGCAATGGCCAGCGTGAAGCAGTTTCTTGCCGAAAAACTCATGTGAAAAGCTCTTTCCCGTAACCTGTCAACCAATCCTGTTCCGTAATCATGCGTTACGATGTCGCTGTCATAGGAGGTGGCCCCTCAGGCGCCGTTGCCGCCGCCGAGCTGGCCAAGGCCGGAATTTCGACGGTTCTCTTCGAACGGAACCTGGAGAATGTGAAACCCTGCGGCGGGGCTATCCCGCTGGGACTTATCGAGGAGTTCGCCATTCCCGCCGAACTGGTGGAAAAAAAACTCTCCCATATGCGTGCCCGCTCTCCGAAAGGGCGGGTCATCGAAATGAATATGCCGAACGGCTATGTCGGCATGGTTCGGCGGGAAAAGTTCGACAGCTACCTGCGCGCCGAAGCCGTACGGGCCGGAGTCACCATCGTCGAGGCCCTGATGAAATCCATCAGCCAATCGGGAGACGGATTTCTCATATCATCCCTCAACGACAAGGCGGAGCCTCTGGAGGCCCGCTATATCATCGGTGCTGACGGGGCGAACTCGAAAACCGCCGGAGATCTGGGCTTTCCGCCCAACGAGCTCAAGGTGATCGCCATGCAGCAGCGCTTCAGATACACACCCTCCATCGAGCAGTTCAGAGATATCGTGGAGATCTGGTTCGACGGGGAGGTTTCTCCCGATTTCTACGGATGGATTTTTCCCAAAGCCGACCACCTGGCCATCGGCACCGGAACGGAGGATAACCGGCACAACATCAAGGCGCTGCAGAGGCGGTTTGTCGAAAAGATAGGAATCGCCGACCAGCCATATCTTGACGAGGCAGCAAAAATACCCATGAAGCCCCGCAAATCGTTTTCAGGGGAAAAAGCTATTCTCGTTGGGGATGCCGCAGGGCTTGTCACACCGGCAAACGGGGAAGGAATATTCTTTGCCATGCGCTCCGGAAAGCTCGGAGCGGAGGCCATGATCGAACACATCAAACAGGGCGCTCCACTCTCGAACTACGAGACGGGATTCCGCAGGCTCTATGCCCCGATCTTTTTCGGTCTGGAGGTGCTGCAGGCGGTCTACTACCGAAATGACCGGCTGAGGGAGAGCTTTGTAGCCATATGCGCAGATGATGATGTGCAGCAGATCACTTTCGACTCCTATCTCTATAAAAAAATGGTGCCTGCACCCTGGTCGACGCAGATGAAAATCTTTTCGAAAAACATCTATCACCTGATCAAGGGAAGCTGACCTACAGGGAAAGCCGCCTCTGTCATCACCGTCGTTAACCGATCACGCTTATGAGTCTTGCCTGGCTTGGGCTGCTCTCGCTGCCGAACTGGTTCATCCATCTTTCATCCTCACTGGAATGGGGTGTGGCAGCCCTTATGATGTATCGCTACGGAAAGATCACAGGCCGCACGGATATCCGATTTTTCGGGCTGTCGATGCTGCCGCACTGGTTCGGGAGCTTTTTCGTACTGACCTACCACATCACCACAGACAGCATCCCCCTGCTGCTCGATCTTTCGGAAACCATCAACCTGCTGGGCAGCATCTCTCTACTCTGGGCTACACTGCGAATACTCAAACGTGCCGGACACTCTCAGGCGGCAGGCTTCGTGGGCTGTCTGGGCACTGTCATGATTGCCGGCAAACCACAGTCCTACATGGGAGACGACGTTTTCGACGCCATTCTGCAGATTTCAAGTGTGGTATACATCTCTTTTCTCGTTTCGATGATCATGGTTAGAAGGAAAGACCCTTCGGTATTTTCAGGGCTGACGGTAGCCGGGTTCTGGTTCGTTCTCGTGTTTATATGCGTCACCGTGTTCTTCATGTACCTTGCCACAGAGGTGCGGGGATTTCAGTCGCTTTCACATGACGACCTGCTGCACGGCTCGGCCGAGAGCCTGCTCACCGTCAGCAACCTCATGATCGTGCTCGGCATTCACCAGCAGACCAGATGGTATGAAGCGCAGATGAAAACCCGCTCAGTGCCTGAGCATTCGTAAATATGCTTTCGTATCGGAAAGCAGGGCGAGAGCTTTCTGCAAAACGGGATCGTCCGCGAGTTCGGCCTTGCGCGATGCGGTTTCGTTGTAGTGGCGCATGATTTCAAGTTCGAGCAGCCGGGCTATCCGTTTCGATTCCCCCTCTATCTTTTTCCTCTTCAGCTCTGCAAGCTCGAGCTTCAGCCCTTCGAGGCTTTTGGTGACATTGCCGCTGTTTCCCGCCTGTTCGGCCTTTATGCTCTCTTCAAGCTCCATGAGCCTTCGCTCGGGAGCCGAGGTGAACGAAAACTTCTCCTCCAGGAGAAACCCGGCAAAAGCCTCCATGAGAGAAGCTTGTTCGAGCGACTTTTCGGGAGCCTCGGGGTGCGTCGCGCGATAGCGGGAGGCAAAAAGAAAAATCAGGCCTTTGCTGCGAAGTTCCTGCTCGTATTCCGAGCGCTCCACGCCCTGCACCGTGACATCCGGCGCAATGCCCCCTCCCCCGTAGACCTTGCGTTTTCCTGTGGTATAATAGACCGGCAGCGACTCGGGATAGTGGTTTTTCTTCAGAACGTCGCGTACCGAAGAGCTCTCGCTGCGGGGTTTCTGGATCAGGCGGCCTGAAGGCGTATAATATTTTGCCGTAGTCAGCTTCAGGGTATTGTCGTAGGGCAGCCTGACCACCGACTGTACCAACCCCTTTCCGTAGGAACGCTCTCCAAGCACAATGCCGCGGTCGAGGTCCTGTATGGCTCCCGATACGATTTCGGAAGCGGAAGCGCTTTCCCTGTTTATAAGCACTGCGAGCGGAAGCCCTGCGGCAAGAGGAAAATGCTCTGTCTTATAGATTTTTTCGGATTCGGAAGCTCTGCCCCGTATGGTGACAACGGTACTTCCGTTCTCCACGAACAGCGAGGAGATTTCTACCGCCGAGGCGAGCAGGCCTCCGGGATTGCCTCGCAGATCGAAAACAAGACCGTTCATCGGCTGCCTGTCAGCTGAGGCCTTACGCAGCAGTTTTTCGACCGCCTCACGGATGTCTTCGGTCGAGTGGCTCGTAAAACTGCTGAGCTCGATATAACCGGTTCTGCCGATAATACCGGAATAGGAGACCGTACTGACACGAACTTCCTCTCTGGAAAGGGAAATGACTCCCGGCGAGTGCCCGCCTTCCCGCTCGATCTTCATGGTAAGGCGGGTTCCTGTGGTGCCCTTGATCATCTCCCTGATCTCATCGAGGGTTTTCCCCCGAACCGGACGGCTGTTGATCATCTCTATCCGGTCGCCGGTCCTGATGCCGGCTTTCCCTGCGGGATAGCCGTCGAGCACCGATGTCACATAGATTTTTTCGCCGAACCGTGCCATGCTGATACCGATGCCGGTATACTGGCCGCTGGTGAGTTCGCCAAGCTCCTCGGACTGACTCTCATCGAGAAAAACCGTGTAGGGATCCAGAGCCGCCAGCATGCCGTCGATTGCGGCATACATCAGCGAACTGACGTCGAGCGGCTCGACATAGTTCACCGAAAGCTCACGGTAGATGTCGCCGAAAAGGTCTATGCCCTTTGCTATTTCCCGGAACTCGCTATCCGGCTCTACCCGGGAAGCCCCACAAAGGGGAGCGTCAGGAATGAAGCTGAAAAGGAGTGTCGCCGTCAGAGCTGCGGCTGCACGTTTGGCGCGTGATGGAGTTTTCATGAGCCGTTATCTTTATTGATCGACCTTTTCCCCTTCGGCTCCCCGCTGCCTTCGGGCACCGCTTCCTCATGAAGGAACCCCGGCACTCCCCGACTGAAAAGGCCTGTACTTTGCTTCCGCAAGTGGACTCCCGCTACCTCAATGCCTGTTCGAGCGCCGTAGCGCTGTCGGTCCTCTCGTCGCGGTATTTTACGATAACCGGCGTATAGAGAGAAAGGCCATGCTCTGCGGCAAAGTCGCCCCTGATCTTTCTCGATCCTGCCACAACGACCGCCCCAGCGGGGATAATCAGAGGAGCTTCAGCGCTTCTGCGATGGATGGTTCCATTGACGAGATCGTAAACGGGGGTCGATCCGTTCAGGATAACTCCGGTACCGATAACGGCACGATCCTGCACGATGGTGCCTTCGTAGATGCCGCAGTTGCCTCCCACCATGACATCATCCTCGATGATGACCGGAATGGCTCCAATCGGTTCGAGCACGCCGCCAACCTGAACGCCGGCAGAGAGATGCACGTTTTTGCCGACCTGTGCACAGCTGCCGACAAGAGCGTGGGAATCGATCATGGTTCCGGCATCGACATAGGCACCGACATTGACGTATGCAGGAGGCATCATCACTACCGATGGAGCCAGATAGGCGCCATCACGAACGGACGAGCCGCCCGGTACGATACGCACATTATGCTCGAGGGTAATCGTTTTCAGCGGCCAGGTATCCTTGTCGATAAAGGAAAATCCTCCGAGATTGCCATCGGGAGCGACCGTCGCTTCGCTCAGCCTGCCGAGACGCATGCCAAGCAGGATCCCCTGTTTGACCCACGCGTTCACTACCCACGCTCCGTCTTTTTTTTCGGCCGCCCTGACGGCACCGCTATTGAGCAGACGCTTGAACTCTCCGAAAATTCTCCGTGCATCGGGGTTTGCGGAAAGTTCTGCGGCAGCGGTGGCTGAAAGCGTGAGTATCTCCTGTTTCAACGATTCGTATGATGACATGGTAAAGTGGGTAAGTTAGAGATCGCCGTATTCGGCGGTGATATCTTTATTGTTCTTTCGGCTGTAAAACCGGAAATCGTCGCTGCGCAGACTTTCATCCTGCTTGACCCGAACAAAAACCATGTGCTGGAGAAACCACTTCAGTTCGGTTTTCATCTCGGTGTTCTTCAGCGGTTCGGCAACGGTCGGGCTTACATAGAGGTCAAGCTGCTGGAACTTCATGGACTGCTGCAGTGCGTATTTGCGCAGCCACCGTTCTACCTGGTTGATGGTGGTGAAGCGTGCCTGCACAACCCCGGTTCCGCCGCAAGCGGGACACTGGTCTCCCATGCGCTGCATGAGGCTCGGGCGGATACGCTCCCGGGTGATCTGCATGATGCCGAAATCGGACATCGGCAGGATATTCGACTTCGCCCGGTCGTTGCGAAGCTCCGTCTTCATGGCATCGTAAACCTTTTTGGAGTTTTTTGGATCGAGCATGTCGATGAAGTCTACCACGATAATACCGCCTATGTCACGCAGCCTGAGCTGGCGGACAATCTCGCGCGCCGCTTCGAGGTTGGTTTTCAGGGAGTTCTCCTCCTGCTCGCGCTTGGCGGCATATCGCCCGCTGTTGACATCGACCACAACCATGGCTTCGGTATGCTCGATGATGATGTAGCCTCCCGATTTCAGCCATACTTTACGTGAAAAGATGGATTCGACGTCCTTGGCTATGTTGTAGCCCTCAAAAAGTGGCAATTTGCCCTGGTAGAGGGAGACATTCTTTTCCATTTCTGGAGCCGCCCACTGGATATAGTTGAGGGTCTCCTTGTAGATGACGGGGGAGTTCGCGACGATCTCGGTCACGTCGGAGGTAAGCGAGTCGCGCAGCACGCTGGAGATAATGGTATCCTCCTTGAAAATCAGCTGTGGCGGTGCGGCGTCCTTGAGTTTTTCCTCGATCTGCACCCATTTGGCGAGCAGCTTCTCCAGATCCTGCTTGAGAAGCGACTCTTCCTGATGCTCGGCAACGGTACGGATGATAGCCCCGAAACCTTCGGGAAGCATGGAGCGCACAAGCTTTTTCAGCCGGGCCCGCTCCTTTCGGACGACAACCCTGCGCGAAACGGCAACCTGGCCGCCGCCGAACGGCAGGAGCACCATAAAGCGACCGGCGATGGTAATATCGGAGGTGAGGCGGGAGCCTTTGCTGCTGATAGGCTCCTTGATAACCTGAACAAGAATCGAGTCGTTGGGCTTGAGCTTGCCGGCGATCATCTGGGTATAGGACTGCCGTTTTTCAGCCTTTTCCTCTTCGGTTGCCTGCACTTTCCTTCCTCCATTGCGCTGCTGGGGCCTTACCGGCTGAGCTGCGGCAGCGGGTTCCGGAGCAGCGGCACTTTCGGCCGTTTCGCCGCCCTCTCCTTCGCCTTCGTCTCCCGCTCCGGCTTCATCGTCGTCGTCATCTTCAATCAGTGCGCGATAATCCTCACTTGTAGTGCCGACATCGGAAAAATGCAGAAAGCCGTCGGATTTCTGACCGATATCGACAAATGCGGCCTTCAGGCCTTCAACGACCTTGTGCACTCGCCCGAGATAGATATCGCCGATACTCCGACGGCTTTCGGGACGCTCGATCGTCAACTCTGCAAGACGACCCTCTTCGACAAGCGCGACCTGTATTTCATCGCCGATCTTGTTCATGAGGAGCTGTTTGTTCATACTCTTCTTCATCTGAAAACTCTTTTATATATGGTAGTAACCGGGGATGTCGCCCCTTTTTTATAATGTTCCTTTTCATACAGCCACACGGTCTGAAGACTGCAGTCATATTCATTGCCTTACGGAAGCCGGATCCCTGTCACAACACTCCCGCTGCGGGCAAAGGTTCCGGATCGTATTTCCGTTCCCTATCGATAACAAAAGGCGATTGATGCAATCAGGAGTTCGGAGACGGAAGGGCAGGCTAACGGTCAAGATAAGAAATTATAACAGGAAACAGCAACATGCCCGACAGCCGAATGGAAAGGATGCCGCCTCCCGCATTGTTACCGGAGATTCGGCTATATTACAGGATAATAACGAATACCTGGCAAAAACGTACCTCATGAATACCGATTACGAATATCCGGTATGGAAAGATACATCACTCGTCTGCGGCATAGATGAAGCCGGCAGGGGGCCGCTTGCCGGACCTGTCGTAGCCGCGGCAGTGGTATTCCCCCGCTGGTTCAGTCCGGAAAACAGCAGGCTTGCAGCAATCGACGATTCAAAAAAACTCTCACCGGCACTCCGTGAAGAACTTGCCCCTGCCATAAAGGAAGCCGCCCTCTGCTGGGCGGTTGCTACTGTCGAGCATGACTCAATCGACCGGATGAACATCTTTCAGGCAACCATGCTGGCCATGAACAACGCCGTAACGGCGCTGCCCGAGCCTCCGGAACTGCTGCTTGTCGACGGCAATCGCTTCAGGCCGCTTCTGCCGGTACACTATGAAACCATCGTGAAAGGCGACTCGAAGGTATTTTCGATCGCCGCCGCCTCGATAATCGCAAAAACCTGCAGGGACTCCCTCATGCGGGAGTACGGCCGGCAGTATCCCCAGTACGGTTTCGAACGTCATTTCGGATACCCGACAGGAGAGCACATCCGGGCGATAGCCAGATACGGCAGAAGCCCTATTCACCGTAAAAGCTTCAAACTCAAACAGCTCGGGGAAAAGTAGAGGAGGGCAACCATGGATCACGACCCGCATTCGCTCGGCCGGCAGGGGGAACAGCTCGCTGCAGGGTATCTTGCCGCAAAAGGATACCGTATTGTCGTGCGCAATTTCCGGTACCGCCGCAACGAGATCGACCTTATCGCCCTCGACGGCCGCACGCTCTGTTTTATCGAGGTGAAAACCAGGGGATCCCTCGAAAAGGGGCATCCGGTCGAATCGGTCACCCCGCAGAAACAGAAGGAGATCATCAAAGCGGCCAAAGCCTACCTGCTCACCCTTGAAAACCATGAACCCGATTGCAGATTCGATGTGATTGCAATTCTTGCCGACAGCATGGTGGGCGACCGCATCGCGACGTACACCATCGAGCATTTCACTGACGCGTTCTGGGATGAAATCCGGTGAGGCCTGAGGAATGCGCCGATAGCGCTAATCCGCTAATTTTGTTATCTTGTGGTTTATTTTGTTCACTCAGTCACTTTACGAGATACTATGCTTGAAACCGGTACCCAGACCCCATCTTCCTACGCAGCAACCAATATCCAGGTCCTCGACGGCATCGAGCATGTGCGCCTGAGGCCTGCCATGTATATCGGTGATGTCCACAGCAGAGGACTGCACCATCTTGTTTACGAGATTGTTGACAACTCCATTGACGAGACCCTCGGTGGCTATAACGACTATATCTTCGTAGCATTGAACCCGGACGGTTCGGTCACCGTTATTGACCGGGGAAGGGGCATTCCCGTGGACATGCACCCTGAAAAAAAGAAATCGGCTCTCGAACTCGTTATGACCCTCATCGGGGCAGGCGGCAAGTTCGATAAAGGAGCCTACAAGGTATCGGGCGGTCTGCACGGAGTCGGAGCATCGGTAGTGAACGCGCTTTCGGAGTGGTGCGAGGTCGAGGTGTACCGCGACGGCCGGGCTTATTTCCAGCGTTATGAGCGCGGTGTGCCCCAGGGTGACGTCAGGGATATCGGACCGTCGGACCAGCGCGGCACGAAAACCACCTTCAAGCCCGATCATCTGATTTTCAAGGCTACCGAGTTCCGCAAGGATATCATCATCGACCGCATGCGCGAACTGGCTTTCCTGAACAAAACACTCAGCATTACCGTACAGGACAGCGAGGGAAACGAGGAGATATTCCATTATGAAGGCGGACTCAAGGAATTTGTCCAGTTTACCGACCAGAGCCGCATCAAGCTGCTCAAGGAGCCGGTCTATATCTACGGCGAACGCGAATCCACCATCGTCGAACTGGCCCTGCAGTACAACGACTCCTATCAGGAAAACGTTTTCAGCTATGTCAACAATATCAATACGCATGAAGGCGGCACGCATGTAACCGGCTTCCGCAAGGCGCTTACCCGCACTCTGAATGCCTATGCGCAAAAAAACGACCTTCTGAAAAACCTGAAAATCACTCTGACCGGTGACGATTTCAAGGAGGGCCTCACGGCGGTGATCTCCGTAAAGGTTGCCGAACCGCAATTTGAAGGCCAGACCAAGACAAAACTCGGAAACTCAGAAACACAGAGCATCGTCGAGAGCATCGTCAACGAGCAGCTTGCCGAATTTATCGAAAGCAACCCCAATGTGCTCAAACTGATTATCGAAAAGGTAAAAGGTGCAGCCATGTCGAGGGAAGCGGCCAGAAAGGCCAAGGAACTGACCCGCCGGAAATCGGTGCTTGAAAGTTCAGGCCTGCCGGGCAAACTTGCCGACTGCTCGATCAACGATCCGGAGCATTGCGAACTCTATATCGTTGAGGGCGATTCGGCGGGAGGCAGCGCCAAACAGGGCCGGGATCGAAGTTTCCAGGCCATCCTCCCCCTCAAGGGCAAAATCCTCAATGTCGAAAAAGCCCGACTGCACAAGATGCTGGAAAACGAGGAGATCAAAACCATAATCCTTGCGCTCGGGACCAGCTTCGGCGAAGAGGAGTTCTCGCCTGAAAAGCTCCGCTACGGGAAAATCATCATCATGACCGATGCCGACGTCGACGGCGCGCATATCAGAACCCTGCTCCTGACATTTTTCTTCCGGTACATGCGTTCCCTCATAGAAGCCGGAAAGGTATTCATCGCACAACCGCCGCTCTATCTGGTTAAATCAGGCAAGGATCAGCAGTACGCCTGGGACGATGATGAACGAAACACCATTATCGAGTCGATGAAGAAGATGCAGAAAGGGAAAGCGACGGTGCACATTCAGCGCTACAAGGGTCTCGGCGAAATGAACCCTGAACAGTTGTGGAGCACAACAATGGATCCGGCCCATCGCTCCCTGCTGCAGGTAAGCGTGGAAAACGCCATGGAAGCCGACCTGGTATTTTCCACGCTTATGGGTGATAAGGTTGAACCCCGTAGGGATTTTATCGAAAAAAATGCACGGTATGTCCGACGCCTAGACGTCTGATTTCCTGACGGTCACCTCCTTGCGAAGTTGCTGCAGCCAGGCTTCGTAAACACGCTGCCTCTTGTTGTCAAGGGCAAACTCTTCAAGCATGGCATAATCCTGCCGGGGATCGAGCTGGTGGGCCGGTATTTTTTCGTTCAGCCTGAATATCGCATAGAACGAACCCCCCTGGGGAGAATCGATTTTCACCGGGTCGCAGATCTCGCCGTTCTTTTTAAGTCTTCCGATAATCTCCTTGAGTGGCGAACGAAGAGAAGAAAGCGGGAAAACGCTCTTCGAGGAGGAGGACGAAAGCACGGTTCCTCCGTTTTTTGCTGAAACCGGATCCTCGGAATATTTAACGGCCATATCGGCAAATGATGCCTTGCCGGCAAGTACCTCTGCCTTGATGGTACGAAGCATCGCTATGGTTCCCTCATCATCGCCCTTCGAGCGATCGAAACCGATGAGGATATGTCGCACATGCAGGCTGTTGGCCTCCTTGTCGAGCAGCTGTATGATATGAAACCCGTAGCGGGTTTCAACGATATCGGAAATCCTGCCTTCCTTGAGCGCGAAGGCCGCATCCTCAAAGCTCTTGATCAGTTCCCCTTTCTGTACATAGCCGAGATCCCCTCCTAGCGGCGCTGAAACCTTGTCCTGTGAATATTTTTTTGCAAGCTCCACGAAATCGGCGCCGCTCTTGAGTTCCGCCTGCACTTTTTCGATCATTGCCCTTGCATCCGCACGATTTTCAGGCGTAATACCGGGATACCTGAGAATCTGCGATACCGAAACTCCTTCGGCAATAACCGGAAGGCGGCTTTTATTTGCCTCAAAGAATGCCATGGTCTCTTCATGGCTGACGGAAACGCCACTCATCTTCTTTCTGCGAAGGGTTTCGACAAGCTGCTGATTTTTCACCTCCTGGCGAAGCTCTTTTCGGATAAGCAGCATACTCTTGCCGAAACGGGACTCCATCTCCTCCCTTGAAGAGAAACGGGAAGCGAGCACGTTCATCCTCTCGGCTACAAGCCCGTCAAGCGCAGCCTCATCGATGCCGGTACTGTCGATCTTCGCCTTGGCAAGAATGACCTTCTGGTCGATCAGTGAATTCAGTACCTTCTCCGGAAGGTTTTTGTCGGATTTCAGTTCGGGATACTGCAACCCGGTCGTCATCACCCGTTCATCGAGCTCCGAACGGAGAATGACCTCGTTTCCGATCACTGCCACAACCCGGTCCACAGTCTGCGTTCCGGCACTCCCGACATGTGCCGTCAGACAGAGAAGACATAGGGCATAAACTGCTGTCATAACTTTCTTCATGCTCATAACTCCTTGCTTGATATTGTTGGTTACCCTCAGACTCCTACGCGGCAGTGCCGCCTCTGAGTCTCACCGCCGACTTTGTCGCCTTCAGCCAGTCATACACGATGGGGGCTGCAACAAAAATGGACGAGTAGGTTCCGATAAGAATTCCTGTGAAAACGGCAAAAGCGAATCCCCTGATTGCCGGACCCGCAAAAATGAAAAGAATAAGCACCGTGATAAGTGTAGTACCTGAGGTAATGATGGTGCGGTTGAGTGTCTGGTTCATGCTCTCATTGAATATCGCTTCGTATTCCGATGGCTTCTTGCCCCTTATCCGCTCCCTGATGCGGTCGTAGACCACAACGGTATCGGTAATGGAATAACCGGCAACCGTGAGAAATGCCGCAATGATGCTCTGGTCCATTTCAAGCGGCATGAATGCGAAAAGTCCCCCGAGAATGCTGAACAGACCGAGCACGGTAAGCACATCGTGAAAAATGGCGACAACACCGGCGGCGGCAAATTTTATTTCGAACCGGATACCGACATAGAGCAGAATGGCAACAAGAGCGCCGATGAGAGCCTTGAGTGCCGACCATTTAAGGTCGGAAGCAATGCTCGGTCCGACGGAATCGATGCGCACGATTTCGTGGCGGTTTTGCGGAAACCGCGCGTTGAAGGCATTGGAGACCAGTGATTTCAGCTCGTTGGTCTGGCCGCTGAACACCGTACTGAGAAGAAACGAACGATCGATGCCGTACTGCTTCAGCGTTCCGGAAACCCCGGCCTCCTTGAGGGCGGCTCGCACACTGCCGACCTCCACGTTTTTATCGAAGCGGATCACCACCTCGGAACCGCCCCTGAAGTCTATGCCGTAGTTCAGTCCCCTGAAAGCAAGGGAAACCAGCCCTGAGAGCAGAATAACAATGGAAAGACCGTAGGCAATTTTACGGTGCCTGATAAAATTAAAGCTGGTGTTATGAAAAATCCTCATGGCTTGTGTCTCATTGAATGATTAACCGAAACTCTTTTCTGAAAGCATGTTTTTCGAAAGCATGAAATTGAAGATCTCCTTGGTCACCACAATGGCGGTGAACAGGCTTGCCGCCGTGCCGATCATGAGGGTAACGGCAAAACCCTGGATAGGACCTATACCGAACGTGTAGAGCAGATATGCCGAAGCGAGCGTGGTGACGTGGGAGTCGAGAATGGAGGAGAACGCCTTGTCGTAACCGGCGGTCACTGCCGAAACGATCGACTTGCCTTCGCCAAGCTCCTCCCGGATCCGCTCGTAGATCAGCACGTTTGCGTCAACGGCCATACCCATGGTGAGCACGATGCCGGCAATACCCGGAAGCGAAAGCGAAGCATTGAAGCCGGCAAGCACTGAAAGCACCACAAGAATGTTCAGGACAAGGGCAGCATCGGCCGCGACCCCTGCGGTACGGTAGTAGAGCAGCATGAATACCGATACGGCAAGAAAGCCCCACATAAGGGAAATCATTCCGGCCCTGATGTAATCTGCGCCCAGCGACGGCCCGACGGTACGCTCTTCCATGATCCTCACCGGAGCAGGCAGCGCTCCGGCCTTCAGCACGATTTCAAGATCCTTGGCCTCTTCGACACTCTCGATGCCGTTGATGACAGAATTACCGTTAGGAATTTTAGACTGTACTACCGGAGCGCTGTAAACCGCGCCATCGAGCACAATGGCGACCCTCTTGCCGATATTGGCTCCGGTTATACGGGCCCACTTGGCCGTTCCTTCGGAATTCATCTCCATGAGCACCTCCGGCTGGGCACCTTCGGCGCTGAACGAGGCTTTGGCTTCGGTGATGACGCCGCCCGTCAATTCAGCGGTTTTCCTGACCAGAAAAACCGGATAATAGTTCCGTCCGTCCTGAAGCTGATCGGGTTTGGCGGCCAGAAGCAGCTCGCTGTCCTGGGGAATCAGTGCCTGAATGTCGCCTCGCTGGAACAGTCTGGAAACAAAGTCCCTTGACTCCTCGGAAACATAGACATTTCCGTTCTGCAGTATGGTGAGCACATCATAAAGAGGACGGGTGGTTGTTGCGGATTTCACCGGGGGCAGCAGCGAACCTGCTGCGGGAACAGCCTTGCCCGTCGTATCGGGGGCGACGGCAGGGGACGAAGTTGCGCTCCGGGATGCAAGAGTGGTGTTCAGCTTGTCGAGTACCCTCAGCAGCACTTCCGGCTCCCGGAGCAGTTTGAATTCCAGTTTTGCGGTGCCCTTGAGGAGATTTCTCACCCGGTTTTCATCGGATATCCCGGCAAGCTCGATAATGATGCGGCGGGTTCCCTGCGTGGTGATCACCGGTTCTGCAACCCCGTACTGGTCGATACGGTTTCGGATAATCTCCCTGGCACGAGCGAGCGCATCCTCGGATTCCTTCTGGAGCTTGCCGGTTATCTCCCCGTCGGTATTGCGGATATCGTAAAAATATCGGCTCAGCCGGATATTCTCTTTTCTGAATTCTGCGGCAATCAGATCGATAACTCCTGCATCGCTTGTTGCGGCTTTCTGCCGAACTCTCCCCATAATCGCGTGGAAACGTGCATCCTTGTTCCAGGCTTTCTGCTCGAAGAGATCTACCTGATCGACTTCCATGACAAGGTGCATGCCTCCCTTAAGGTCGAGACCGAGCTTGAGGCTTTTTTTGCGGGCATTTTCAAGTTCGTCACGATGGCTGAGACTGAACTTCAGGCTGTCTTCGCCTGAAGCGAAGCTGTCCAGCTGTTTCGATAGCGAGTAATCACGCCAGGTCGGCCAGAGTGACCAGAGGGAAACAACCGTTACCAGAACAATCAGAAAAAGGTTGAAGGGTTTATTTTTCATTATGTAATAAAGCTTTTCACGCGATGGAAATAATTCAGCCAATATATAAAACGGGGTAGTGATTAACAATCAACCCGGCTTCCGGCTGACTGAGCGCATGCATAACCCTGTACAATCCCATAAAAAAAGCCCGGCTGAAACCGGGCTTTACAGAAGATGGAAGGCGTTTTATCCCCAGATATCCTGAGAAATGTTCTTGTACCATCCTTCGGCAAACATTGCCTCTTCGCGGAGATGATCGGCATCGGCATCCATAGGCGTAAGTCCTCCTGATCCTGGAACTTCGATAATGCCGGTAGGGCTGAGACTGTATACACCGGCAACGGAAATTCCGTAATCGGTTCCGATAAGACTGTAGCAGGTATTCACCAGAGAGGGTGGAGCCGGCTCCTTGCCCTGGAACAGCCTTATGATCGAGGCGGCAGCCACCTTTCCCTGACTGCTTGCTGCAAAACCGGATTTCGGCATGGCGCCGGCTATACAGGCGTCTCCGATAACGTGAATACCGGGGTGAATGGTAGACTCAAAAGTGGAGGGATTGACCGGGCACCATCCTGAGGCATCGGTCAAGCCTGCCTTGAAGGCAATCTTTCCTGCCTGCTGCGGGGGAATGATATTGATGACGTCACCCTTCTCAACACCGAAATCGGTAGTTACGCTCATGGAACCTGCATCAACTTTCGTAACCTTGCCGCCGGTCGGCCCTGAACGCCATTCGATCATGCCGGGATAAAGCGTATCCCATCCCTTCTTGAAAAGACCCTGCTTGGAGAACTTGTCCTTGGCGTCGAGAATGAGAATTTTCGACTTTGGCTTTTTCGCTTTCAGGTAGTGTGCAATGAGGCTTGCCCTTTCATACGGACCCGGAGGACACCTGAAGGGATTTCCCGGAGGACAGATAATAACCTTGCCGCCGTTTTTCATGGCGAGCAACTGCTTGTGCAGAAGAATGGTCTGAGCGCCGGCCTCATAGGCATGCGGCATTTTCGTCTGCGAAACGCTCTCGCTGTACCCCTCGATGGCGCTCCATTTGAAGTCGATGCCCGGCGAAACGATCAAACGGTCGTAATTGAGCACCTTGCCGCTCTTCAGTGTTACCGTGCCTTTTGCGGCATCGATACCTGTAGCGGAATCGGCCAGGACGTTGATGCCGTACTTGCTTTTCAGGAGGGTATAGGTATGACCGATATCCTGCATGGTTCTCATGCCTCCAAGCACCCAGTTGCTGAACGGGCAGGTATAAAAAGTAGCTTTAGGCTCTACAAGCGTGACGGATATCGATGAATCCAGCTTTTTGAGGTATTTGGCAGCCGCAGCGCCGCCAAAACCGCCGCCTATGACGACAACCCGCTTCTGGGCCGCAAAAGCAGGTTTTATGGTACCGAAAATGCCGAGGGCGGAACCCGCGACTCCCGTTACGAGGAGTTTGTTGAAATCCCTTCGTGAAATGTTATGGCTCATATTTGCATCTCCCCCTTATTTGTTGTTCTGCCAGACCGTTCCGAAATACTGCGCGATCAAATGGATCTCTTCGTCGTTATACCCCTTGGCATGCCTGCCCATTACAGTTGAATACCGTTTGCCGGACTTGAAATCCTTCAGTGCGGTCTCAAGGTACTCTGGCGATTTCCCGTAAAACGAGGGGATAACTCCCACGCTCTTTCCGTCAGTCCCGTGGCATGAGGCGCAGGAAAGCGAAAGAATCTGCCCGCGAGGGTTCGGTTCCATTGCTTTTTGAGCCGGATTTGTTGCCGCAGTAGCTTCAGCTCCTGCGCCAAGCAGAGCTGAAGAGACGAAACAGGTCGTCAGCAACGATCTGATAGTAACCTGCATAATAATGTTTCTCCTGGTTGATTATTGAAAGAGAAGCGCACAAAAACACACTCTACTCAAGCGTCCTGCTGCATGAAGAGTCAGACTACAGCCGCTTCAGCGACATACTCCAGCTTCCTGCTGTCGATGAACCGCAAATTCAGACGGTCCCCTTTTTTGCCGGCGAACCTGAACTGCAGAAAAGGATCCTTCGAAACCGAAGGGCCGAGCTGCAGTTCGAAGAGCGGCTGGCCATTCAGCAAAACAGATCCCTCCCTGATGAAGTAAGCGGGAACAACTTTTCCCGACTCGTCCTTTCTCGTACCCGATTCATTCGGGTGCGGGATGATCACTTTTAGCGATACAATCCCCCCGTCCTCTTTTGCGAGTATTCTCATAATAGCTGTTGTATGTTATTAGGCGTGATTTCAGCAGGCCTGAACCGCTACATCGACATGCACCGATGCCATATGATATTTGCCCCCCTCCCTGACCACGCCGTAAAGCAGCGAGCTCTCTTTCATCTTTACGGTAAGTGAAAGAAAAGGCAATGCACCGCCATGCAGTGCACAGCTGAAAACAAGTGGAGTTATATTTTTTTCCACGAAAAGATAGAGTTGATCGCCCTTTATCGTGGAACTTATTTCAACCGGAACCGCCGAGCTGTCGGAAGCAACCGGAGGAGCGGCTATGGTGATGCGGCTGGACCTGTTAAAATCTTTAGTACCGAGAACATCAAGAAATGCCTTTTCGATGGAAACCTGCTGAAAATGATTTTCGCTCCAGGCTGCCGCAAGCGTGGATGGCCGCAACAGAACAAGCGCCGCTGCCATGGAACTCCGTTCCAGAAAGGTTCTTCTCTTCATAATTGATGGTGAAATGAACGAGCGGTCTGCCACTACCAGCTCAACTGCGGAAAATGTTTTTTTATATAACTATATAATTATATAAAAAAACAGAGCCCGATGCAAATATTTTTTCATCGCCCTTATATCTCCAATGCACTTTCTTTTCACATGCTTTGGCAGGTTTTCGGCTTCGACATCCGCAAAACAACATATTATCCTGAACGAAAACCCTTGTCTCCTGCCATCCGGAATATCTGTTGAGATTTTTTATAATACATTTGTCTATTGCCAGTCAACCAGCGATTCCATTTCAATGCCGAATACCTGGCCAAACTGGAGCCGATAGTGCCGGAAAACGTATAGATATCTACGTACCGCCCTTTAATACTCTTAAATCACTCTAAATCATCATTAAAGAAACCTTAATGTTTCACGTGAAACACAACGTCACCGTTCATGTATGATATTATTGTCGCAGGCGGCGGGCATGCCGGGTGCGAGGCGGCACTTGCGGCTGCAAGATCCGGAATAACATGCCTGCTGATCAGCTCTGACCTGACGGCACTTGCCAGAATGTCCTGCAATCCGGCAATCGGAGGCGTCGCAAAGGGACAGATAACACGCGAAATCGATGCTCTCGGCGGTGAAATGGCGAAAGCTATCGATGCCACAGGCATTCAGTTCCGCATGCTCAACCTCAGCAAAGGACCCGCTATGCACTCTCCAAGAGCGCAGGCAGACCGGACACAATACACGATGTACATGCGCCGGGTCATCGAAAAAGAAGAAAACATAGACTTGCTGCAGGATACGGTTACAGGAATCCATGTGCTTTCGAAAAAGGTTGCCGGGGTTCACGTTGCAACAGGAACGATGATACCGGCAAAAGTGGTGATTCTGACCTGCGGAACATTCCTGAACGGCCTGATTCACATCGGCCTCAATCATTTTCCCGGTGGAAGAACGATTGCCGAACCTCCTGTTACCGGTTTGACCGAAAATCTTGCGGGACTTGGTTTCAGATACGGGCGCCTGAAAACAGGTACCCCGCCGCGTATCGACAAAAGGAGTGTGGATTATTCTCTCGTAGAGGAACAGAAAGGCGATGACAATCCTGTTCCTTTCTCCTTTTCTACACGCTCTCTGGCCTCAAAACCTCAGCTGAGCTGCTATCTGACCAAAACGACAGCGGTTACCCACGAGATTCTGAGAAGGGGGTTCAACCGATCACCCCTCTATACCGGAAAGGTCCAGGGGACAGGCCCCCGTTACTGCCCGTCAATCGAAGACAAGATCAACCGTTTTTCCCTCAAGGAGAGCCACCATATCTTTCTTGAACCTGAAGGGTTTGACACCAATGAGATGTACGTGAACGGATTTTCCACATCGCTTCCGGAAGACATACAGCTCCAGGGGTTGAAATCAATCCCTGGACTTGAACAGGTTAAAATGATCCGTCCTGGCTATGCCATTGAATATGATTATTTTTTCCCTTATCAGATCGGCAGCACCCTGGAAACGAAAATCGTGGAAAACCTTTTTTTTGCCGGGCAGATCAACGGAACATCCGGTTATGAAGAGGCTGCGGCCCAGGGAATCATTGCGGGCATCAACGCATCACTCAAAATCCGAAAACGTGACCCGCTCATCCTCAAACGTTCCGATGCCTATATCGGAGTGCTCATCGATGACCTCATTACCAAGGATACCGATGAACCCTATCGCATGTTCACCTCTTCGGCAGAACACCGCCTCCTTCTGCGTCACGATAATGCCGATATCCGCCTGTGCGACTACGGATTCACATCGGGACTTGTTTCCGCAGCTTCAATGAAGGCCTGCAGAATGAAATCCGAAGCAATCCGTCAACTCAGGACTCTTTCGGAAAGCTTCAGATTCAGGCCCGAAATGATCAATCCTGTTCTCGCGGAGCATGGTATTGCCACTATTCCAGGCACTCTTTCTGCCGCAAATATTCTTAAACGTCATGGGGTAGGCTTTCGGATGCTTCTTGCGTGCTCACCTGTCTTCTGCGAACAGGTCTATTGTCTGACTTCTGATCCGCTTGTGTTCGAGCAGGTTGAAATAGATATCAAATACGAGGGGTACCTGAAACGGGACCTGCTCATGTCTGAAAAAATAGCCCGTCTTGAATCGCTGCAGATCCCACAGGCGTTCCCTTATGCACAGGTAATGGGTCTTTCAAATGAGGGAAGGGAAAAACTCATGAAACACCAGCCGCAATCCATAGGTCAGGCATCGAGAATCCTTGGGGTTTCCCCTTCGGATATCTCCGTTCTTATGATTAAAATTGGACGGTAATCGTCATCCGATGTTTCACGTGAAACATCGGAATGCTTCATTCATTTTCACCCTGCATGTTCATGGACAAATTTATTCATGACATTCTTGACAACAATCTTCTTTTCGGTAAAGACAAGGAGGAGAGCATAGTTGGTGCCTACCAGCTCTCCGACACACATATCAGAATATTTTTCCGTAAAGGAAAAAGCGTTCTCTACCGCGACGACCCATTCTATCCATTCTTTTTTCTTTCCGAGAGCGCAGTGCTTGACGGCTTCATTCCTGAAGACAAAAGGAAATTCTGGCTGGTCAATCTTCAGGGAAATAATTTCTATAAGTATCTGGCCATTTTCGGCAGCTGGAGAACCTTCAGGGCGGCTCTCGATTTCATAAACTCGAAAAAACTCTCACTTCTTTCCGGAAGCACCGAAAGTCCCGGGGATGAGGGCAGTTCACTGACCTACAGCAAGGGCGACGCCGTTACCCAGTACTTTCTGCAAACCGGAAAAACGCTCTTCAAGGGGATGCTTTTTGAAAACCTCCATCGGCTTCAGCTCGATATTGAAACATATTACAGGCCGGAAAAACAAGGTGGAGATGAAAACGACCGGTTTTCGGACGAAATAATCATAGTTTCACTTTCGGACAACCGCGGCTGGAAAGAGGTACTGCATTCGAAAAACAGTTCTGAAAAGGAGCTGCTCGAACGTACAGTCAGAACGATAACCCTTAAAGATCCTGATGTTATCGAAGGCCATAACATATTCAGCTTCGATCTACCTTACCTCCAGCGCCGCTGCGAACGACACGGCGTCGCATTTACGATAGGCCGTGACGGTCTGCAACCTAAAACTTATCCTTCGAGTATCCGTTTCGCGGAACGCTCCATTGATTTTCCGTTTTTCGACATACCCGGGCGCCATGTCGTCGATACGCTGTTTCTTATCCAGAACTACGACACATCGAAGCGCTCGCTCCCGAGCTATGGACTGAAGGCCGTCGCCCGACATTTCGGTTTTGCAGATCCTGACCGGACATATATTGACTACAAGGATATCGCATCGACATGGGATAACGACCATGAAAAGCTTCTGGCCTATGCGCTTGATGATGTGATCGAAACCGGAGCCCTGTCGGAAATGCTCTCCGGCAGCAACTTTTACACCGCGCAGATGCTTCCATACACCTATGCCATGACCTCGCGCCTTGGTCCGGCGGCAAAAATCGAAGCCCTTTTCGTGCGCGAGTACCTTAACAGGAAGCATTCACTTCCCAAGCCCTCTTCCGGACAGCAGTTTACGGGAGGCTATACGGAAGTTTTTCTGAAAGGCGTACTCGGACCCATTGTCTATGCTGATGTGGAATCCCTCTATCCCTCCATCATGCTCTCTTATAATATCTGCCCGGGAAGCGACGCCCTGAAGGTTTTTCCGGGCGTTCTGCATGATTTGAGGGATCTGCGTTTCAAGGCAAAAGACCTGAGCAAAGAGAACAGAGAGAAAAAAAACTCCGCTCTGGCCGGGAACTTCGATGCCATGCAGGGCTCTTTCAAAATCCTCATCAACGCCATGTATGGGTATCTCGGTTTCCAGGGTGGTATTTTCAATGATTTCGCTGAAGCCGACAGGGTAACATCGACGGGACAAAATATTGCCAGAAAGATGATTGCCGAATTCGAAGCGCGGGGATGCCGCGTCATCGAAGTGGATACCGACGGCATTCTTTTTATTCCTCCTCCGGCAATAACAACTGAAGAAGAGGAGCGACGACTGGTAAGCGAAGTATCGACAAGGATGCCGGAAGGTATCAATATCGGTTTTGACGGCAGGTACAGGAAAATGATCTCCTACCTTAAAAAAAACTATGCCCTCCTGGATTACAACAATGTCATGACCCTCAAAGGCTCTTCACTGTCGAGCAGGAGCGGAGAAAAATTCGGTCGGGATTTCATCAGAAAAGGATTTGAAAAGCTGCTGTCCGAAGATATTGCCGGTCTTCATGATCTCTTCATGGATTACCGGCAGAAGATTCTTGACCATCAGCTCGACATCGCCGATTTTTCGAGGATAGAAACCCTGAAATCCTCTCCGGAACAGTATCTTGAAGACGTACGTTCAGGAAAACGCTCCAGATCGGTTACCTACGAGCTTGTCAATAAATCCGGTGGGAATTTTTCAAAAGGCGACCGTATAACCTATTATATCTCTGGTTCCGGAAATGCCTCATCATTTTTCGACAAAGGACGCCTTGCTTCCGACTGGGACCCTCGTAAACCCGATGAAAACACCGCTTTTTACCTGAAAAGGCTTGACGAGCACTGCCAGAAATTCCTTCCGTTTTTCAAACCACAGGATTTCAGCATGATTTTCTCGGCTGATACCCTTTTCACCTTTTCTCCGGAAGGAATCGAGCTGATACGTGAAAGCAGAAATACGTCACCCGAAACCTTCAGCAGCGATACAGTTTTTTAAACCCCTTTTTGGAGGCTTCAGGAACTATGAGCCCTCATTTTCTGTATTTCATTATAGCTTTTAACGTTACCTTTTAACTTTTTTTCATCTTCCGCTATGACCGACCATAAAATCCTTCCCGTTACCGGTGACGTCACCTGGATAGGCGTACTAGATCCCGGCCTCATCACCTTCGATATCGTCATGGAGACGAAGTATGGAACCACCTACAATTCATACTTCATCAACGCCGACAAAAAAACCGTTGTAGAGACCTCCAAGGCAAAGTTCTGGCCTACTTATCTTGATAAAATAAAACAGGTTACCGATCCTTCTGAAATCGAGTACATAATTGTGGACCACACCGAGCCGGACCATTCGGGCAATGTGTCGAATCTGCTGGGCGTGGCTCCCAATGCAACAGTCGTAGGCAGCGGGAACGCCATAAAATTTCTTCGGGACCAGACGGGTCACGATTTCCGCCATCTCGTCGTTAAAAACGGCGATACACTGGACCTGGGCAACAAGACACTTCATTTTATCGGCGCCCCTAACCTTCACTGGCCCGATACCATCTACACCTGGCTGGAAGAAGACCGGGTTCTCTTCACCTGCGATTCCTTCGGGTCCCATTTTTCCCACGAAGCGATGTATGATGACCTTGTCGGCGATTTTGACGATGCCTTCACCTACTATTTCGACGCGATTCTCAGGCCGTTCAGCAAGTACATGCTTCAGGCCATCGAAAAGATCAAGCCTCTCGACATAAAGGTTATCTGCCCGGGACACGGACCGATCCTTCGTTCTAACTGGAAAAAATATGTCGATCTTTCACATCGCTATGCCTCGAACGCCATCGCTCTTCCCAATGAAAAAAACATTCTTATCGCCTATGTGTCGGCTTACGAAAACACAACTATTCTTGCGCGCAAGATAGCCGAGGGACTGCAGCAGTCGTGTGATTTCACCATCGACATCTGCGACGTCGAAAACATACATTTTTCGAAGCTTGAAGATAAAATCGCCCATTGCTCGGGTATCATTGTCGGCTCTCCTACCATTAACCAGAATATCCTTACGCAGATCTATCAGCTTTTTGCCGCCGTCAATCCCATTCGCGACAAAGGAAAGCTCGCTGCCGCTTTCGGATCATACGGCTGGAGCGGTGAGGGCGTAAAAATGATCGAAACTAACTTTTCACTGCTCAAACTGCATGTTTTCGAAAAAAATGTCCGTATCAAGTTCCAGCCTCATGAAGCTGAATTCGAGGAGTGCATTGCTTTCGGCAAATCATTCGCGGAAAAGATGATCGACATGTACCAGCTGAGCTGCAATCTGTAGCGTTCTTTCAGGAGCCGCATCAGACAGGTGCGGCTCTTTTTTATCTGAAAACGATCTCCCTTACCGCCTCCTTGCCGAGAAAACTGTTGATCTTACTGGCAAGTTCCTTCTTGCGGAAGTTCAGCTCCATTCTCCACACGGAATTTTTTACCCGAATGAAAAGCTGTCCATCCGTGAGCCTTTCAACTATAGTCTCCGCCGCTATGGTTTCGCCAACAATCTCCCTCCAGAGATGAAGTGCCCGGTATTGCTCGCGTGCATCATCCAGACCAAGGCCGCTGAAAACCTCCTCGACAATCAGTGAAATCCGTCTGGGAGCCTTTTTTGTCTTTTTGAGACCGGTTGTCATGCTATTTCACAAATATTGAGTGCCGAAACACCTGCTATCTCTCTTTTTTCCGTTGTCGTAATGATGCTTTGTCCAAAACCGGAAAGCAGCAGAAGAAGGGCGTCCACCCTGTGGTGATCGAGTTCACTGAACAGATCGTCAAAAAGACAGATCGGCTGTTCATCGAGTTTGTCAAGAAAGTAACGATAGAGAGCAAGTTTCAGAGTAATGATAAAACTTCTTTTCTGGCCCTGTGATGCATATTTCTTTATCTCTTTTTCATTCAGAAAAAACAACAGATCATCCCTGTGCGGTCCTATTGCCGTCTGGGCTCTTGAAATTTCTTCCTGCCGTTTTTCCCGTATCCTTTCTTTGAAGAGCCGCGAAAGCTGATCGGGCAGTTCAGAGTTATCATGCGAAAAAAATGAACAACGGTATGAAATGTGGGGTGTTTCTCCGGCCGAAACCGCTACAAGATTTGCTTCCGTAAGCGGAAGAATCTCCCTTATGAACCGTATTCTTGCGCTGACTATGCAAGCAGCATGTTCAGCAATCTGTTCAGTGAGAATATCGAGCATCTCCATACCCGAGCGATGTTCTCTTATCTGAAACAGAAGGGCATTACGCTGCTGCAGGATTCTCCGGTAATTGAGAAGAGCATCCAGATACCTGGTGTCGGTCTGACAGATCGCATTATCAAGAAAACGCCTCCGCTCCGCGGGGGATCCGGCAATAATCGAGAGGTCGGAGGGAGAAAAGGTAATGCAGGGAATAACGCCGATATGTGATGAAAAAGTAGCGATATTCCTGGAATTAACGTTCAACTGCTTGCCGTTTTGACGGCTGTAGGAGACTTTTACCTCAGTTTCTGTTCCACTTTCACTTGCAAACTTCCCTTTAACGAGAAAAAAAAGGTTCCCCTCCTTCAGGCACTCGATGTCGTAAGCGCTGACGAAACCCTTTGTCAATGCACAGTAGTGTATTCCTTCGAGAATCGAGGTTTTCCCTGAACCGTTCGGCCCGTATATGAGATTTATACCTCCAGACGGAACAAAGGTCAGGGAAGCGTGATTCCTGAAATGAACGAACTGTATCTGTTCAAGTTTCAATAACCTGCCTCTCAGCTCAATTATTGATGCGAACAGGCATGACAAGTATGATCAACTCTTCCTGCTCCTTTGCTGTACCGGGTTTGAAAATGACCGCCGTTGTGGGACTTTTCAGTTCCATGATAATTTCACTCTGGTCGATATGGGCGAGAGCGGCTTCAATAAATTTTGCATTGAAACCGATTGTAATGGGTTCTCCGCTATAATTGCAGGTCAGTTCCTCCTGTGCGGATTCCCCTTCATTGGTGTTTTCCGCCATTATTTTCAGCGTTGTACCGCTGACGTCGATCTTGATGTCGCCGATACTGGAAAAACGCCCTACTCTTCGTACCGAATCATATATGTCAGTTCTCGGGGCAACAAGCTTTTTATCGTGCTCTACAGGGATGACCGCTTCATAATTGGGGTAAGGTTCTACGATAAGAGCGGCTTCAAGCACGACGTTGTCGCAGCTGTAACATACTGAACGATGATCTTCGTCGATGGACATGACAACAGTATCGTTCTGGGCAAGTTTCTGGATAATCGAGAGTACGCGAGCCGGAACGACGATTTTCTGCTTTTCTGCTATCTCTGCGTTAATGGGCTTTCTGCAACGCACCAGTCGGTGACCATCAGTTGAAACTCCGGTAATGCTGTTCTCTTCAAGCTCGAAAAGCACACCCATCATAGCTGGTCTCATCCCGTCAACACTGCAGGCGAAGATGGTTTTCTGGATCAGATCCTGAAGTTCTTCGGTTTTCAGTTCAAGCGTGATGGCATACGATTTCTCGGTTTTCTCCGGTTTACTTTCGAAAAGACAGGGGATTTTATAACGCCCTTTATCGGTGGAAATGGAAACCGTACCGTGGTCACTTATCTCCTGACGGTTGATGGCAAAACTGACCGGAGTATCGTACATGCTCCGGAGAAAATCCTGAAGGGTTTTAGCCTTGATGCCAATGTTTCCTGTATCGGAAGTCTCTACTGGACATTTAGCAGTAATGGCAAGTTCCCCGTCCGTGGCAAAAAGGGTAAGGAGACCATTTTCGAGGTTCAAATGAACATTGTCGTAACGCGGATCGATAGTTTTTGCCGGAATGGCCTGTGATACTTTACTGACCGCATCCTGCATCTGCCTTATGGTTGAAGAAAATTGCATCATCGTACTCTTTAGCTATTTAATAATGTTTTAAAAACTTGTTGTTATTGTTGAGGGTGTGGAAATCTTGATATCCCCTACCGAAAAGATAGTAACCCTTTTTTATACAGGAGTTTAAAAAATATCCAGCATACTTGCGACCTGTTGATAACCTGTTTGCTACCGGAGATGTGTACTGTTGGCTTATTGTTGGTGAATTTTTTTCATCACTCCACCCTGTTAGCAACCTTCCTGTTACCAACAGGGCCTCAACACCTAATCAACAGGTAGTGCACAGCAACAACCTGTATTACATCGAGAGAATCTCGATCCTCTTTTTCAGTTCCTCAATTTTTTTCCTTTCGTCGCCAACCCCTTCAACACGCTTCTCTATGGTGTTGAGCGCATGAATGACCGTCGAGTGATCGCGGCCTCCGAAATGGAGGCCGATGGTTTTAAGTGAAGAGTCCGTGAGAAGTTTTCCGAGGTACATTGCCATCTGTCTGCCTGCGGCGATCTCTTTTTTCTTCGATTTTCCCTTGAGATCGTTCGGGGTTATGCTGTAGAAAGAGCAGACCGCTTTTTCAATGGTGTCGAGCGTCAGTTGTTTGGTTGTATGCCTGATGATGTCCTTAAGGGTCGATTTGGTGAACTGCAGATCGATTTCCTGATTGTCCAGCGACTGGGCGGCAAGCAGTTTGACGATGCATCCTTCGAGTTCCCTGACATTTTCGGTAACATTGGTGGCTATGAATTCAATGACGGTATCGTCAAGATTGACTCCACTCTGATGCAGCTTGCTGAGAATGATGGCTTTTCTGGTTTCGTAGTCCGGTGGCTGAATATCGGCGGAGAGGCCCCAGTTGAAACGTGATATGAGGCGATCTTCAATGCCCTTGATCTCTTTTATCGGACGGTCGGCCGAGAGAATGATCTGCTTGTTGGACTGGTGCAGGGTGTTGAAGATATGGAAAATTTCTTCCTGGGTTTTCTCCTTGCCGGCAAAAAACTGAATGTCGTCAATGATCAGAACATCGATGGTGCGGTAAAATGAGGAGAATTCCTGAATTTTCCCGTTCTGGATGGCGTTAACGAAATCGATGGCAAATTTTTCACTTGAAACATACAACACCTTTTCAGAAAGACAGTTTGCGCGCACGCTGTTCCCTATGGCCTGGATCATGTGTGTTTTGCCGAGACCGACACCGCCGTAGATAACCAGAGGATTGAAGGCGTTTTGTCCCGGATTCTGCGCTATGGATTTCGAGGCGGCAAAAGCCAGGGAGTTACAGTCTCCTCTGATAAGAGTCTCAAAGGTGTATTTCGTGTTCAGATGCGTTTCGAAACGCATGAGATTTCTCTGGAAATCCTGCTGGTTTGCTGCATTGCAACGTTTTTCCTGTTTTTCGGAAAGACATTCGTCGGAAATGGCATTCTGGTGAGGCAGCTCGATGGTAACAGGTTGTCCCTGGGATTTATCCATGACAATCGAGTACATGAGCTTGGCATCGGGACCGATGACCTCTTTCAGCGTCTGTTTCAGATAGGAGGAGTAGTTTTCTTCGATCCATTCATAAAAGAACTGGCTCGGAACCTCTATAGTCAGCTCGTTACCGGAAAAACCGACGGGCTTTATGGGCAGAAACCAGGTTTTGAACGCAAGGGGATTGATTTTGTCCTTTATAGTCTCAAGGCATGACGACCATACCTGATGCTCCAGGAAAGCATTTTTCAGGTGCTTATTGATGGGGACTCCTGTTTGTACTTTTGTGATTGTTTCGGGCATACAGAGCTAAGTTTGTAGGGGGGGGAAACAAGGCAAAGAACAAATCTATCAACATTGAATGTTCATAAGTTAGTGTTTTCGGTGGATAAAAAACAATTTGCATGTTGAAAAATCACGGGTATGCGGTACGGGGGTTATTGATAGTTATCAACAGCTTATCTTGTTTTTATTTATGTTGTTACATGAGTTGAGCATATTTTTTATCCACACCTGTTGACAAGTGCGAATCTGCGCTCTCTTTGGGTTTCCGGGGGGAGAAGTTTTTTTATCCACAAGTTATCAACATTCCCGGTAACCTGCATCGTAACCTGCCGCTGCGAATTTTTTCCTGCATTGAGGGATATCTGTGGCGGCTCGTCAGCTATTTGCTTATAAGCGTATAATGTGCTACATTGGGAGCCCAGATTTTTTACATTATCTCAAAACGTCCGGAGTAAGGAGCGATGAAAAGAACATTTCAGCCAAGCAATAGAAAAAGAAGGAACAAGCACGGATTCAGGCAGAGGATGGCCACAAAAAACGGTCGCAGGGTTCTTGCCTCAAGAAGGGCGAAAGGCCGTCACCGTCTTTCTGTCAGCAGCGAAATGGGCACTGCGGTCAAGTAATTTCCGCATCAGAAGCCTGTAGGGGGTTTCTTTTTCTCAACTTCGCTCTTTTACGTCTTGACCATAGTGCATGTCAATTCACTGCGAAAGCATGAAATACTGAGAAAAAAGCAACAGATATCCGAACTTTTCAGGAGCAGGAAAAAACTGAAAGGGGAGTATGTCAGGGTTGTATACTCATTTGCCGAAAGCGGACGGTCTTCCGGTGAGGCTCAGCTGGCAGCACTGTTTGCCGTGAGCCGCAAAACCGTGCATGATGCGGTAAGACGCAACAGGATCAAGCGGCTGATGAGGGAGGCTTATCGTCAGGAGAAGGGCGTATTGTCGGAAAATATAGAGTCGGATGGTAAAGAGTGCCCAGGTGGGCAGCTCTGTCTGGCATTTATCTACACAGGTGCCGGTGAACGGTTTCCTGACTTTGCCGTTTTACGAAGGGAAATCAGAAGATTATTGCGTACTATCAAAAGCTGCTGAGTTTTTCGGGCGTGCGAAAGGGGATTTCCGGCTTGAAAACAGAGTATCAAGCTGTTTTGTCATGAAGCATTTAATCATGGAGAGCATGTCATTGAGGAGGATAGTAAATCTGGTGCCGATAGTATTGATCAGGTTTTACCGTGCCTACCTTTCACCCCTCCTCGGCCCATCCTGCAGATATTACCCTACCTGTTCGCAGTATGCGCTTGAAGCGTACGATGCGCACAATTTTTTTTATGCATCATGTCTGACAATATGGAGGATTCTTCGCTGTAATCCTTTTTCAAAAGGCGGATATGATCCGGTGCCGTTACAATCCGGCAGAAAACCGGACAACCTAAAAGAAGGCGACAATGGATAGAAATTCAGTGACAGGTCTTGCGCTGATTGCTTTGATCATGATTGTCTGGCTGCAGTTTATGTCGCCGGAAAAAAAAGATCTTCAGGAGAATAAATCACCTCGGGGCGCGAAAACGGAACTTGCCGAACCTGGTGATGAAAGGGCTGCTCCGATATCGCTGAAGCCTGCCTCCGATACGTTCGGGGCTTTCGCTGCGGTTTCCAGTGGCAGGGAAGAACTGGTGAGGGTTGACAACGATCTCTTCACAATCACGCTCTCTTCCAAAGGTGCCACTATCAAGTCGGTGGTACTCAAGAAACATCTTGACGGCAAGATGCAGCCCTTCAATCTGGTCAGTGCTCCGGAAAAAGGGGCGCTCTCCCTTCTCTTTCTGAACAACGAGGGCATAAAAATTGATACAAGAGACCTTTATTTCAGGCCTCTTTTCTCGGAAAAACGTACCACCTTGAGTGGCTCCCGGAGTGCGGTTATCGCATACCGGCTCGACGTCGGTCCGCAGCAGGCTATCGATATAACTTATCGCTTTTCCGGAAACAGCTACAAGGTTGACTACGATGTAAAGCTTACCGGTTTCAATAACGCCCTTGCAGGTAACGAGTATCAGCTTCAGTGGGACGGAGGATTGACCTACTCCGAAAAAAACCGGGAGGATGAGTCGCAGAATGCGCTTGCCGGAGCCTATCTCGGTGGCAGCCTGGTGAAAATGGATGCTGCCAAGGAGAACCAGTCCTATCGTGAGGAGCAGTCCGGAGAGGCTGGATGGGTTGCTGTGCGCAACAAGTATTTTGCCGCAGCGCTGATTCCCGGAAGCAAAACTGACGGCATCTACCTCGAGGGCAAGAGGGACTCGGGACATTTCGAGAACTATCTTGCTTCGCTCAAGATGGGAGTTCCTTCCACCGGGAGCATCGCCCGTGACCACTACACCCTCTATATTGGCCCTCTTGATTACAATACCGTCAAAAAGCTTGGCGCCGGTCTTGAAAAAATCATGGATTTCGGATGGGACTGGCTTACCAGACCGTTTGCAGAGTATATCATTCTGCCGGTTTTTACCTGGATGAACGGTTTTGTGAGCAACTACGGCCTGATCATCATTATTTTCGCCCTGCTCATCAAACTTGTTACCTATCCGCTGTCGATGGCATCGACGAAGTCCATGAAAAAAATGGCCGCCCTTCAGCCTGTTCTCAAGGATCTCCAGGAGAAGTACAAGGATAATCCCGCAAAGCTGCAAAGCGAACTTGGTCGCATCTACAAGGAGGCCGGGGTCAATCCGCTCGGAGGATGTCTGCCGGTGGTGCTTCAGATGCCGCTTCTGTTTGCGATGTTCTATGTGTTCCGCTCCTCGATTCAGCTTCGCCACCATGGTTTTCTCTGGGCGAAGGATCTTTCGGTTCCCGATTCCATTCTCGACTTCGGGTTCAGTATCCCTGTTTATGGCGATCATATAGCTATATTTCCGATTCTCATGGGCATAACGGTGTTCATACAGCAGAAAATCACCCCGACCGCCCAGAGCAATGAGCAGATGAAGGTGATGCTCTATATTTTTCCGGTAATGATGCTCCTGTTTTTCAACAACCTTCCCGCAGGTCTTGGTCTGTATTACCTGATGTTCAATATTTTCAGCGTTGCCCAGCAGTTCTACATCAATTCCACCACCTCGGCCGACGATGTGCCCCAGGCGGCACTTGCTGCAGCCGCTGCAGCCGCAGCTCCGAAAAAGAAGAAAGGGAGCCCTAAAAAGTAAGGCACTATGGAGCTGGCCGGAGAGATTGATGCCGGGATTTTCCACTGGATAAACCAGACCATGGTGCATCCGGCTCTTGACGATCTCATGGTGTTTCTTACCACCTTTCGTCTCTCTGCGCACATTTTTCTCCTGGCTGCGTTGTTTATAGTCATCAGAAAACAGCGCGATGCCTTCGGAGTTTTCGTTTTCATTCTGCTTGCCGTCGGTCTTGCCGACTACACCGCATCCGGGATCCTCAAGCCGCTTGTTCAGCGCATCCGCCCCTGTTTTGTCCTTGAGGGCTGCCGACTCCTGATCGACCAGTCGCATTCCTATTCGTTCGCGTCGTCACATGCTGCCAACTCCGCAGCAGTTGCTTCCATGGTCTGGATTTTTTTCCGCCGGGGAGAACCTGTCGAACGGCTTTTTACCGCTGTGATGCTCATCTATGCTTTTCTTGTCGGCTATTCGAGAATTTACGTAGGCGTGCATTATCCGGGTGATGTGCTTGCCGGCATGATGATCGGATGCATGAGTGCGGCGCTGGTCTATCTGACACTTTCATGGCTGTTCAAGAATGTGCTTCAGCACCGTTTTCTCTCCGGTCGGAGGTCTGCGGAGCCATGACGGAGCGTTACCTTGGCATCGATCTCGGCGGTACCAAGATGGAAGCCGTTCTGACCGACAGCATGATGAGCCCGCTGGTGAGGAGACGCATTCCAACAGAAGCGGATGGGGGCTACGAGCACATTGCCGGAAGGATAGCCCACCTGGTTTCGATGGTGACCAGGGAGTCCGGGGTTCCGGTTCCCAGGGTGATCGGCATAGGTACGCCCGGCAGGTATGAAACGGTTCCGGGCCTTATCAGGAACTCCAATACGCTCTGCCTTAACGGACGTGATCTGAAGCGCGATCTTGAGAACCTGCTGCAGTGTGACGTGGTGATCGAGAACGACGCCAACTGTTTTGTACTTGCCGAATCGTTGCTCGGTGCCGGCCGCGAGATCGTCGGAGAAAGGGGCGGTACGGCTTTCGGCATGATTATAGGCACCGGTGTTGGCGGAGGCATCGTGTGCGGTGGCCGGGTGCTGCACGGTGCGCACGGTATTGCAGGCGAATGGGGGCATAACGAGCTTCTGCCGGACGGCGAGCCCTGCTACTGCGGAAAGAGGGGGTGCGTCGAAACGGTTATTTCAGGTCCGGCTCTCGAACGCTACTATTGTTCACTTACCGGCAGATCGAGGCCGTTACGGGAGATTGCCGGAATGGCCGATCGCGATGAGGCGGCCGAGGCGACTCTCTGTCGCCTGACCGCCCAGTTTTCCAGGGCTTTGTCGGGGGTACTCAATATTCTCGATCCGGACTGCTGCATTATCGGAGGAGGAGTGGGCGCCATCGGAAGGCTCTATTCCCGGGAGACCGTTACGCTGATCGAGCGGCATCTTTTCAGCAGCCGTCTCATGATCCCATTATTAAAACCGCAGCTGGGCGACAGTGCGGGGGTATTCGGTGCAGCGATGCTGACCGTGAAGCATTAATTATTGAAACGTATGGAGATCTCTTCCTTGAAAAAAGGCGATATCATAGAACTGACGGTTACCGATTTTGCCGACAGGGATCAGTGTTTCGGGCGTCTTGACAGCGGTCTCAGCGTCATGATTACCGGTATGCTGGCACCCGGAGACCGGGTCAGGGCGCTTGTCAGAAAGATGAAGCAGCGCTACATCGATGCGCAGGCCCTGGAGGTTACCGCGCAGTCTCTTGACCGGGTTGAGCCTCCATGCCCCTATTTCGGGGTTTGCGGGGGATGCAAACTCATGCATATATCCTATGAGGCCCAGTTGCGTTACAAGAAGAAGAAAGTCACCGACGACCTTGTGCATATCGGAGGTTTCGCTGATCTCCCTGTCCTGCCGGTACTCCCGGCCCGGTCATCCTTCCATTACCGGAACAAGGTGGAGTTTTCCTGTTCGAGCATCCGCTATCTCATGCCTGAAGAGCTTTCGCAGGATCGACTCGAACGTTCCAGAGATTTTGCCCTGGGATTTCATGCACCAGGAAATTTCGAAAAAGTGCTCGATATTGATTACTGCTATCTTGCCAACGAGCCGATGAACAAGGTGCTTCACCTGACCCGGGTCTTTGCTCTCGAGCAGGGGATGACTCCTTATGCAGTCAAGGCGCATAGCGGCTTTCTGAGGAATCTTGTGCTGCGATCCAGCGAGCATAACGGCAGGCTGATGGTCAATCTGGTCACCTCATGGCATGACCGGGAGCTGATGCGGCGTTATGCGGATTTCCTTGAAGGGGCCCTTCCCGGGCAGGATATGACCATTGTGAACAATGTCACCTCGAAAAAGAACACCGTTGCCGTAGGAGAGCAGGAGTTCATGGTTTCGGGTGAGGGTTCTCTGTGTGAGCGGCTCGGGGAGCTGGATTTCAGGGTTTCGGCGAATTCGTTTTTTCAGACCAACTCCTCGCAGGCAGCGGTGCTGTACAGCGAGATTCTCAAGGTATCGGGAATTGCCCCGGAGGATACCGTGTACGATCTCTACTGCGGTACCGGCACCATTACGCTCTATCTTGCCAGGCACTGCCGGCAGGCGATAGGGATCGAGGTTGTCGAAAGCTCGCTCAGGGATGCCGCTCTCAACGCATCGCTCAACGGCATCGACAACGCCGTGTTTTTCCAGGCTGATCTCAAGGATTTTCACGCAATGCTGCAGAAACTCGAAAACTACGACTCACCCGGAGTGATCGTAACCGATCCTCCAAGAGCAGGCATGCACCCGAAAGCGCTTGAAACCATGCTGAAGCTCGGAGCCCGTACGATCGTCTATGTGAGCTGTAATCCGTCTAATCTTGCCAGGGACGGCAAGGAGATCGTCCGTAACGGATACCGGCTGGTTTCAGTGCAGCCGGTCGATATGTTCCCGCATACCGTGCATATTGAAAGTGTCGCATGTTTCAAGAGAATCGCTCATTTCTGAGCGGAGCTGTCGGCAGTATCGATGATTTCATAGGGGGCGGTTTCGGCATCGTCCCGTTTAGAGCGCTCCCATGCGAGGAACCGCTCGAGATCCTGGTTGATCGAGGCCAGAACGGTGGCAAGTACGGCGGCATCATCGGCAAAACCCAGGAGAGGTATGAAGTCGGCAAGGGCGTCAAAGGGAGAAACGAAGTAGATCAGGCCTGCAGTCAGGGCTACAATGGTCTGCCAGGGGATGTCAACATACTCTTTCTGCATATAGCTGCGGATCATGCGGACAGCCGCCTGTATTTTCTCGCCGAGCGAAAAGATCGGTGAGGCGTTTTTGGCCGAGTAAGTGCGGCTGAAGGCCGCGTCGAGCAGCTTTTTTGTTCTGTCCGGGTCTTTCAGCAGCGTTCCGGCTTTCTTTTTGGCCGAAGCGAACAGTCGGTTGCCCTCTTTCATGCTCATTTTCCTCCCGCTTTCAGCAGCTTCCTTTTTTCTTCACCCGTCAGTGATTCATAGCCCTGACTGGAGATCTTGTCGAGAATGGCGTCGATCTCCTCCTCCTGTGTACGGCCCTCCCCGCTCTTGCCTATATGGTGCAGGGTTGCCTGTCCGCCTGACTGTTTACGGGAATCCTTCGGGCGTTTCGGCCATTGCGGCAACGACCAGCCCTGCCTTCTGATGGTGATATACACAAAGCCGACCAGCATGCCTCCGAGATGGGCGAAGTGAGCGATGTTGCTGCCGCTTCCCATCGTTCGGCTGCCCAGCCCCGAAAGAAACTCGATGAAGGCGTACCCGGCCACAAAATATTTCGCCTTGATGGGAAAGAGAAAATACAGAAAGATGTAACGGTCGGGGAACATCATGCCGAATGCCAGGAGCACCCCGTAGATCGCACCCGATGCACCCACGGTGGGATAGGGGTCTCCGACGGTTGTCAGCAGGTTGATAAATGCGGCTCCGATGCCGCAGACGAAGTAGTAGAGGTTGAACTGTCTGGTGCCCCAGTAATTTTCAAGTTCGGCACCGAAAATCCAGAGCGCGAACATGTTGAAAAAAAGATGCCCGAAGCTTCCGTGCAGAAACATGTAGGTGACCGGCTGCCAGATCTGGAACGAGAGCCCGTCCTGATTTGCCGAAGCGACGGGCCAGAGCGCTCCCGCGGCGGTGATCAGGCCCCCAAGGGGGGAGTTCTGCAGCAGCACCTGCAGCAGAAAAACCGCGACATTGGCAAGAATGATGGTTTTAATGGCCGGGGGCATAACCTGGAATCCCCCGGGGCTGTAAGGCTGATTTTGATAGCTCATGGCATTCGATTCTACTTCCGGTCCGGTTCTCTTTCGTTCAGTCAGATACTGGCATATGTTATCGTGATGTAATGGGTACCGGAGGCTAATCGTTCAGCGCGGCGATTCCGGGAAGCTCCTTTCCTTCAAGAAACTCCAGACTTGCCCCTCCTCCGGTGGAGATATGGGTCATAAGATCCGAAAGCCCGGCTTTTGAAACTGCGGCCGCGGAATCACCGCCTCCAATGATCGTGGTCGCTCCGGAGGCGGTGGCCTGCGACATGGCCTCGGCAATGGCGAAGGTTCCTTCGGCGAACCGGTCGATCTCGAATACCCCCATCGGGCCGTTCCAGAGCACCGTGCGTGCTCCGAGAATTTCACGGCTGAAAGCCGCTCTTGTTTCCGGGCCGATATCCACACCGATCATTCCCTCTGGAATGGCATCGACCGATACCGGATGGCTGTCGGCATCGGCGGAAATCTCCGGAGCCACGATGACATCCAGGGGAAGCAGCAGCTTGATGTTTTTCTCTTTGGCCTGATTGATCAGGCTGAGGGCCAGTTCAAGCTTGTTGTCTTCGACCAGCGAGTTTCCGGTGTCGAGCCCCTGTGCCTTGAAAAAGGTGAAGATCATGGCGCCGCCGATAAGGACGGTATCGACCTTGTTGAAGAGATTTTCCAGAACATCGATTTTGCCGGATATTTTCGATCCTCCCAGAATAGCCACAAAAGGCCGTTCGGGCTCCTGAAGGGCTTTGCCGAGATATTTCAGCTCTTTTTCTATAAGGAATCCCGCTACGGCTGTCTGGACATACCGGGTGATGCCTTCGGTTGACGCATGGGCGCGGTGTGCTGTTCCGAAGGCGTCGTTCACGTAAATTTCTCCAAGAGATGCCAGCTCGCGGGCGAAATCGGGATCGTTCGCCTCCTCTTCAGGGTGGAAGCGCAGGTTTTCGAGCATGATCACTTCACCATCCTGCAGGGCGAGCACCTCCTGCATGACTTCTGTGCCGATGCAGTCTCCGGCCATCGCTACAGGACATTCAAGCAGGCGGGAAAGTCTTGCCGCTGCAGGGGCAAGAGAGAAATCCGGATTTGGTTTTCCTTTCGGCCGTCCAAGGTGCGACATGAGGATAAGGCGTCCGCCATTGTCGAGGACCTTTCTGATCGAGGGAAGTGCTTCAACAATTCTCTTGTCGTCGGTAATGTTTTTGTCTTCGTCGAGGGGAACATTGAAGTCGACACGCATCAACACCCGTTTACCCTGGATCGCTATGTCGGACAAGGTCTTTTTCTGCATTGTTTTTGAAAGGTTGGTTATGAAAAACACTATGCTCTCAGAATACAATATAATTTATTTCTTTCCGTGCAACAGGATCGCACGAACACACCCTTCGGCGCCTATCTGCTGTTGCGCACGGCATGGTATTTCCGGATATTTTCCGTGTGTCCGTCAAGTGTTTCGGCAAAATAATGTCCACCCCTGCCCGTTGCCACGAAGTAGAGATAAGGGGTATCGGCAGGGTTGAGTACTGCCAGAATGGACGCGGAGCCGGGATTGCAGATCGGTCCCGGGGGCAGGCCTGCGTGGCGGTAGGTGTTATAGGGGGAATCTACCGAAAGATCCTTGTAGTAGAGCAGCCGGGCCTCTTCTCCGAGCGCATATTGTACGGTCGGGTCTGCCTGGAGTCGCATGTTTTTTTTCAGTCGGTTCAGATAAACGCTGGCAACCAGGGGTTTTTCGCTGTCGAGAGGCGTTTCGGCCTCGACGATCGAGGCCAGAGTCAACAGGGAGGTTTCGCCGAGTCCTCTGGAAGCCGCAACGGCTTTCAGACTGTCGTTATAGAACGATCTGAATTGTCTGACGAGAAATTCCGCTGCCTTTTCAGGGGTGTCCGCCCATGCGAAATGATAGGTTCCGGGAAAAAGGTATCCTTCGGCGTTGCTGCCTTTTATGCCATTCCTGTCGAGAAAGGTGCGCGCTTTTACGGCAGCCATGAAGGAGGATGAATCCATGTCGAGTTTCGATGAGAAGAGGCGGGCGATTTCCCTTTGTTCAAGGCCTTCGGGAATGGTGATCTGCACTTCATCCTGGGGATGGATACGCAGATAGTAGAGCAGACTGAAATTCGACATGCCCGGCGGTACGGTGTAGCGTCCAGGCCTGATATTGTGAAATCCGGGGATAATTCTCCCTGCGAGGATGGTCTGCCAGCGGTTTTTCACGGTGCCGCTGCGCTTCATTTCACCGACGATCTCCATGAAACCCATTCCCTTGTGTACCGTCAGGCCGGTACTTTTTTCCGCGGTATTGAGCCCCGGAATGAAAAGTATGCCGCCCAACGCTGCCGCAGCAAGGATCATGAGGGCAGACAGGATTTTACGGAGACAGGAATAGATTGGTGCCATGAGTTCATCAGCCGGGTTCAGTGTCCAGCTTCCTGAGTGGAGCTGTTCTGTTCATGCTGAAACAGCCTGGACTCTTCGAGGATGCATCGGTAGATTCTTTCCATGGCATTGACTTTCTGAAGCGAGTCCGCCTGGCTGATTACGTTGCTGAGCACCTCTTTTTCGCGCTCTGGCTGCAGCACCTCTTCTCCGATTCTTGCTTTAAGAATGCTTATGTTTCTGGCGCAGTGCAGTCTTTCGCACAGGAGTGAGGCAAGCTGGCGGTCTATGCCGTCAATTTTTTTTCTCCATTCTTCGAGTTCCCGCCAATTGCCGGTGTTGTTGAGAGTACGTTCGGACATTATGATAGGGTACGGTTTGTATGGTAGTATGAAAGCGTTATCCCGACATCTGTCATATGACGCAGATGCCGGTGCCGGATTCAGGGTCAGTCGCCTTCGAACAGGCGCTTCCATGCCGCCACCTCGCTGGATTCGAGAAACCCTGTGCCGTACTTCCGGTCAGTTACAGGACGGACACCCGTTCCGGGTTTCCTTCTGTTTTCAAGCAAGACGGCAAACTCCTCAGATGAGAGGATTTTAGCGCCATAGGCTTTTCCGTAAAGGCATACTTCATGGTCTGAACTTACAATAGTAACCATTTTTCTTTTTGTGTTCAATGATTTTACGTAATCAATGATCCACTCGTCAGCGCTTTTTGACGAGGCGGTATAGATGACGCACAGAGAGCCGCCGGCAGCCGATTCGCGCAATCCGCCGCCGTCATAGACAATGCTCATGTGGCATTTCCGGTTTCGCTGATACTCCAGCAGCAACGATTCCATCCTGCCTCGAAGATTTTCAAGGCTCGTTTTTCCGGGCGAAGGGAACAGTTTGTGCAGCAGGTTATAGCCGTCGATTACTATTTCGGGGATATTCATGAAACCGAGGTACGGTGATGCTCAGAACCCTTTACGGGCAGAGGATTTGCCGTGCAGTGTAAAAGAGATAAATATTTTTTTAGTGTAACCTTTTTCATACATTTTTATGTGGTGAAAAATGGTAAAAAGTGGGAGCTTTTTCCCCGCTCTGCGCGTTCTTCACTATTTCAGAGGGTTCCGGGAAGATCGGTACCGGTTCCGGGCACCTGAATCTGCATAACCTGTTCAGTAGATACCCCTATCATGGCTGGATTTATCGGCAAGGAACTGCATGCCCTTGATGAGAAGGGACGGCTGATGATTCCGGCCAGGTTCCGCAGAGATCTTTTTTCCGGAAACGCGGTCATTTCAGGCGGTGTGCCGGTTTTTTCTCCGGTAAATCCGGCATCCGGAACTGCCGGAATATACCTATATCTCATGAAAGCGCCAGACGGTTCTCTTGAGCTGTACGAGCCGGATGTGTGGCAGAAGATGAAGCATGCGCTTGCCGGACTTTCAGATTTCAATCCTGACGAGCGGCTTCTGAAGACCCTGATCTACGAAAGCCTCGATGTTGTTTCACTTGACCGTCAGGGACGGATCTCCCTTTCGCGGGAGTTTCTCGACCATGCAGGCATCACAAAGGATGTTGTTATTATAGGAGCTGATTCAAAAATGGTTATATGGGAGCCCGGCCGACTCGATGCGCTGCTTCGTGAACATGCGGGAAGATTTTCCTCGCTTGCCGGCAGATTTTTTTAAGCGCGGTGATGACGAGGGGTTATCATGAGCCGGTGCTTGTCGCCGAAATTCAAGAGCTTCTGGTGAGGATGCCGGGGCTTTATGTTGACGGTACCCTGGGGGGCGGCGGTCATTCGCTTGCCATTCTCAAGGAGCTGCAGCGGAAGGGTTATGGCGCCAGCTCGCTGCTTATCGGTATTGACCAGGATGAATGTGCGCTTACGGCTGCAAGAGAAAAGCTTAACCCTTTCGGGGAGGGGGTCGTGGAGGTGAAAGGCAACTTCAGCCAGATAGCGGAAATTGTCGGCAGGGTCTGCGGCCAAAGGAGCATTGAAGCGTCGGCGGTGGGCATTCTGCTCGATCTGGGCGTTTCATCTGCCCAGATCGATACACCCGAAAGAGGTTTCAGCTATAGCCACCACGGCCCTCTCGATATGCGTATGGATTCCGGTTCCTCGACAAGTGCTGCCGATGTTGTCAATGCCATGAGCCAGAGAGAGCTTGCCTCGCTGTTTTTTCGTTATGGGGAGGAGCCCCGAAGCAGAAGCATTGCGCGTGATATTCTCGATTATCGGGAGAAGCACGGACCGCTTTCCCGGACTGAAGAGCTGGCGGGTATCATCAGGAAGGGTGAGCGCCGTCCGGATCGGGCCATTAAAACCCTTTCCCGTGTTTTTCAGGCCTTGAGAATCGAGGTGAACCATGAGCTCGAGGTGCTCAGGCTGGCACTGAATGAGGCTGTTTCCCTTTTATGCCCCGAGGGTCGGCTTGCAGTGATCAGTTATCATTCGCTTGAAGACCGGATGGTCAAGGCTTTTTTCGCGGATAAATCCCGCAGCGACTGGGGCCCCAAAGGGGTGGGACTCAGAGAGCCTCTCGTAAAGGCAGGGTACAGGGTGGTAACCCGAAAGGCTGTTTCTGCTGGAGAGCGGGAAGTGTCATTGAACCCGAGAGCGAGAAGCGCCAGGCTTCGTGTTCTTGAAAAACTTGATGAAGGAGAGTGATGTGAGCCTGCAGAGTGAAAACCGCATGAGTGTTCCCGAGCGGGAGCCGTTCGGCGCCATAAATACAGGCTCTGCCGGAGAAGCGGAGAGTGGCCTGGATGGCACTGGCGCGAAGAAAAACCTGTTTGCGGAGAGCGGGGACGGCCCGTTTTCGGAGAGTGAGCCGGTTTCTCCGGGGCGGGGGGGAGAAAATTTCCGCGATCTGTTTGCCAGGGCCTTTGAATTCAGGTTTTCGGATCTCCTGCGTTTAAGGACTTTTTTGTACCTTCTGCCGGTTACAGGGATTCTTCTTTTTCAGACTTACAACACTATTGCGATTAAAAAACTTGCCCTTGCAAATGAAACCCTCAGGGAGCGCATAGCAATGAGTTCGAGCGTTATTACCTCCCAGGAACTCAAGGTGAACGAACTGCAGGGGATCCATAATATTGCCCTGCTCGCCGAGCGTCTGGGTCTCCAGGCATCGAGCGTGCCTGCGATTGAAATTGTTCCGTAACCTACTGATCAAGCAATGACCAATGCAGAGCGATGAGTGGATGTGATATTCCGGAAAAGCCTTCGGATTCCGATTTCGGAAAGCGTCTCGGACTGGTGGTGCTGTTTTTCCTTGTATTTTTTGCATGCATTATTGCCATGCTGCTGAATATCCAGATAGTCAATGTCCGGAAATACAAGGAAAAGGCGGAAAAGCAGTATGTCCGGCTTGTGACGGAAAAGGCGCAGCGGGGGGTCATTCTTGACCGCCACGGGAGGATGCTCGCCGAAACGGTCGAAACGATCTCTTTTTATGCCGATCCGGAAATTGTCAGGAATACGCCACTTTTTGATGAAAAGGGCAAGCCGGTCAACGATAGCAAAACACGAAAACAGAAGACCTTCGATAATTCGTACGAAATAGCGTCACTCTTTTCCCGTCATCTTGGAAAGAGTCGCCGGGAGTATCTCAAAAAACTCGGGAGGGGAAAACGGCTTGCCGTGCTTGGCCGCAAGATTCCGGCCGTACAGGCTCTGCCGCTCATGCAGAAAAAAATTCCCGGGGTGTGGTTCGATCGCGAGCAGCAGCGCTACTATCTCAACGTTGCCGCTCAGGTTATCGGAGTAACCGACAGCAAAAATAACGGAATCAGCGGTCTTGAACTGCAGTTCGAGCGCGATCTGAAAGGTCGTGACGGTTCGAGAGTGTTTCAGCGCTCGGCTACAGGAAAGCGTTATCCTGCGCCGGACGTCCTGCAGCAGGATCCCAGAAAAGGCCATACGGTCCAGCTGACGCTGGACGCCGATATCCAGAGCATCGTCGAGGACGAGCTTTCGGCAGCGGTTGGAACTTTTCAGGCGAATGCCGCGACGGGAATCGTCATGGATGTGCGGACAGGAGAGATTCTTGCCATGGCTAACAACCCGACATTCGATCTCAACCGCAGGGTTACCTGGTCGCCGGCGCGCTCACGCAACCGTGCCGTTACGGACAGTTTCGAACCTGGATCGACATTCAAGATCGTAATGGCCGCAACGGCGACCGAAGTTCTCAACAGGAAGGCCGGGGACAGGGTTTTCGCCAACAACGGAGTGCTGCCGCTTTTCGGGCTCAGAATCAGGGACCATGAGCCGTACGGTAATATCTCTTTCCGTGAAGCCATCATGCATTCAAGCAACGTTGTGGCGGCAAAAACGGCCATGGAAACCGGCCGTGAGAAATTTTATTCCTATACGAAGAGTTTTGGCTTCGGTTCGAAGACCGGTGTAGGTTTGCTCGGTGAGTCGTCCGGAAGGGTCAGGGCGCTGAAAAACTGGGATCGGACCACGCTTCCTTGGATGGGCTACGGTTACCAGGTTATGGTGACCCCGTTGCAGATTCTGCAGGCCTACGCGGCCGTTGCCAATGACGGCGTGCTTATGAAGCCATGTATCATTCGCCGGGTTGTCGATGCCGAAGGGCGAACGCTCAAGGAGAACCGGCCCGAGGAGGTGAGAAAAGTGGTTTCTTCCGAAACGGCAAGGTATCTGGGCACAGAGTATTTCAAGGCGGTTGTTGACAGCGGAACCGCCAGGAGTGCAGCAATTCCCGGTATGAGTGTTGCCGGCAAGACCGGAACGGCAAGACGCGCATCGGGAGGGTCCTATGCCAATCCGGTCTATGTATCATCTTTTGTCGGGTATTTTCCGGCAGAGTCTCCCCGATATGCGCTTATTGTGCTTGTCGAAGAGCCCCGTACGGCCTATTATGCGGCAACCGTAGCTGCGCCTGTTTTTTCCAGAATCTCGTCAAGAATTCTTGCCTGTTCAGAAGAGCTGCAGAAAAACCTTGCGTTCCGATCTCCCGAGCAGGGTGTGCTCGACTCCACGACAACGGTGGTGGTTCCGGAACTTAAAGGGATGAAGCCGCGTGATGCCGAGCGCCTCCTGAAATGGCTCGGGCTGAAAATGGACTCGAATGGTGTTTTTGACGGAGTGGTGAAAGCACAGAATGTCGCAACCGGCTCGAAAGTTGAAAAATCAAGGATCATCAGGGTGAAACTCTCGTCCACTACACGGAAGCGCTCGTTGTTATGAAGTACGGAGCGCACTTTTCGAAACCGCAGGAACCGGTTTTTCTGAGCGGGATTCTCCGTGAAATTGATTTTCGGGAGCTTGCAGGAGATCAGGACGGGGATGTCTCGGCCGTTTCAATTACCTCGGATTCACGGGATGTCGTTCCAGGATCACTCTTTGTCGCTGTCCGGGGGTTCACTTCCGATGGCCACCGTTATATCGATACGGCAGTGCGGAACGGGGCTATCGCCGTTATCTGCGAAACGATTCCTGACCACATCCCTGAGGAGGTGCTTTTTATCAGGGTGACCGATTCGCGAAGAGCGCTTGCAGAAGCAGCTCGTGCATTTTACGCGCATGCCTCAGACCACCTTATGCTTATCGGTGTGACCGGAACCAACGGCAAAACCACTACGGCACGGCTGATTGTGGAACTGCTCAACTCCTGCGGCACTCCTGCAGGCTATATCGGTACCGGACTCTGCAGGATAGGAACGCGAGATATACCGCTCGAACGCACCACTCCCGAAGCCCATGAGTTGCAGGCGCTTTTTCGCTTGATGGTCGGGGATGGCTGCCGTGTCGCGGTCATGGAGGTTTCGTCTCATGCTCTTGTGCTCCAGAGGGTGCACACTCTCAGGTTCAGGGGAGCTGTGTTCACCAATCTGAGCAGTGAACATCTGGATTTTCATCATACCATGGAAGAGTATGCCTCTGCAAAAAAACTCCTCTTCGATCAGCTCGATCCGGAAGGTTTTGCGGTACTGAACCGTGACGATCCATACGCCGCAATGATGGCGTCGGGTGTTCCGGAGAGCATGCGCTTCTGCTGTACCCTGCATCCGGAAGAGGAGAGCTCCTTCTCCTGTGCCGGAAGGTTTTCGGCTTTGGTGAAGGCAGGCACTGTCGCTTCCTCCGAAGTGGAGCTCAGTTTTCCCGATACGGTCATAACTGTGCGGACGGAACTTCCCGGCAGCTACAACGTCATGAACCTGCTCGAAGCCGCCGCCGTGGGTTCTGCTGTGGGATTGGCGCCCGATGCGGTTGCCCTTGCACTCCAGAGGCCGTTCAGGGTTTCGGGACGGATGGAGCGTATCGAAGACCCTTTCGGCATGCGCTGTGCATTTGTGGATTACGCACATACTCCCGATGCGCTTGAAAAGGCGATTTCCGCCCTAAGGGAGATCATGGCCCGGGATGCCCGTCTTGTCGTGGTGTTCGGGTGCGGGGGGAACCGCGACCGGCTTAAGCGGCCCGAGATGGGTCGAATCGCGTCTGAAAATGCCGACTTTGTCTTTCTTACTTCAGATAACCCCAGAGATGAAGATCCCGAGCTCATTCTCGATGAGATAGAAAGCGGGATGCGGGGGAAAAGCTACAGGCGAATAGCCGGAAGGGATGAAGCCATCAGATCGGCAGCAGCCCTGCTCCATCCGGGGGATGTGCTGCTCGTCGCCGGCAAAGGTCATGAAACCTACCAGGAGATTGCAGGCACGAAGCATTTTTTTTCCGATCAGGAAGTTCTTGGTGAGAGCCTTCGGGACAACGCTCCCATGAAAACCCATAAGGAGCAGCTATGAAAGGAGTTATAGGTATCGACGATCTGCGCCGGATCGGCAGGGTCGTTACCGAAGGCACGCAAAACCAGCCGAACCGGATTATTGAGCCTCGGGTTGTCATCGACTCCCGCCAGGTGAAGGGAGGGGAGATTTTTGTTGCTCTCCGGGGCGAGCGTACCGATGGTCATCGTTATGTAGACGAAGTGTTTGCCCGGGGGGCTTCATGGGCGGTTGTTTCGGAGGAGTGGCTCGCTTCGCGTCCGTCCGGTTCAGGTACGGCCGAGCGCAGGTATCTTGTTGTCTCCGATACGACTTCGGGGCTGCAGCAAATGGCGGCAGCTTACCGCAGGACATTTCCGATTCCGCTTTTTGCCGTGGGGGGAAGCAATGGAAAAACCACCACCAAGGAACTGATCGGATCGGTTCTCGGCACCGGATTCAGGGTGCATATGAGCCGCGGCAACCTGAACAACCACCTCGGCGTTCCCCTTACACTCCTGCAGATGCAGTGCGATACCGAGATGGCCGTTGTAGAGATGGGTATCAACCATCCGGGGGAGATGGAGCTTCTGGCATCCATCGCCATGCCGACCCATGGTCTCCTGACCAATATCGGTCATGAACATCTGGAGTTTCTCAACGACCTTGCAGGCGTTGCCGCTGCCGAGACAAAGCTCTACGACTACCTCGACCTGCACGGAGGCACCTGTTTTATCAATACCGACGATCCCTGGCTGAAGCGTTCCGCCGCCGGTCTTACCCGAGCCGTCCTGTATGGTCTGAAGGAGTCAGGGGAAAGCATTCCTCATGTCCGTGACGTCACGCTCGACGCATTCGGGCGTGCCTCGTTCAGGCTTTTTTCGGGTACTGATTTCGAGAATATCGCCCTGAAGCTGACCGGAAGGCATAATGTCATCAATGCGCTGGCCGCAGCCGCTGTCGGCAGATATTTCGGGCTTTCTCTTGGCAGCATAAAGGAGGGGCTTGAAAAACTGCAGCCGGCTTCAGGTTGGAAGCGGATGGAGTTTCAGGAGGCTGGCGGGGTCATGATCGTCAATGATACCTATAACGCCAATCCGGATTCAGTGCGTCTTGCTCTCGATCTGCTTGGAGAACTGCAGTGCACCGGAAGAAAAATAGCTGTTCTCGGCGATATGCTGGAACTCGGAGCATCAGCGGAGCTTGAACATGAAAAGACTGGCAGGTATATTCAGCAAAGCGCGATCGATATGCTTTTCACCTTCGGAAATCTTTCGAGATTGTTCGGAGGTGAAAACCGTTCGCGTCTGTGCGGTCATTTCGAGAACCGCGACGAGCTCTACAGGGCGCTTGCCGGAGTCGTGGCTTCCGGGGATGCTGTGCTTTTCAAGGGTTCGCGCGGTATGAGGCTTGAAGAGGTTGCCGACGCCCTCTGTCGTGACCGGGCATCTCAATCAACAAAACTGTAGCGGTACCAATAATGCTGTATTATCTGCTGAAATACCTCAACGATGTGTTCGACCCTCCGGGTCTCGGTGTTATCGAGTTTATTACCTTCAGGGCCAGTGCTGCAGCTGTTACGGCCCTGTTGATCTGCCTCATCGCCGGGCCGGGATTCATCCGTTATCTCAAGGGGCGGATTATCGAGCCGGTAAAGGAGGAGGCTCCGCCGGAACACCGGAAGAAAAAGGAACTGCCCACCATGGGCGGGATCATGATTATTTTTGCTATCGAGGTTTCCGTTTTTCTCTGGGCCCGGTTCGACGATCCCCATGTCTGGCTTATCATGCTTGCGGTATTCTGGATGGGGCTGATAGGCTTTCTTGATGATTACATGAAAGTAATCATGAAGGTAAAGGGTGGGCTTCCGCCAAGGTACAAGCTGATTGGCCAGATTGCACTTGGATTGTTTATCGGCCTCTACACATGGTTTGATCCTGCTTTTTCCGTGCTGCTTTCCACCACGACAGTGCCGTTTTTCAAGAACCTTACCATCGATTACGGAATCTTCTATATTCCGGTTGTTATTTTTATCATTACGGCGGTATCCAATGCCGTGAACCTTACCGACGGTCTTGACGGACTTGCCTCCGGAAGTTCGGCCATTGTGGTTTTTGCTCTCGGAGGGTTTGCCTACCTTGCCGGAAATACTGTCTATGCATCGTATCTCAAGATTCCCTTTATTCCCGGAGGTGGTGAAATTGCCGTGGTCAGTATGGCTATCGTGATGGCCTGTGTGGGTTTTCTCTGGTTCAATTCCAACCCTGCGGAAGTGATCATGGGCGATACCGGTTCGCTGGCTCTCGGGAGCGCTATCGCCGTCATTTCGCTTTTGATAAAGCAGGAGCTTCTGCTCCCGGTGCTGGCAGGAATCTTTTTTCTTGAAACGCTTTCAGTTTCCCTGCAGGTGCTCTGGTTCAAGTATACGAAGATGCGCTTCGGCCAGGGTCGGAGGATCTTTCTTATGGCCCCCCTCCACCATCATTTTCAGTTGAAGGGGTGGCCTGAACAGAAAATCGTCATCAGGTTCTGGATTGTCACCATATTGTTTTTTCTGGCCAGTCTTATGACCTTGAAACTCAGGTAATCACGCTGTCGCATGGATGTAAAAGGCAAAAAAGTATCGGTAATCGGCGCCAAACGCAGCGGCCTTGCTGTGGCGGACCTGCTTGCCGCTGGCGGGGCGACAGTGTTTGTGAGCGAGCTTGGACAGCTTTCCTCTGCGCAGGCGGAACGGCTTGCCGCCCGGGGGATTGCCTGGGAAGAGGAGGGGCATTCAGGACGCGTCTCGGATGCCGATTTCTGTGTTGTAAGTCCTGGAATTCCCCGTACTGCAGAGGTTGTCCGGCAGGTTCTCAGCCAGGGAATTCCTCTTTTCAGTGAAATCGAGGTAGCGAGCTGGTTCTGCAGGGCAAGAGTCGTCGGGATCACCGGGACGGACGGCAAGACCACAACCGCGACCCTTATGCACCGCATAGCCGAAGCCGATGGCGCGGTAAAGGGATACAGGGCTTTCAGCGCGGGAAATATCGGCGTTCCTTTTTCCTCGCTTGCGGCCGACATGGCACCGCACGATCTTGCTGTTGTCGAGCTGAGCAGTTACCAGCTTGAAGGGTGCGAGAGCTTCAGGCCTGATGTTTCCATCATCACCAATATCACTCCTGATCATCTTGACCGCTACAATGGCGACATGGGGGCCTATGCCGCAGCCAAATACCGTATATATGCCTCGCAGGGCGCGACGGATACGCTGGTATACAACTATGACGATCCCCTGCTAAGGAAGCATTTCCAGGCAGGAAGGAGCGGTTTTCCTTTCCGGATCGTGCCGTTCGGTGTCGGGGAGGAGGTCATCCGAAGCGGAGCTGCTGAAGCCTTCTTCTTTGAAGATGGAGTGATTTCCCGATGGAACAGCGGAACTGCCTGTCCGGTCATTGCCGGGAGCGAGTTCCTGAAAAGCAGTTTTCGAGGCCGACATAATATCTGCAATGTTCTTGCAGCAGTCGCGGCATCCGATGCGCTAGGCATCAGCAGGGATGCCCTCCGCAGTGCCCTTTCGGGGTTCAGCGGTGTCGAGCACCGGCAGGAATTCGTGCGTTCTCTGGACGGAGTGGACTGGATCAACGATTCGAAAGCCACCAATATCAATGCACTGCTCCAGGCGCTCAACGCCGTTCCCGGCAGAATTGTACTGATAGCCGGCGGCCGGGACAAGGGAAACGATTACTCGGTTCTTGTCCCGGTGGTACACCGGAAGGTTGCGGCGGTAATCGCCATAGGGGAGTCGAGAGAGAAAATCGGGCAGGCATTTGGCGGGATAACCCCGACTGTTCAGGCAGAAAGTCTCGAACAGGCGGTCGATCTTGCAAGGAAAAGGGCTGGTGCGGGCGAGACGGTGCTGTTTTCGCCCGGTTGCGCGAGTTTCGATATGTTCGAGAATTTCGAGGAACGGGGGAGACTCTTCAAGCACTATACCTGTGCACTGGAATCATGAATATGGATATGCAAACGGGAAGCCTGGCACTGCCAGGCAATAGTGCGGCAGGCGATGATTTGCCCTTGGGGGAGATAATTGCCGGCAAACTGATGCTTCTGGTTGTCGCCCTTCTGATCTGTATCGGTATTGTGGTCGTATACAGCAGTGGCGCCGGCTGGGCCGAGAACAAATATTCGAGTTCCGAATACTTTCTCTGGAGGCAGCTTTTCTTTTCGTTCATCGGTGTTGCGACCATCGTTTTTTTTGCCGGGCTCGATTACCATATTTTTTACAAGGTCAGCAAAATTTTTCTTTTCGCCAGCATCACCCTGCTCTCACTTCTTCTTGTACTGAAGGTTGTGGGGGTCTATTCCGGCGCAGCGCGCTGGATAGGCTACGGGCCATTGAAGTTCCAGGTTTCGGATTTAGCCAAATATGCCCTGATTTTTCATTTTTCGAGACTCATCAGCGAGAAGCAGGCCTATATCAAGGATCTGCACAACACCTATCTGCCACTCGTGATCATTCTTATGACCGTTGTCGCCCTTATCGCACTCGAACCGAATTTCAGCACGGCTTCGCTCATAGCGATTATCGGTTTTATCATGATGTTTATCGGCGGGGTACGGATCCGTTACCTGCTTGCTACCGGGGCTCTCCTGATTCCGATCGCCTCGGTTTTCGCGCTGCTGGCCCCCTACCGGGTAGCAAGGCTGGTTTCGTTTTTCAGCGGAGATGAAAAGCATATGAGCTATCAGGTGCTCCAGGCGCTTATAGGGTTGGGCAATGGCGGCCTGTTCGGCCTTGGAATCGGAGCGAGCAAGCAGAGGGAACTCTACCTGCCGCTATCATACAACGATTTCGTCTTTGTGGTGATCGGCGAGGAGTACGGGTTTCTGGGAGCCTTGGTGGTGCTTCTGCTGTTCACGGTTTTTTTTGTGTGTGGTCTCATCATCGCCAAGCATGCGCCTGATAATTTCGGAAAATTCGTTGCCAGCGGCATTACCATTGCGATTGTTCTGTTCGCGTTCATCAACATTGCGGTTGCTACGCATCTCCTTCCCACTACAGGAGTTGCGCTTCCATTCATAAGCTATGGAGGTACCGCCCTGGTTTTCAATTCACTTGGAGTTGGCATTCTGATCAGCATATCGAGATACAGGAAGCGGATCCTGGAGCAAGAGGACATTCCAGAGATCACTAAAGGAGAAAAACCGTGAAAGTCCTGTTTGCAGGAGGAGGCACGGGCGGCCATCTCTATCCCGGGGTTGCAATGGCCGGAGAGCTGCTGAAACTGGTGCCCGATGCAGGCGTATCGTTTGCAGGCACGAAAAACGGCATCGAGGCTTCCGAGATTCCCCGGCTCGGCTACCGGCTGCATCTTCTGCCGGTCAGCGGGTTGAAAAGGGGGGGCTCATTGCAGGCGATCATTGGCAACGTAAGGGTGCTTGCAGACTTTGCCGGAGCCCTTCTCAATGCCATGTCGCTTATCAGCAGGGAGAAGCCGGACGTCGTTGTCGGCACGGGGGGGTTCGTGAGCGCTCCCGTTCTGCTTGCCGCTGAGCTTATGGGTTGCAGAACACTTATCCAGGAACAGAATGCTTTTCCAGGTGTAAGCACAAAACTGCTCTCTCTGCTTGCAGGTGAAGTGCATCTGTCCTTCAGTGAGGCTCGGCAGTATATCCGGCGTCGCAAAGGGGTTTTTGTGTCGGGCAATCCGGCCCGATCGTTTCCCGTTTCCGGAAGGGAGTCTGCACGGCACCGTTTCGGCCTGCAGGAGCCGCTGCCGACCCTGCTGGTTTTCGGCGGTAGCCGGGGAGCCCGCTCCATCAACAATGCAGTACTGAAATGGCTGGCAGGGATCACCTCGGAAGCAAATCTTGTCTGGCAGACCGGTGCGCTCGATTATGAGCGGATCAGCGCTCAGGTGAAGCCTTCCGGGAGATTGTGGATAGGGCCCTATATCGAGCATATGGGCTACGCCTATTCGGCGGCGGATCTCGTGCTCTGCCGTTCTGGAGCCTCCACCATAGCGGAACTTTCCAATGCAGCCAAACCATCGGTGCTTGTTCCCTATCCCTATGCGACAGGCGACCATCAGCGCTACAATGCGAAAGCGCTTGTCGGCACCGGAGCTGCAATGCTGATCGACGACAGCCATCTCGAAACGCCGGAGGCCCGGCAGATCGTGCTCGATCTTCTGCATGACCCCGGGCGTCTTTCATCAATGGCGGTCTCCTGCGGCAGTCTTGCCCACCCCGATGCAGCCCTTCAGCTTGCACGGCGTATCATTCAACTTGCAAACAAGTAAGCCCTATGGTCATGGAGCTCGGGAACACGAAAAAAGTGCACATTGTCGGAATCGGCGGAGCTGGCATGAGCGCCATAGCGGAGCTGCTTCTGAAGTCCGGTTTCAGCGTTAGCGGCTCGGATCTTCAGACCGGAGAGGTGACCGACAAGCTTTCCGAACACGGTGCGGTTGTCTATCGGGGCCACAGTGCCGGGCATGTATCACACTGCGATGTAGTGGTTTACTCTTCAGCCGTAAGAAAGGGGGAGAATGTGGAAATAGCCGCCGCCGAAAAAGCCGGTATTCCGGTTATCAAGCGGGATGAGATGCTTGGGGAGCTGATGCGCTACAAGTACGGTATATGTGTTTCCGGTACACACGGCAAAACTACGACGACCGCGATGATTGCAACCATGCTCATCGAGTCGGGAGAGTCTCCCACCGTCATGATAGGCGGCGTTTCCGACTATCTGAAGGGCAGTACGGTTGTCGGGGACGGCAAGTTCATGGTTATCGAGGCGGATGAGTATGACAGGGCGTTTCTGAAGCTCACGCCGACCATCGCCGTTGTCAACAGCCTCGAGTCGGAGCACATGGATACTTACGGGTCACTCGATGAGCTGAAAAACGCCTTTGTGGCCTTTGCCGACAAGGTGCCGTTTTACGGCCGCGTCATCTGCTGTGCAGACTGGCCGGAAATCAGGAGGATCATTCCCCGACTCAATCGCCGCTATTTCACCTTCGGCATCGAGGAGCCTTCCGACGTCATGGCAACGGATATCGTCCTGGACAGGCACCGTTCGGTCTTTGCCGTCAACGCCTTCGGCAGTCGTTACGAGGGTATCGAACTGCAGGTGCCCGGCCGGCACAACGTGCTCAATGCGCTTGCGGCATTCTCGACCGGTCTTGAGCTTGGTATCCTGCCGGAAAAACTCATTGTCGGTCTGGGCAGGTACAGCGGCATGAGAAGGCGGTTCCAGATAAAGTATGACAACGGAAAGGGCCTGATGATTGTTGATGATTATGCTCATCATCCTTCGGAAGTGAAAGCTGCGGTCAGGGCGGCAAGGAGCGGATGGCCGGATTCACGAATCATCGCGGTTTTTCAGCCCCATCTGTTTTCAAGAACGCAGGAGTTCTCCGGCGAGTACGGATGGGCACTCTCCCATGCGGATACCATTTTCATCGCCGATATCTATCCATCGCGTGAAAAGGCGGAGGATTTTCCCGGTATCAGCGGTGAGCTTGTTGCCGAAGCGGTACGTAAAGCCGGAGGAAAGCATGCGGAGTTCATTGCATCTCGAAATGAGCTCTTCGATGCTCTTCGGGAGAGCTGCCGTGACGGCGGCATGCTGCTTTTCATGGGTGCAGGTGATATTACGCACATGGCGACCGCTCTTGCCGGGGAGCTTCGAGGCTGACGGCGACGGGTTACAGAAACAACAACTATGCCGATGTCTGAGTTGGAACATACCCCAAATTCTTCCGACAGCAGCGGGCCCGACGCAGGGCGGAACCCCGTTGAAGGAGGCGGGAACTGGAAAGCCGTTCTGGTTGTACTGCTTGCGGTTTTTGCCGGTCTGGCCGGTCTGGCTTACTACGCGGCGCACTGGAAAAAGGAGATCGTCGTTCGTGAGGTTGTTATCGAAGGAGCACAGATCGTCCCTGCAAGGGAGCTCTCTCTGGTACTCAACGGGTTCGTCGGCAGAAATCTTCAGAAGGTCGATGCCGATGCGATCCGCAGCCGGCTGCTGCGCATTGCCTATGTCCGGGATGTTTCGGTCAGTCGCGAACTGAACGGCATTATCCGGGTCAGGGTAGCCGAGAGGGAGCCGCTTGCCAGAACCGTTTTCAGAAATACGCGGATGATCATAGACCGGGAGGGGGTTCTTCTGCCTGAAACGCCGGCAGCAGGGGCCGGGTTTCCCGGTATGATAAAGGTTTTCGGCATATACAGTACCAGGAACGCCGGTACCGGGTTGAAGAAACTTTCTCCGGGGGACAGCGCTCTGGTCATGGAGTTGACGGAGGCCCTGCGCAAGTCGGATTATGCCGGGTTGCTCATACGTGAAATACATCTGGAAAACCGGCGCATGACCTTTTGCAGAGTCGCCGGTTCTCCGACCAGGTTTATCGTCGGCAGTGATGGTAACTTTAAGGAAAAGTTGAAAAAATTCGAGATATTCTGGCAAAAGGTTGTTTCGAAAAAAGGGCTGGATAATTTTGATACTGTTGATCTGAGGTTCAGGGGCAGAATATTTACCAGGGATTCTGTATCTCCGGAAGTTCAGCAGAAAGCTACCCTGTGATAATCATGCAAGTTAATTGACAATGCTCACAAGGAATATAGCTGTAGGGCTCGATATCGGTACAACCAAGGTTTGTGTTGTCGTTGCCGAAAAGGATGAGATCGGAAAACTCAACGTACTCGGTAAGGGCCGTTCAAACTCCGATGGCCTGCAGAGAGCCACGGTCGTCAATATCAATAAAACCGTCGAGGCAATCAAAACTGCAGTGGCAGATGCCGAACGGGAGTCATCGATCCGCATAAAAGGGGTCAATGTAGGCATTTCGGGTGCTCATGTGAACTGTATTTACAGCAAGTCCGAAATCAGCGTGAACCAGACGGGCATTGTCAACGAGTCCGATGTCCGGCGTTTCCTTGACAAAGCCAAAACCAACATCAAGTACCTGGACATCGACCAGGAGATCATCCATGTCATTCCCCAGGAGTTCATTGTCGACGATCAGGACGGTGTGCTCGATCCGATAGGCATGGCAGGGACAACCATGACCGGCAGCGCCTATATCGTGGTCGGCCTTCGAACCAAAATCAAGAATATCAAGCAGTGTATCGAAAAAGCCGGTCTTGAGGCAAGCGCACTCACCTTCGAACCGGTCGCTTCCGGCATTGCCGTCATGAAGGAGAGCGAGAAGAAGAGCGGGGTGGTCGTTATCGATATCGGAGGTGGCACCACGGAGGTGGCGATTTACATCGATGGAGCCATACGCTATTCGGAGGTGATCAAGGTTGCCGCCAATGACGTCACCCATGATGTAGCACACGGAGTCAAGGCGCTGCATGAAGTTGCCGAAGAGCTGAAAATCAGGCATGGCTATGCCTGCAGTAAAATGCTCGGAGAGGATGAGACCATTCTGATTCCCGGCATTGAAGGCCGTCCGCAGAAATCGTTTCCGAAAAGCTCCCTGACCATGATTATCGAAGCACGGATGATGGAGATCTTCGAGCTGGTTCGGGATTCTATCAAGCGATCGGGATATTACGAGTATCTCAATGCGGGAGCCATCATTACCGGAGGCGGAGCGCTGATGCCCGGCACCGAGGAGCTTGCGCGGGACGTTCTCGGTCTTGATGTCCGCATCGGTTATCCTGAAGGGGTTTCCGGCGGCATCAAGGGATCGGTCAACAATCCCATGTATGCGACCGTTATGGGGCTTGTCGCGCACTCCCTTCAGAACAGTATGTTTGAGGAGCGGCAGGCCACTCCGATAGTCATGGAGCCGGCTGTCGCCCTTGAGGGGGAGGTGTCGCGTGACAGGGAAAAATCCGCTGAAAAAAGCAAGGTGGTTACTTCTCCTGAAGGCAATAAAATAGTCGACCGGCTGAAAAAATTCTGGGAACAACTGTAATGGCGCATTTTCAGGCGCCTGATTAAACTTTTGGGAAGAAAACAATGGCATTTGAACTTGACCCGGGACTCTTCGACAGTGATCAGGGAAAAGGGGTTACCATCAGGATCGTGGGTGTAGGCGGTTGCGGCGGCAATGCCGTCAACAACATGATCGACAGGAAGATCAGCGGCGCTGAATATATCGTTTTCAACACCGACCGGCAGGCGCTCCTGAATTCACAGGCGCCGATACGGGTGCAGATCGGCAAGAAAGCCACCAACGGGCTCGGTGCGGGCGCCGATCCTTCAAAAGGCCGCCAGGCCGCCGAAGACGACAGGGATATCATTGCCGCCCAGCTGAAGGGTGCCGATCTGGTATTCATTGCCGCAGGCATGGGAAAAGGTACCGGAACCGGTGCCGCTCCGGTTATCGCTTCGATCGCAAGGAACATGGGTATTCTCACCATAGGAGTGGTGACCAGGCCGTTCAATTTCGAGGGGCAGGTCAAGGCTCGTATTGCCGACGGGGGAATCAACGAGCTTCGCAAATTCATCGACACTCTTATTGTCGTCGAAAACGAAACCATTCTCAGTATTGCTGAAGAGGGGGTAAGCGCGACGGAAGCCTTCAACATGGCAAATGACGTGCTCTATCGTGCAGCAAAGGGAATTGCAGATATCATTACCCGTCACGGCCATGTCAATGTGGACTTTGCCGATGTCAAGAGTATCATGTCGGGAGCCGGAGATGCCGTAATGGGTTCGGCTGCGGCTGCCGGCGAGCGGCGGGCCCTGAAGGCTGCTTCCGATGCGCTCAACAGTCCGCTGCTCGACGGGGTTTCGGTCAGGGGAGCCAAAGGGGTTCTGGTCAATATTACCGGAGAAGTCACCATGCGGGATATGACCGACGCCATGAACTATATCGAGGAGCAGGTCGGCAGCGAAGCGAAAATCATCAACGGTTATGTCGATGAGCCCCAGATTTCGGGTGAGATAAGGGTGACGGTCATTGTTACCGGTTTCAAACGAAAGGACGCCGCCGGAGCCGGGGAGTCCGGGAAGGGGCTGCCTCCTGTATCGAGAATCAGGGACCATCGTCAGGGGCCTGTTTCCCCCGCACTTCGATCGGTTGTTACGGGACTTCCTGAGCGGCAGGAGGAGGATTTGAAAATCCCCACCTATATCCGGCGCCAGATTTCCATACATGATCCTCTCGAGATCGGCATGAAAAATCGCCCTGCACCTGACTCCGAGAGCGGCAGCCACGCTCAGGGCGTTGCGGATGAAGCGGAGGATCAGATACAGAAAGGGCTTCCCGATCTGCCTGCCTATCTTCGCCGCAAAAACAACGGGGTCTGATGGTTCATCAGACCAGTATTACATTATTAAAAAAAGGAGAAAGATGGGTTTTCGGATGCTTTCAGCGGAAGATGCGGTTGCAATTATACGTTCAGGAGACAGGGTTTTTCTTCATACAGCGGCAGCAACTCCGCAGCGGCTGATAGAGGCAATGGTGGCGCGGGCAGAGGAGTTGAGAGCCGTTGAGATTGTGAGCCTTCATACCGAGGGCGATGCTCTCTATGCAAGACCGGAGTATCAGGACAGTTTCAGGCTCAATGCCTTTTTCGTCGGAAAAAATGTGCGTCATGCCGTGCAGGAGGGACTCGGTGACGCCATGCCGATTTTTCTCAGCGATGTCCCTTCGATGTTCCATAACAGGATTCTTCCCCTCGATGTGGCCCTGGTTCATGTCTCCCCTCCCGACAGGCACGGCTACTGTTCGCTCGGCGTTTCCGTCGACGCTTCGCTTGCCGCGGTTCATACCGCCCGTCATGTCATCGCCCAGGTCAACCCCGCGATGCCGCGGACGCATGGAGAGGGGATGCTCCACGTCAGCAAGATTCACGCCATGGTCGCAGTCGACGATCCGCTTCCCGAAACTCCGCGGCACGAGCTGACGGTTGTCGAGCAGTGCATCGGTCGCAATATTGCCTCTATTGTGGAAGACGGGGCAACCCTTCAGATGGGTATCGGCGCTATTCCCGACGCGACGCTCGCCGCGCTGGGCTCTCACCGTGATCTTGGAATTCATACCGAAATGTTCTCCGACGGCGTTGTCGAGCTCATAGAAAAAGGGGTCATTACCGGAAGGAAAAAAAGAACGCACAAGGAGATTGTCGTAGCCAGTTTTCTGGTGGGTACCCGCCGTCTGTTCGATTTTGTCGACGACAATCCTCTTGTGGAGATGCTGCCTTCCGATTATGTCAACGATACCCGGGAGATCCGCAAGAACCCCAAAGTGACGGCTATCAACAGCGCCATCGAAATCGACATGAGCGGGCAGGTCTGCGCCGATTCGATCGGGCAGAAATACTTTTCAGGAGTTGGCGGACAGATGGATTTCATCAGGGGAGCGGCCCTTTCGGAAGGGGGCAAGCCGATTATTGCAATTCCTTCGACCACAAGAAACGGAAGCTCCAGGATCGTTGCGCATCTCAAGCCGGGGGCCGGCGTCGTCACCACGAGGGCGCACGTTCACTATGTGGTCACCGAGTTCGGCATTGTCAACCTGCACGGCAAGAATCTTCGCCAGAGGGCGGAAGCACTGGCAAGCATAGCGCATCCGGATTTCCGCGAGGATATATGCCGCAGTGCACGTGATCTTTATGGTCCGAAAAGCTTCTGCTGAGAGATTCCTCGTTGTATCTGAAACAAAAAAGGGTTCGCCGTCTTTCGACGACGAACCCTTTTTTATTGTTATCGCTCCCTGTGTCGGGAGCTTCTCAGGCCGGCTTTACCGCTTCGCAAAGCAGGTGGTCGTATCTTCTGACGATTCTCACGTCGCTGAATCCGATGTTTTCAAGTATCTCCTTGTAGGCGTCCTGCGGTTTGAATCCCAGAACCGAGAACGGCATCCCGGCGCCAAGTATGTAGTGGCTCAGATAATCGAAGTTCGGATTTTCCTTGTCGTCGATAATCATGTCGAGAACAAGCAGCTTGCCGCCTGCTGGAAGTGCCGCATAGGCTTTTCTGCACATCATGTCGGTCAGCTGTTCGTTGGCCGAGTAGAGTATCCTGCAGAACATGACTGCGTCGGCCTCCGGATAAGTGTCCTTGTAGATATCGACAGCGGCACCTCTGAGGCGGCCATCGACACCTTTTTCGGCGGCATTTTCATTGACCAGCTCTATGGCGCCGGGGAGGTTGAGAATCGTCGACTGCAGCTGGGTGAATTTTTTCAGCAGTGCTGCGGAAATGTCTCCGATACCGCCACCCACATCGACCAGGGTCTTTGCCGCCGACAGGTCGGCTTCTTCGAGCAGCAGCTTGATTGCGAAGTGCGCATTGCTGCGGTGGATATCTTCGAAATACCAGTTGTCTTCGCGGGTAACCGGCGGATAGGGCACTTCTCCCTTGAAGTTGAGCTGCCCTTTCACTGCATCGGCCAGTTTCAGATAGAAGGTGTCGGAAAGGTGAGCCATGGCTTTTGCCACCGGAACCATATACAGGTTCGGCTGAGAAGCATCAGGAACAAACATGGCCCGTGCGAACGCCGTAAGGCTCCATTTTCCGTTTTCCTCGTTTGTCACGCCCATCTGGCGGAGAGCTTCGAGCAGCATGCCGAGCCTGGGAGGAACGGTGCCTGTAGCAGCGGCAAGAGTTCCGGTATCTTTTGCCTCATCGCCGAGTTGCGTAAAGAGGTCAAGTTCAAGAGCTGCCTTGAAACAGCCGAATTCCACAAGCCCTTTGAAAATAAGTTCGTTTGCCCTGTGGTTTTGCTTCAGTAACTCATTGTCGTTCATGGTACAGGTGAGGCTAAAGAGTTTAAGAAATTGAGAGGCACGGAAAGGCAGGTATTATTTTACCTTAAACTTTAATTTACCCCAAATTGACTTACGAAACAACTCAAAGGAATCATCTCATTATGTTATAATTGAAAGGTGAGGCGTTTCTGGCAAGGCCATGCTGTTACCGTAAAACAAAGGAGGTTTCAGATGCTTTCAAGTCTTTCAAAACTCACTGACGCCCAGATTGCCGAAGTACGCAAGCTTGAAGCTGACCTGGGCAAAACGCTGCTCTCTTTTTCCCGTTACGACGTAGTCGCCGCAAACCTTTCCGAAGCTGAGCTTTCCAGGGTACGTGAACTCGAGAAAAAAATCGGAACGGTGCTGATCGCGCTTGACCCGAAGTCCATCAGCGGGGCCTGAGCCCGATAATGCTTGCCATGCGTCCTGTCCTGCCTGCGTCGCGGCGGTAGGAATAAAACAGCTCGCTGTCGCCTGATGCGCAGAATGGCGAGGACTCTATCTGCCGCTCCGGCACTCCGGCACCGAGCAGTTGGGTCCTGTTGGCTCCGCCGAGATCGAGAAGCGCCTTTTTTTTCTCATGCGCAGCCGGAATGTGGTGAGCGGAAGGGAATTGTGCGGCAACGGCCATATCGACCTCATAGGAGGGCTGTGAAATTCCGGTGCCTATCCATGCAAAGAGATTTCCTGGATTCGAATGGAACTGCTGCTGCATGAGTTCGATGGTTTTCGCGACAATCGCTCCCGCAGTGCCTTTCCATCCGGCATGGATAGCCGCCACTGCCCGGTTTTCCGGATCGCAGAGCAGCACCGGGAAGCAGTCGGCGGTGAAAATGCAGAGATAGACGTCGCGGCTTGCGGTGACAAGGGCATCGTAGCCCCGGTAGCAGCCGGGGCGCCGTGCGTGAAGCACCCCGGTGCCGTGAACCTGATCGGAACCGGCAAGCCGTTCAGGCGCTATCTGCAGCGCCCGGCATAAAGCGGCAGTGTTTTCCCTGACGTTCTCCATGCTGTCTTCGGTGTTTCTTCCGAGATTGAGGCTTCCGAAAGGGGGCGGACTGACGCCGCCTTTCCTTGTTGTCTGCAGGGCGACAAGATCGTCGATGCCGCTGAATATTCCGGGGACAATGTATTCGGGTTGCATGGCCGGTTATTTTTCATGAATACCGATAAAACGTTATTATGCCGTGGTGCCCGTCCGCTCCCGGCCAAAGTCAAAATAACAGCTTTTTCGAAAGCAGGAGCTTTTCGTGAAGCGTTTTTTCCAAAACCGCTTCATGAGTCATGAGTCTTTGCAGTCCGAACATAACGGAAAGAGGGGGGTTATGAAACAACAGCCGGAGGATGAGCGCTACCAGGACTCTTTCGGGCGATCGCTCAGGGCGCTCTCCGAGTATATGGGACTTGGCGTTCAGATTGCCGCAAGTTTTGTTTTTTTTGTGCTTGCCGGTTACTGGGCAGATGAAAAGCTGGGGACATCTCCCCTGCTGCTGCTTGCCGGGGTCTTTATGGGGATGGCGGGCATGGTGCTCGTTCTCATGAAAACGCTTCGGATAGCGAACAGGAAAAAAAAGGGATAGAGGGTATTTTTTAAACCAAAGAAGCGATAGAAGAGGATGAAACCATTATTTGATTTTCTTATAAAGTTATGTATCTTGTCCGTCATTTTATGGGCGGTTATCTACTGGGGCATCGAACCGGGAAGTATCGATCTGCATGCAGTCTTTCTTGCTTGGGTCATGGTGGCAGCCAATGCCCTTGCCGGTTATGTGCTTTTCGACTATGCGTTTGACAGAGAATCGATTGTATTCACCAAGGTCGTTTTCGGAGGGTTGGCAATCCGCCTCCTTCTGCTCATGGTTCTGGTTGCGCTGATCATAGCGAGAGATTTCGTGGCGGTCTATGATTTTGTGCTGTCGTTTTTTGCTTTTTACTGCATCTATGTCATTGTTGAAATTCTCGGCTATCAAAAGAAAAACAAACAGAAAAAGAACGTTGCATGAAACCGGTAATCGTTAAACAGGCCAAAGCGTTTCTTAAAGTTCTCGCACTTGCCGTACCGCTTCTGATGAGTGCCGGCGTACCCTCGTCAGCCGCTCCTGCAGAGGTCGGTTCCGCTATGCACGACAGTGCGGCGGTGACCGCTGAAGCAGCCGGTGCGCACACCGAAGCTGCCGCTCACGGAGCCGAGGCTGGCCACAGTGAGAAGCCGGGCGATGTGATCATGCATCATATTCTCGACAGCAACGTATTCGCTTTCGAGCCGTTCGGAGAGGTGGAGCTGCCGAAAATCGTTGTCGGAGGTTTCGATATTTCGATCACCAAGCATGTCGTCATGATGTGGCTGGCTGCCGCTCTCGTCCTGATCGTCTTCGGCGCTGTCGGAAGCCAGTATGCAAAGATGACCTCGAAGGATGCTCCGAAAGGTCTGGCCAATGCCATGGAAGCGCTTGTTGATTTCATCCGCCTCGATGTGGCGAAGTCGAACATCGGCCCCGGCTACGAAAAACATCTGCCCTATCTGCTTACCGTATTTTTCTTCATTCTGCTCTGCAACGTTCTCGGTCTGGTGCCTTATGGAGCCACAGCGACAGGAAATGTCAACGTTACGCTTACGCTTGCGGTCTTCACCTTCTTCATTACCCAGGTGGCATCACTCAAGGCGCACGGCCTTAAGGGCTACGCCGCCCATCTTACCGCAGGAACGCACTGGTCGCTCTGGATTATCATGATTCCTATCGAAATTATCGGACTTTTCACCAAGCCGTTTGCTCTTACCGTTCGACTGTTCGCAAACATGACCGCCGGTCATATCGTCATCCTCAGCCTTATTTTCATCAGCTTCATCCTGAAAAGCTATATTGTGGCTGTTGCCGTATCGGTTCCGTTTTCTATATTCATCTACCTGCTGGAAATCTTTGTCGCATTTCTTCAGGCGTTCATTTTTACCATGCTTTCTGCCCTGTTCATAGGCCTTGCCACGGCACACGATGGACATGACGAGCATGAAGCGGGAGTAGCGCATCACTGACCGGAAACAGGTCGGGGATACTGTTTTGAAGGGAACTCTCCGGCAGATTGGAAATTTTTTACACTGCTCATAATTTACTCGCAAAACATACAACAAATAAACGGAGGTAATTACAAGATGGAAGGTTTGGGATTCTTAGGTGCCGGTATCGGCGCAGGTCTTGCTGTCATCGGTGCAGGTCTTGGTATCGGTAACATTGCCGCTTCAGCTGCAGAGGGTACTGCCCGTCAGCCGGAAGCAACTTCAGAGATCCGTACAACAATGATTATCGCGGCGGCCCTTATCGAAGGTGTTGCTCTGTTCGGTGAGGTTATCTGCGTTCTGCTTGCTCTCAAGTAAGCGGGAATTCATGTCTTAGGCTTTAATCAGAACATATCCCGATTGCGGCTGCTTCTTTCCGGGCGGGCCGCAGTCGGATATTTAATTCAACCCGTTAAAGGAACAGTGTTCATGCTTACGTCGGGAATCATACTTCTCAGCGGCGGTCTTTTAAGCCCGAACCCCGGACTTATTTTCTGGACTGCGGTAACCTTCGTTCTCGTCCTGCTTATTCTGAAAAAGCTTGCATGGGGGCCAATCATCACTGCGCTGGAAGAGAGGGAGAAAGGAATTCAGTCGGCAATCGACCGTGCTCACAATGCAAAGGATGAAGCTGAATCGATACTTCGCAAAAACAGGGAGACGCTGGCAAAAGCCGATGCCGAAGCCGAGCGGATCATTCGTGAAGGCAAGGAATACGGAGAAAAGCTTCGCTCCGAAATGACGGAAAAAGCGCACGAGGAAGCGAAAAAAATGATTACCTCTGCCAAAGAGGAGATCGAGCAGGAGAAGCTTCGTGCTCTTGACGTTCTGAGAAACGAGGTTGCAGATCTTGCGGTCATGGGTGCGGAGAAAATCATCAAATCCAGCCTCGATGCAGACATGCAGAAAAAAATTGTTGACAGCATGATTCAGGATCTTTCCTCAAAACGTAACTGAAAATTCCGCACGAAATGTCAAGTGTAATTGCAAGCAGGCGGTATGCATCAGCGCTCCTTTCCGCAGCAGAAGAGGGTCAGTTTCTTGAAGAGGCAACCGAGGCACTCAACAACATAAAGGAAACGCTCGATCACTCCCGTGATCTGGCTCATGCCCTTCGAAGCCCACTGATCAACGCAGACAAGAAAAAGCATATTCTCGAGGCGATTTTCAGTGAAAGCGCCGGTGAAAAAGTGATGATTTTTCTCATGCTTCTTGCTCAGAAGAAAAGAGCCGGTCAGATTCCCGAGATCGTCAACGAATTTCACAAGTTGCTTGACGAGCGAAACGGGGTCATAAACGTCGATGTCAAAAGCGCCGTGAAGCTGAGCGATGATCAGGCCAAAGAGCTGGTAAACAAGCTTGCCTCCTATACCGGCAAAAAAGTCCGGGCGAAAATGTCGCTTCAGGAGAACCTTCTCGGCGGCGTTACGGTAAAGATCGGGGACACTATCGTTGACGGCAGCGTCAGTCATCAGCTTCAGATGATGAAACAGTCACTGATGTCCGGCAAAATGTAAGCCAGCCGGAGAGGTGTACTGCACCAAAACATGAAAAATAGCCTGTACGCACTGCAGGCTATTTTTTTGTCCGTATTTTTTTTTGATATTCCTTTCAGCTGCAGGGAGTTCCCTGCATGCTTCCGGAAAGGGGCTTTAGCTCAGTTGGTAGAGCGTCTCGTTCGCAATGAGAAGGTCAGGGGTTCGACTCCCCTAAGCTCCACAGCGGTTGTTCCCGAAGTTTTCCTCCTCCCGATTGGGTTTTGTCTCTCCGAAGTCCGCCCCTCTTCCCGGTATCGCCTTCACTCTGCCCTTTTCTATCTTACAACGCAAGCGTGAGTCGCAGGGCTCTGTTTGTCCCCTCTGCGGGTTTTTTTTGTGGAAAAATTCGCGTAATAATTGTTAAGCATTGCCTGCCCGGTAATTCGGAGCTATATTCAACGGCATGTATGCAATAATGCTATACCGCATCCGGCAAGATGCCGGATTTTTATAATACGATCAAGAAAAAACGTTCAGGAGATGATTCTATGAAACACATGAAAAAAAACCTTACCGCCTTAGCACTGCTTGCGGCATTTCTTTTCCCTCTTTCTCTGGGCGCCATGGAGCCTGCTGCCACAAAAGACTCAAAGTCCGGGGCCGTCGTAGATAATACGAAAGGCCTTTTCGTTGTAATCACGGATTCCGATCCGATGACCCAGATGATGGCGCTGGTGCTTTCAACTCAAACCGTACTTCAGGGGAAAAGCGTTCAGATTCTGCTGTGCGGCCCTGCCGGTGACCTGGCGCTGCAGAAAAGCCGGGAGGTTATGATGAAGCCGCAGAACAAATCCCCTCAAATGCTGCTTGGCGATCTTATGGCCAAAGGAGTACCGGTCGAAGTCTGCCCGCTCTATCTGCCGAACAAGGGTAAAACGGAAGCGGATCTCGTCAAGGGAGTGAGTGTTGCCAAACCTCCGGTTGTCGCCCAGAAACTTCGAGCTGAAGGCATCAAGCTTTTTACCTTCTGACAGCTGTTTTTCTGTCTGCAGGCGCCGCGACTATCGCGGCTCCTGCAGATAGCCGTTTTTTTCTGTGCAATTCCAGCTTCCCCGGCATTCACCACTCCGCTTTGTTTTTCCTTTTTTCCGCATCTCCTGTTATGGGGTATTGCCGGGCGATTTACGATTTTCACGAGGCAGGGACTATCGGGATTTTCTGTGCGCCCAGGTATCTGCAAGGTGCTGCATTTGAAGGAATTACCGAAAAATGATGCTGCGGATTGATAATCAGGCAGGCAGGTTGTAAATTCATGTTCGGGTACTTTCCTGTACAGGCACTTCCTGTTTTCTGTTTATTTTGTATTATGCTGTTTAATTCAAACCCTATGGCCTAACGGAGTAACTATGTTTCGTCCCAGATTGACCCTGCGTTCAGCCCTGATGATAGTTCCGGTCTCTGCACTTCTGTTCTCTGCCTGCTCTTCTTCGAAGGTGTCGCTCGATTCGTCCGCTGCCGTTGAAGGCAGTTATGAAAAGGCCCTCGGCTACTACGGCAAGGAAGATTACGAAGATGCCGCTCTGGCGCTCGAACCGGTAATTTTCACCTCCCGCGCAACGGCACTCGAAGACGATATCCTGTTTCTGCTCGGACAGTCCTATTATAAATCAAAGCAGTATCTGCTTGCCGTCGATATGTTCACCCGTCTCCTGCAGCAGGTGCCCTCTTCGGCGTATGCCCGCCAGGCGCAGTTTCAGCTTGCGCAATCGCATGAACAACTCTCCACTCATTTTGAGCTCGATCACGAGCATACCCTGAAAGCCATTCAACAGTTTGCCATTTATCTGGATCTCTATCCGGGAAGGGATTCCGCACAGATTGCTGCCGATGTCGATATGTATCGGGAGATGGTGAAAGTCAACCCTTCCAACGAGGCCTACCGTGAACGGTACGCTGTGGCGCAGGCTGAACTCGAAAGCGGACAGTCGCAGGCCTATGCAGAAAAAACCATTGCCACTCTTCGTGAAAAACTTGCCAAAAATTCCTACTACATTGGCAGGCAGTATATCCAGCTGAAGAAGTACAAGGCTGCAGGTATTTATTTTGACGAAGTCATCAGGCGCTATCCCGATACCATCTACCTCGAACAGGCGTGGAAAGGCAGAATCGATGTACTGGTCAAAAGAAAGAAATGGTTTGATGCCGGTCAGGCGCTCGACCGCTATCTGCAGCTCTATCCGGATAAAGCCGACCAGATGCAGGGGACCCGCGACGAGATCATGAAGAATTTCAGCAACAGCTGAGACTTTCAGGGTGCACCTGGCTCTCTACGGAGGCTCGTTTGACCCTCCGCATAACGGACATCTGGCGCTCTGCCTTTTTGCCTCGGAGCTGCTCAGGGTGGATCGTCTGATTATTTCAGTTTCCAACAATCCCTTCAAGGGACGATACCTGGCCGCCGACGTGCACCGGAAAGGAATGGCACAGCTGCTCGCCGGCGAGCTGAGTCGTGTGGGTATTTCCGCAGAGGTAAGCGGCTGGGAGCTGGAGAAAAGGCAGCCTTCATTTACGATCGATCTTATCCGATATGTTCGCTCGGTTTACCCGCTCGATTCGCTGACTCTCCTGATCGGAGAAGACAGCTTCCGTGAAATCACCTCATGGAAGTCATGGCAGACTCTCTTTTCGCTCTGCCGGGTAGCAGTATTCAGAAGAAGTTCAGCACAGGAGCCCCTTCCTCCGGAGGTTTTCCCACCGGATTCTATCCGCTTCATCGATTTCGACTGTCCGATTTCGTCCACCATAGTCCGCCAGGCTGTTGTCGCAGGTCTTCCGGTCGCAGGTCTCCTCCCCTCATCGATCAGGCATTACATCGCAGAACACGGTCTTTACCGCACCGCGTAGTCAGGTATCATTACATCGATTCCGGGGCCGATATACCCAGAATCCTGAAGCCGTTCTGCAGAACCTGACGGGTTGCAAGCGACAGGAAGAGCCTTGCTGTGCAAATTTCAGGCTCCGCCTTCAGAATCGGACACTCCTGGTAGAATTTATGGTAGAGCTCCGCGATGGAGTGCAGGTATTCCACCATTTTCTGAGGTTCCAGAAGCCGGACGGCAGAGCGGATCATTTCCGGGTAATCGAGCAGAGCGAATCCGAGCTGGACTTCAGGCTCCGAGGTGAGTTCCTGCATCAGGTGCCGACCGGTTCCGTCCGGCTTGAATCCGGTTTCTTCGGCGGCCATCCTCAAGAGGCTGCAGATGCGCGCATGGGCGTACTGCAGGTAGAATACCGGGTTGTCCTTCGACTGTTTCTTGGCCAGTTCGATGTCGAAGTTCAGATGGGAATCCTTGCCGCGCATGATGAAGAACAGACGCGTGGCGTCGGCGCCCACATCGTCGATCAGCTCGTCGAGCAGGTCGGCGTTGCCTTTGCGGGTGGACATTTTCACGGTTTCGCCGTTCACCGTGGTGGTGACGAACTGGTTGATGGCGACCCGCATTTTCGAGGTATCGTGACCGAGGATGCGCAATGCCTCCACAACGTCAGGATACTCGTCGATGTGGTCAGCGCCGAATACGTTGACGATCAGATCGAATTTCCTGCGGTACTTGTCGAGATGGTAGGCGATATCCGGCAGGCGGTAGCTTGGTTCTCCTGAGGATTTTACCAGAACCTTGTCTTTTTCCTGTCCGAGTTTTGTCGTAAGAAACCAGGTCGCCCCGTCGTACCGTCCTATGAACCCTTTCGAGTTGAGCAGCTCAAGCACCTCGTCATTGGCAGATTTTCCGTTTTCCCTCACGGTGTAGAGGGTGTGCTCGTTGAAAAACGAGTCGTGGCGGATATCGATCCGTTCGAGGGTTTTTCTGATCGAACTGAAAATGATAGCTTCCGCGCTGTCCTTGAAAACCCCCAGATCAGTGCTGTCGACGAGGGCGGAGCCGTGTTCTGCGAAGAGCGTTTCAGCAATATCGCGGATATAGTCACCCTGGTAGTGCGTATCGGGGAACTTCCCGCCCTTTCCGCACCGTTCGAGATAGCGGTATCGTACCGATTCGCCCAGAATCTGCATCTGACGGCCGGCGTCGTTGAAATAGTACTCCCTGGTAACGGCATACCCCTGGGTTTCAAGCAGGTTCGCTATGCAGTCGCCCAGCACTCCGCCTCTTCCCCTCCCGATGGTGAGCGGTCCGGTCGGGTTTGCGCTGACATATTCGACAATAGCGTTCCGCCCCTTTCCGGTGCATGAGGATCCGTATCCCTTTCCTTCGACGAGAACATGCTCTACCGACTGCATGATGAAGGAGGGCTCCAGATAGAAGTTGATGAATCCAGGGCCGGCAACGGTTATTTTTTCGACGGTACCCTCCGGAAAGGTCATGCGTTCGATCAGCTCCGCAGCAAGATCTTTCGGATTTCTGCGGCACTCCTTCGAGAGCAGGAGCGCAATGTTGGTGGAGTAGTCGCCGTTTTTTTTATCGGCCGGCTTTTCAAGCTGAACGGGTTTTTCCGTCGTTATCGCTGCAGCCTGCATGGCGGTCTTGATGGCAGGAAGAAGGAACTCTTGCATCTCAATAGGTTATAGGGTTGCAGTACGGGATTCGTGAAGCCGGTCAAACAGGGCGACGGGATTCACCTGCAGGAAATCGTCGATGACGGCAATTATGTTGCTGCAGGGCGCGAAGGCCTCCGCGCCGTTCGTCGTGGTAACGGCCACGCAGTTCATTCCGGCCCTTGCCGCGGCCTCTATGCCCGGCATGGCATCCTCGAAAACGATGCAGTCGGCCGGTTCAGCTCCGAGCAGTTCGGCTGCCCTGAGAAAGATGTCGGGAGCGGGTTTTCCGTTTTTGACCTGATGGGAACCGACCACGGCCTGAAAAAAGTGTGAGGCCTCGAGAAGATCGAGCACATAGGCCGTGTTTTTGGCTCCCGAGCCGGTTCCCACGCCGAGCCGTATTCCCGCCTGACTGGCTTTTTCAAGAAACGGAAGCAGTCCCGGCGCCGGCGCGATGCGGCCGCGGGAGTTGACCCGGTAGAGAAAGTCCTTCAGCTCCGTCAGGCGCTCGGCCTCGGAAGCGCTTATGTCGGGGTCAAGAAAATAGCGGAGTACGTCAGCTCCTTTCATGCCTGCGGTTTCGACGAGATAGCGCTCGGGGTCGAGGCCTTCAAGACCGAAGTCACGGAACAGTTCGACCCATGACTCGGCGTGAAAGCGCATGTTGTCGGTCAGAACGCCGTCCATGTCGAAAATAAATGCCTGTCTCCTTGCTGGTAGTGTCATCGGGTCTCTTGATCGGATTGTTAGCTGATGCCGGAAGCGGGGGTCTCGTTCAGCCGAGCTCCATGGCGGCACGGACTTCCTGCATGGTTTGCGATGCCCGGGTTCTGGCTTTTTTCTCCCCTTCGAGCAGGATATCCTTTACCAGATCTATGTGGGCCTCATAGTAGCGGCGTTTCTCAAGCAGCGGCTCCAGCTCCGCCGATATGGCGCTTGCGCAGAGTTTCTTGCAGTCGACACAGCCCAGAGCGCCGGAACGGCAGCCGGCTTCGATTTCCGCAAGCTCCGGCGCGGGGGTGAAGCGCTGGTGATAGCTGAACACGGTGCACACTTCCGGACGTCCCGGATCGTTTCTCCGGACTTTCAGGGTATCGGTCACCGCGTTGCGGACCTTTTTGAAGACCTCTTCGGGCGGGTCGGACAGCAGTATCGTGTTGCCGAGCGACTTCGACATCTTCGCCTTGCCGTCGAGCCCCACCAGTCGCGAAAATTTGGTGATTTTCGGTTCCGGTTCAGGGAACACCTCTCCGAGTTCGGGATGCGGGTAGTGGAAGTTGAATTTTCGTGCGATCTCGCGGGTTATTTCCACGTGAGGAATCTGGTCTTCGCCTACCGGTACCACGTTGCCCTTGTAGAGCAGGATGTCGGCCGCCTGCAGCACCGGATAGCCGAGATGGCCGTAGGTCAGCGATTCCATGTTCAGGTCGCGCACCTGCTCCTTCAGCGTCGGATTGCGTTCGAGCCGGGCGGAGGTGATCAGCATGGCGAAAAGCAGGAACAGTTCGGCGTGCTCCTTCACCTGCGACTGGCGGAAAACGGGACTTTTATCGGGATCGATGCCGGCGGCAAGCCAGTCGAGCAGCATTTCGATGGTGTTCAGGTATGCGTCGGAAGTTTCAAGCGACGTGGTCAGGATGTGGTAATCCGCTATGAGAAACCAGGTTTCGTAGACTCTTGAACCGTCCTCTGCGAGCAGGTTCTGGTAGTGAATCCAGTTTTCAAGTGCGCCGGTGAAGTGTCCGAGGTGCAGTTTGCCGGTTGGCCGCATCCCGCTTAAAATGCGAAGAGTACCCATAAAAAAGATGTCCGCCGCCGGTATTGGTAGATAAAAAACTGCCCCTTGCGGCGCTGTCGCAGTAGTTTGCCGTTATCGTGAACCGGTACCGCTTTGAACTGCAACGGTGCCCGGGTGCCTATGAAGTTATAACAGTTGCAAGAAAGATAAAAGACCTTTGTTTGTTTTTTGTTTTCATTACACTATATTGAGCCACTTGTTTCGTTTTCTTGACACAAAAAGAGTTCTGAAACAGCTATATTTAGAGAGTAAGTCCTATACAACATTCGGTTGCCCAACCATGTCAGATCCGGAAGGAAGCAGCATCCGGCAATTCGAATGTGTGATATAGTAAGCTTACTCTCTTTTTTTTTGAACAATTATAACTCTACGGAAGGCAACTATGGAATCGGGGATCAGAAAAGAGGAACTGCTCAACGCGCCGGTCAGGCATATCGATATCAAGAGTCTCAATATAGTACCGCTTATAGACCAGATGGCCGATACCGCCTTTCAGGCCCGCAACCTTGCCCGTGCCGCCTCCATCCTCGACCTCATGCAGCAGGACAGGGAGTGCGCCGTCATTCTCACGCTTGCCGGTTCGCTCATCAGCGCCGGACTGAAGCAGGTCATCATCGACATGCTCGACAACCACATGGTTGACGCCATCGTCTCCACCGGCGCCAACATCGTCGATCAGGACTTTTTCGAAGCGCTCGGCTTCAAACACTACAAAGGCACCCCGTTCATCGACGACGCCATCCTGCGCGACCTGCACGTGGACCGCATCTACGACACCTATATTGACGAGGACGATCTGCGCGTCTGCGACGAAACCACGGGCAAAATCGCCGACTCCATGCAGCCCGGAGCATACTCCTCGCGCGAGTTCATCATCGAAATGGCAAAATATATCGAGCGGAACAACCTCGACAAAAACTCCATCGTCTATAAAGCGTACGAAAAGGGCGTACCGATTTTCTGCCCGGCATTCAGCGACTGTTCGGCAGGCTTCGGTCTGGTGCACCACCAATGGCACAACCCCGATAACCATGTGGCCATCGACTCCGTGAAGGATTTCCGCGAACTCACAAAGGTCAAGATCGAGAACGACAGGACCGGCATATTCATGATCGGCGGCGGCGTGCCGAAGAACTTCACGCAGGACATCGTGGTGGCGGCCGAAGTGCTGGGCTACGAGGATGTCTCCATGCACACCTACGCCGTGCAGATCACCGTTGCCGACGAGCGCGACGGCGCACTTTCCGGCTCAACCCTCAAAGAGGCCAGCTCATGGGGCAAGGTCGATACCGTCTACGAGCAGATGGTGTTTGCCGAAGCCACCGTCGCCATGCCGCTCATCGCAGGCTACGCCTATCACAAACGCAACTGGGAAGGGCGTGCGGCAAAGAACTTCAACGCCATGCTCGACAAAGAGAGCGTCGGCGCATAACCGCTCATAACGAAGTAAAGGGGGCCCTGATGAAATTCTTCATCGATACCGCCAATCTCGACGAAATCCGTTCAGCCGCCGAACTCGGTGTGCTGGACGGCGTCACCACCAACCCGTCGCTTATTGCGAAGATAGTCGGCGACCCGTCGAACTTCACCTACAGCGACTTCAAGGCGCACATCCGGCGCATCTGCGACATCGTCGACGGTCCGGTCAGCGCCGAGGTCACCTGCCTCAAGGCCGAGGAGATGATCGCCCAGGGAGAGGACCTCTCGGCGATCCACGAGAACGTGGTGGTCAAATGCCCGCTCACCATCGACGGCCTGAAGGCCATCAAACACCTCTCCGCCTGTGGCATCCGCACCAACGCCACGCTGGTATTCTCGCCGAACCAGGCGCTGCTTGCCGCCAAGGCCGGCGCGGACTACGTGAGCCCCTTCGTGGGCCGGCTCGACGACATCAGCACCGACGGCATGGAGCTTGTCGAGCAGATCGTCACCATATTCGACAACTACGGCTACCCGACCGAGGTGATCGTGGCCAGCGTGCGCCATCCGCAGCATGTGGTCACCGCCGCCATGATGGGCGCCGACATCGTCACCCTTCCCTACAGCGTCATCAAACAGCTCGCCAACCACCCGCTCACCGACGCGGGGCTGAAAAAGTTCATGGATGATGCGGCGGTGATGAAGAAGTAACTGCTCCAGGCACCCATAGTTCTCTCAAGCCGGAATGCCCTGCATCTCCGGCTTTTTTTATTGCTGTTTCGCGATGCCTGTCTGTCCGCATTTTCTGTTGATTATTGTTCATATATTCTTTATGTTCAATAATAATGAACAAAAAAAATAATGAACATAACCGGGTTGCCGTGAACCAGACTGAAGTCCTGCGGAAGGCGATGGATGCCCTGCAGGCGCTTGTTCCTGTGGAATATGCGCTTGAACAGGCAGACGATCCATATGACCGGGGATACGACTTCATTGTTCAGGCAAAGATATACGGAAAGGAGTTCGTCTGGTGTGTCGAGGTCAGGAAGCGGCTTGCCAAAGCGGAGGAGCCGCAGGTTCTGATGAAAAAGGGCAAGATGCCGCATCCGCACCTGCTGGCGACAGGGTATGTCCCCTTCGAAGCAGCCGCAAGATTGCGCGAAGTCGGCATTCAGTTCATCGATACGGTCGGAAATGCATTCATCGATCAGCCTCCGTTGTTGATCTTCGTCAAAGGCAACAGGCCCGAAAAGGATGAACCGGCACCAACCGCAGCTCGTCTTTTCAAAGGGGTCGGCCTGAAGATCGTCTATCTTCTTCTGTGCAGACCGGAACTGGTTGACTGGCCGTATCGAAAGATTGCAGGGATGACGGGCGTCGCCCTGGGGACGGTAAACGGCACCATGACCGAAATGATCCGGAGAGGCTTTGTTCTCGACTTGGGGAAAAAGGGGAAGCGGCTTCTGGAAAGGAAGACGCTTTTTGAGCGTTGGGTCGCGGCGTATCCCGACTACCTGAAGCCAAAACTGTTGCTCGGGCGCTTCAGGGGTGATGGAGAGTGGTGGAAGGATGCCCGGCTTGATCCCGACCTTGCCCAGTGGGGAGGAGAGGTTGCAGCAGCGAAACTGACCGGATACCTTAAGCCGGGGACGCTCACGCTGTATGCGGACAGAATGCGCATGGCAGAGCTGGTGGTCGCCAACAGGCTGAAAAAAGATCCTCATGGCAACGTAGAGATACTCGAACGGTTCTGGCCTCCGGAGAATGGATTCGGTGAAGCTGATGTCGCGCATCCGGTCATCATCTATGCCGACCTTGCAGCGACAGGCGATCAGCGAACCATGGAAACCGCAACATTGATTTATGAACAGTATCTCGATCGATATTTCAGGCAGGATTGACCCCGAAAGGATAGCTGTTCTCAGGGGTATCAAGGATGTTGCCGACGAACTCGGCATACGTTTCTTTGTGGTTGGGGCTTTTGCTCGAGACGTGATTTTTGAACATATCCACAGGATTCCAGCTCCCCGAATAACTGAAGATATCGATATCGGCGTTGAGGTGGCAAGCTGGGAAGAATTCCATCGTCTGACTGGCACCATGAGCGAACGAGATCTTCTGGACCCGACGACATTACCGTACCGCTTCAGTGCACGGAGGTTTCCCGCAGTTGTAGACATTGTGCCATACGGGGTGATAAGCGGCCAGACGAAGAGCATCAGTTGGCCTCCTGACCACCAGCGGGTCATGAGCTTGCTCGGGTTTGAAGAGGCCTGTCAATCAGCATTGAGGGTGCAGTTCAGTACGGAACCGCCTCTGGGGATACTTGTGCCATCAGTGCCGGCTCTGGCGATCATGAAGATCATATCCTGGAACGATGCATACCCGAGCCGCGACCGGGATGCCAGCGATCTGCTCTTTATACTTGAAAGCTATGGTTCGACGGATGTTCTGTCGAAATTGTACGAATTTCATATACCCTTGCTTACCGAGGAAGAGTTTGACCCACGGTTTGCTTCCGTTCGGCTGCTCGGTCGGGAGATTGCACTGTTGGGCAGAGTGGAAACCGTAAGGACGATCGAGGAGATTCTTGAACGCGAAACTGACGAAGACCGGAGTTTGAGAATGCTCGCAGATATGGTCAGGGGAGTATCATTCCGGAGTGACAACATTCAGGCTGCCCTGCAACTCCTGAAAAAGCTTCTGCAGGGAATTAAGGAGGAAAGGTCAAGGGATTGTCCGTGATGAAAACGAAGCTGCTCCGGGCACCCATAGTTCTCTCAAGCCGGAATGCCCTGCAACTCCGGCTTTTTTTATCAGTGCTGATCATCACTGAGGCTTTTTGATGCTGTGGTCACAGCATCGATCTTTACCCGGATGTTGGCTGCCGATAAACTATGAAATAGCTTTTTGTGTATGGATTTTTGTATTTTTACAGCAAGTTCAGCCAGACTGAGATTTCTTTTTTCCGCTTCATATCATTGGTTCATTAAATCGGTTATTATAAAGACGACCACACTATGAATGAACAATGAAAGTCGCTGTTAACGCACAAGTCCTTGAATGGGCGTTAGACCGTTCCCGGCGAAGAGAAAGCCTGGAACGGAAATTTCCGAAGCTTTCCGGCTGGCGGGACGGGGATGCATTGCCGACTTTCCGGCAATTGCAGGATTTTGCGAAAGCGGCTGCCGTGCCTTTTGGCTATCTCCTTTTACAGAAGCCTCCTGTCGAGCAACTGCCTGTCGCCAATTTCCGGACAGTTTCGGCTGAATCCGGATCCGGGTTAAGTCCCGAACTGATCGATACCATCCAGGCAATGCAACGCAGGCAGGTCTGGATGAGAGAGTATCTTATCGCTGAAGGGCATGACCGTCTGCCATTTGTGGGTTCCCGCCGGATTGACACTGAGCCTGCCGAAATTGCCCGAAATATCAGGGCTGTTCTTGGTATCGACGAAAGCTGGGCAGCGAATCAGCCAAACTGGGGTGAGGCTTTGAGAGCGTTGATTGGAAAAGTCGAAAATGCCGGTATCCTGGTCATGTCCAACGGGATCGTCGAGAACAACACGCATCGGAAACTCGATCCGCAGGAATTCCGCGGTTTTGTGCTCGTTGACGATTATGCTCCACTTGTGTTCCTCAATGGTGTGGATGGAAAAGCTGCGCGAATGTTCACTCTTGCGCATGAGCTTGCCCACATTTGGATTGGCGTCAGTGCAGCCTTCGATTTGCGGGATTTGCAGCCTGCAGACAATGATAACGAACGGGCCTGCAACCTCATAGCGGCAGAATTTCTTGTCCCTTCTACCGTTCTTGCGGAATTCTGGCCGCAGGTTC
>NZ_JAIOZR010000019.1 GCF_021740465.1 Chlorobium sp. | reverse complement strand
TCTCCTCTGATCGCCTCAAGCGCCACTTTGGCCTTGAATTGTGCCGTAAAACTTTTGCGGTGCTTTTCGCTCATATCTTGTCCCTTTTTTGGGCAAGTTACCACCTTAAACCTTTGTCTGAAAATCCGGGTCCACTATACCCCGATCATGAAACAGATGGATTACACGCCATTTCTTTTCGTTCTTGTGCCGGTTCGTGCGGTGCTTGCGCAGCAGCAGAGGCACATCATTCGGATTGTCGTGTTCTTTGTTTTCATGAACGGGTATTTGATGGTTATTAACAATTGTTAATTTCGGTTCTTTTTTTGAATTTTCCAAAAAAAACGGGTTTACGCGATGCGGATACCTGGAGATATGTTGTACTCTCTTGCGATATTTTATTTTATTGCAGTCATCAGCGGCATTTCAACATAACCGGCGTGAACGTATGGGATACATCGAGGCAGTGTGCATCAGCAAGGAAAAAGGGGTGGTCAAAAGTGAGGTGCAGGAAATCGTTCTCCGTGACGGATGGGGAATAGAGGGGGATGCCCATGCCGGAGAGTGGCACCGTCAGGTATCCATGCTGGCCGGGGAGAGCATCGACCGGATGCGTGAAAAGATGCCTGAACTCGATCACGGGGTTTTCGCCGAAAACATCGTGACCAGAGGTATCGATCTTGTTTCACTTGCGCCAGGCAAGCGTCTTCTGGTCGGGGAAACACTGGTGCTCGAAGTGACCCAGATCGGCAAGGAGTGCCATAATGACGGGTGTGCGATCCAGCGGGCGACGGGTGATTGCATCATGCCGCGTGAAGGGGTTTTCTGCAAGGTATTGCAGGGGGGTACACTGCAGGCAGGCATGCCGGTTGCTGTCCTATAATGAGCTTATCCCCCGATTTCCGACATGCTGGTTCGCAGGTTCTCTCCATCCCCCTGGTTTCTTCCGTCTTCCGGTTTTTCCCGGACTGCCGTTCTGAATACCTCAGTGATTTCTTCAACAGCAGTACTTCGCTCCAGGAGAGGCTGCAGGTTCAGGCCCTGTTTGTCGTAGAGACAGCTGATTACCGTTCCTTCCGACGTGATCCGTATACGGTTGCACTGGCTGCAGAAATTTCTCGTATAGGCCGGAATGATTGCCGCCGATCCGGCGTGGCCCGGAAGGCTGAAACTGAAGTATTCGGTCGATGTTCCCCGGTGCGGCAGAAGTTCCGGATAAGCCTCGTGGAGCATATCCTGAATTTTATCGAGACCGAGAAACCTGCCGGTTCGCCAGATCTGATGGTCGTCGAACGGCTGCAGTTCCATGAACCGTACCGTGACTGCATGGTGCCTGGTGAACTCCATGAACTCTGCAACCTCATCGCTGTTGATGCCCCGCATCATCACGACGTTGAGTTTGACCGGTAAGGCCTTTGATGCGAGAAGGGTATCAAGATTTGCCTTCACCTGCAGGAAAACGTCCCGTCGGGTTATGGCTTGATAACGCTTCCGGTCGAGGGTGTCGATACTCAGGTTCAGTGCATCGAGTCCGGCGTCGAGCAGTGCGTCGAGGTGTCTGTGTAGCAGCACTCCGTTGGTGGTGAGTGAGACGTTTTCGATGCCTTCGGTACGTTTTGCGGTCTTGACAAGTTTGGCAATGTCATTACGCAGAAGGGGTTCTCCTCCGGTAAATCGGATTTTCTTTACGCCGAGTCCGGCAAGAATCCCGATCAGCAGCGCAATGTCGCCGGTTTTCAGTGTGTCACGGCCGGCAGATGAGTGGTATTCGTGTTCTTCACTCATGCAGTAGGTACACCGGAGATTGCACCGGGAGGTTACGGCTATGCGGGCGTAGCTGATGGTACGCCGGAACCGGTCGATGAGAGGGGAATTGCTGATGTTCTTGCTGCTCAAGGATACGAATTGAAATATGGAGGTATCCTGTAGATCAGGAATAGCTTTTCCTTTAAGATAGGGTATCTCCTCAATGAAGCAAATCTTCAGTTCACACCGAGTATCACGCTCGATGCCTTGAAGACCGCACAGACGTGTTCGCCGTCCCTGAGCCCGAGTTTTTCGGAACTGCCGTGGGTGATGATTGCCGAAATGACGTTTCCGCCCCCTATGGCAACATCCACTTCCGTACTGACCGGTCCTTCGATAACCTTGCTGACGGTGCCGCACATGACGTTACGTGCGCTTATACGGGCATTGTGCAGATTCCTGCCTATGATGATCGAGTTGGATTTGATGATGGCATATGCGTTCATGCCCTCTTTCAGGCCGAGATTGTCGATTGCACCGATGGTGATGACCGAGGTGATGAGCGGCCCGTCAGGGAGCGCCAGCAGCACTTCGGCGTTGACCGCGCCGCGGGTGATTTTTTCAACGGTTCCCGAAAAGATATTTCGCGCGCTTATTCTCATGGATATTCTCCTGAGGAACTGGTAAAGATGTCTGGTTTCTCCGAGCCGCTCTTCAAGATTTTCGAGGAATTTTCGGTGCTCTTCCTGCACAACCCTGAACTGTTCGATGACTTTTTTTCCCTCTTTCGTCAAAAGGGTGCCTCCACCTCCCTTGCCTCCGGTCGTGCGCTCGACCAGCGGTTTTTCGGAAAGGTTGTTGATCATGTTGATCAGGTGCCATGCGGTTTTGTAGCTGATCCCGACGGCTTTGGCCGCGCTGTTGATCGAGCCGAGTGCATCGATCTTTTCAAGCAGTGCTATCCGGTCGCCACCGAGAAAACGGTTCTGAGATTTCTGGAACCAGATGGAGCCATCGAGCCCGATTGGTTGTTTCGTGCATTTTGCCATGCGGTTGGCCTGTTTGGTTGGCTGCTTTTGCCTCAATTAAACGTAAAATACAAGTTTCAGGCGACAGTACGGCTTCCATTGCCTGTTCGGCTGATTTTTTTCAGGATGGCGAACATCCCGAGCGAGATGATGGCGAGGATAAGCGACAGGAGTGCGGCTTTTTCGAAACTGCCCTCGAACACCGCGTTGTATATGGCAAGCGACATGGTTTCCGTTTTTCCGCTGATGTTGCCGCCGAGCATGAGCGTGATGCCGACTTCTCCGAATGAGCGCCCGAGAGAGAGGATGAGGCCGGTGAGCAGGGCATAACGGATATGGGGAAGGACAACCCGGATGTAGGTTTGAGTCCGGCTTTTTCCAAGCGTCCACGATGCTTCAAGCAGAGAACGATCCATGGTTTCGATTGCACTCTGTACCGATTTTACCACCAGCGGCAGTCCGGCTATGAACGATGCGGTATAAACACCGGTAGTGCTGAAGATGGTCTCGATGCCTGCGCTCTGCAGGGGACGGCCGATAATGCCGTTGCGGCCGAGCAGCAGCAGAAGAAGAAAGCCTGTGGCAATCGGCGGAAAGACAAGCGGAAGGGTGATGGCCGTATCGGCAAGGGTGCGGAGGAATGTTTTTCTGCCGGTCAGGAAGAAACCTGCAAGCACTCCCGCCATCAGGTGCAGTATAAGGGTGACTGCCGCCGTGTCCAGACTGAGCAGAATGGGTCCGGCAGCGTCATTTTCCTCTATGAAGCTTATGATCTCCGGATTCATATGCCGTAGCGTTTGAGAATGGCTACAGATTCGCGCTGTTTCAGGAACCGGAGAAAGTCCGCGACCTCTGTTTTCTTTTCGGATTCTTTGATGATCGCTGCCTGAATATCGATCGGCGAGTAAAGGTTTCGGGGTATCTGGAGCATGCCGCCGGTTTTCTTCTGAATTCCGATTGCATCGGTAATATTGATAAAGCCGGCATCGATCTCTCCCGATACAAGGTATGCGGAAACCTGGGGAACGGTGGAAAGTACTATCAGTTTCTGCTTGACGGTGTCCGCAAGACCGGAGTTTTTCAGGTATTCTTCAGCGGCATGCCCGTATATGGCTTTCTGCCGGTCCGGAATGCCAAGTCTCGTGATATCGTTTCTGCGGATGTCTCCGGTTCGTTTCAGTTTGAGCCCTTTTCTCCATGCAAGCACCAGTGTGCCTTTTCCTACCGGATGAAAGTTGCTGAAGGCAAGCGAGGATCGTTCAAGGAAACTTTTTTCGCCGAAAATGATAGAGACCTTTCCGCTTGTTTCCGTCTGGGAGAAGATCTGCTGCATATTGCCGAATACGGCATCGATATGATTGCCGGTTTTCTTTTCGTAAAGAGCTGCGATTTCCATGAGCGGACGTTTATAGCCTGCGCCTGCTGCTATGGTTATCTGTTCCGCATGGAGGACAGCCGGTATTGCCGCAAGAAGAAGCAGGAGAGAGAGAATTGTTTTTTTCAGGTTCATCGTGGTAATGAAAAGGTTCGTTGAAAATATTCCCGGCGCCGGCAAAACGCCGGGAATGGTGTAATGGAGAAAGAACAGGTACTGCAAAATCGTTGTCAGTAGTGCAGGGCTATGGTTGCCATTACAGTAAATGGCACTCCCGGCTGATAGGAGGTTTTCAGGGTCTTGTAATCGGATGTACTGATCATGCTCACATACTGCTCGTCAAAGATGTTCAACAGCGACAGGGAACAGTCAACCTGTTTGAAGCCGAGCATCGGTCTGCTCCAGGTGAGGTCGAGATCGAAAAGTGTTGTGCCGTCGATTTTCTCCTTGTGCAGCACATCGCCATAACGGGTCGATGTATAGCGCATGACCGGGGATATGGCGACATCGCCGATTTTCCAGCTTATCATGGCTTTTGCAAGGAATTCAGGAGCATCAGGAATCTGCTTTCCCTTGACATCGATCAGACTTCCCCCTTCGGAATAGATATCCTGGGTGAAAAAAAAGCGGTTCCAGGAGAACGAGCCATAGCACCTGAGATTGTCAAGCGCTTTGTACTCGGCTTCGAGCTCGATGCCGTAGCCTTCTGCATCGGCATTGTTCATCGGATAGTATGCATCCAGGTCGGCATCGTACAGTACGGCCTGCTTGTTGTTATGCTGTGAGTAGAAGATGGTCGGTTCCATGCTCCAGTTGCTTCCTGCGAAACGCATGCCGACCTCCATGTTTCTCGATATCTCCATCTGCCGCTTGTCCCAGAGCTCCTGGAAGGAGATGCCCCTGGCGGCGAATGCCGGGCGTTGCGAGATGTAGTAGGGGTAGATATCGACGTGCGTGACGTAGTTCTCTCCGTAGGAAGCATGAATCGAAGCATTGTCACCAAGGAAACGCGTCAGGGTCAGGTTCGGAAAGAGCCTGTTGAAGGATTTTCTGTCCATGGCGCTGGCATCGGCATCGATTGCCGGGTCGAGGGCAAGAGCATCGTCATAACTGATATCCCCGATGCCGGTTGTCTTGTAGGAGATGATCGAGGGGAGTGTGTAGCATACGTATTTCAGGCCGGCTTCGAGCTGGTAGTCACCTGAATGCCATATTGCATCGATGAACGGCGTATGCAGTTCGTGGCTTGAGCTGTTCGAGAGGATGTTCCAGTTGGCGAATTTCAGTTCTCCGGAGGCGGTTACCGTGTAATTTTTCCATGAGGTCGGAGGGCCTGGTCTTTTCTGGCAGTGAAAGAGGTAGCCAAGGTCGAGGTCCACATTGCCGATACGGGTCTTGTATTCTCCGAGGATTCCCTTGAGGTCGTGGTCGATGTCCCACCTGCGGATCCTGCTTCCGCCTGTTGTGCTGATGCTCTCCAGATAGTATCCCTTATCGCTCCAGTAGTAGGGTTTGATGTTTATGTTGGAGTGCTCTCCGGTTTTTATTTCGAGATTGGCCATAAGCATCCAGTCCTCGAATTCATTGCGGTTCCATCCGTAATAGTCGTAACCGGAAGGGTTTGTACCGTAATCGGTGTCGTAAGCCGAATCGAGGTCGCTGATTTCGGTGTAGGTGAAAGGTTTGTAGGTATGAATCTTGCCTTTGCCCCAGGTTACGAATGTCTCGAGTTTGACGTTTTCGCTCAATTGGCTGGTGACGCCTGCCGTGAAGTTCTTTCGTTCGGCATCGCCTTCGCCCTTCCATTTGTCGGCGGAGGTTTCGGAAAAGGAGATAAAGCCTTTCGAATTGCCTGCAAGCTTGCCGCTGTCGACACGCAGGTAGGTGCGGCTGAAGTCGTTGCTGCCGATGCTCTGTTTAAGCTGAACCCCGAACGTATCTTCAGGCCTGCGGATCTTCATGTCGATCTTTCCGCCGACGTCGGCAAGGCCGAGCCCGGCATATGCCGGCATGACACCGGTGTATATGTCGATATCGTCGAAATTCTCGAGGTCGAAGATCGTTGTGCCGCCGCCTGGTCTTCCTGTGACCGGCAGGCCTTCGACGTTGACTGTGGTTGCCGGGACGCCGCCCGCCGTGGCCTCGACTCCCCTGAAGCGGAACGATTCGTGGTAGTTGACGATATCTGCCAGTCCGTAAGGATCAACGCTCTGCTGGTTGAGGGAGGGCATGAGGTTTATGGTTTTATATACCGACATCTGGGACGGGTTGAGTACACGGGATTCCTTTCCTGTGAGGCGCTGCAGGATGTCGCCTTTTTTTCCCGATACCGTGATCTCTTCCGTGGTGTAGTTCTTCCAGGTGGTATCAGGTATGTTTTCATTTGCATGTGCCGTTCCGGTCAGGAGCACAAGCAGCGTTGTCAGCCTGACGGCATTATTGCATCTTTTTTTCATAAACGGTTATGTAGTTTTCTATATAACGATGGTTGTGGTAATATCCGGTTTGCATTGCACCGGGGCGGAATTTCGTGAACGGTAAAATACGTTATGTAATAAAAGATATAGCGATGAATAAAAAAAACGGAACGAGCTCTCCATGCAGGGGAGCGCGTTCCGGAATGCATGCCGGTCAGTTGATCAGGTAGTCTTCGCAGGCTTCGCCCTCTTCAAGAGCATCGAGAATCTCATCGATTTTCTCTTCGCCGTCGATTTCGCCGTACCAGAAGTTTTCGGGATAGACCACAACGACTGGCCCTTTCTCGCAAAGGTTCAGACATGCCGTGGCAGAAACGGCTACGTCCGACATGCCGCGGTCAGAGAGTTCGCTTTCAAGGTAGGGAATCAGGCCGAGGGCTTCTTTTTTGTGGCAGATGCCCTGGGGTGCGCCCTGAGCGCGGAAGCTCGCGCAGACGAAGATGTGATGTTTCGGTTTGTCCATTATGGTTGTATTGGTTGTTGATTGTTGAATAACTTGAAATAATTGTGCCAGGGTTGTTTGCTGATCGTCGTGAGCAGTCCGGGAACAAGGCGGACGGAACGGAGAAACCGGAGCGTACACGTAGTACGTGAGGATTTCGAGTACCGCCCAACGCAGTTATCGGACTGCGCAACAGATCAGCGAACAACCCTTACCCGCAGCCTCCTCCCGTACCGGTACACCCGGTGCCGCAGGCGTGAATCTGGCTTCCGCGCATCATGTGCTTGAGGTCTTTGCCGGTAAAGATGCCTTCGACGCCCTCCTCGATGATGCCTTCCATGACGAGCACGTCAATACCGTGGGCGTTGAGCACGTTTGTGGGGGAGTCGCCTGCGCCGTTTACAAGCAGCGTGCGGCAGTCGTGCAGCACCTGGGCAAGTGCTTCCCAGCGTTGCTGGCCTCCTCCGGGAAGGGGAGCCGGACGGGAGTCGACGAGCGTGCAGGTGCCGTTTGCGGGGTCCATTCCGTAAACGAGAAAGCGGTCGGCTTCGCCCAGGTGCTGGTTGATGAGCACCCCTTCCATACTGCTGACAGCTATATAGGGACGGTGTTCCGAAGGGTTTTTCGGCATGCTTGCCGCTTCGGCAAGCTTCTGCATCATCTCTTCGCTGTTCAGTTCGCCGATAATGCCTGCAGCGTCGGCGCGACAGCGCGCGCAGTGCTTCATCTGCGGCAGGAACTCCGCAGTCTCTTTCTGGATTTCGGCCACCATCGACAGCGACGGCTCCTCGATATTCTCGAACACGGTTTCCGATGTCTGGTAGTATGGCAGACAGTTCAGGATGTCCGCTCCGAGCTCGGCAACCTTCCGGGCAACATCGACGACGTGACGGTCGTTGATTCCCGGAATGATGATTGAGTTCACTTTTGCCGTCACGCCAACCTCCTTGAGCCGTTTCAGGGCTTCAAGCTGATTGCCGATCAGAAGTTTTGCCGCCTCGACATCGCGGTACATCTTCTTTTTATGACGCACCCAGGCATAGATTTCGGAACCGACCTCGGGGTCGATGGCATTGATGGTGATGGTGACATGGCTGACCTGCAGTTCTGCAAGTTCATCAATCCAGGGCAGGAGGTCGAGACCGTTTGTGGCCACGCAGAGCAGCATTTCAGGGTAATGCTCCCTGACCAGGCGCAGAGTCTCCATGGTTTCGTCCGGATTGGCGAACGGGTCGCCCGGTCCGGCAATGCCAACCACGGCAATGTTCGGCGAGAGCTTCACTGCCTGCTGCAGGTAGTAGAGCGCCTGACGTGGAGAGAGCACCTTGCTGGTGACTCCCGGACGGTTTTCGTTCATGCAGTCGAACTTGCGGCTGCAGTAGTTGCACTGGATGTTGCATTTCGGCGCAACCGGGAGGTGGATTCGTCCGAAGGTGTGACGCGACGAATCGTTGAAGCATGGATGGTTTTTGATGTTCAGTGTCATAGGTTCCTCCCTTTTACATATACGTATAGCCGATTGGTGAAGACTTCTGCCGTTCTTCGATCACGGTGTTGACGATTCGGTCGAAGAGCTCCTGTGTGCCGCGGTAGCCGAGATGGTGCAGCCGCTGCCCTCCGAAGCGGTCGTGAATGGGAAAGCCGATCCTGATGAGCGGCAGGTCGTGCTTCTTCGACATGGTAAATCCCTTGCTGTTGCCGATGAGGACGTCCGGTCGGAGCTCGTCCGCTTCGTGTTCGATGTCGACGAAGTCGACGTTTTCGCGCACCTTGATTCCCGCTTCCTCAAGGTCGGGTATCAGTTCGAGCAGTCGCTTTTTCATGAGGCCGCTTTTGCCGCCCGAAGCGCAGAGTACCGGCACTACGCCGATTTCGTGCAGGAAGGCGGCCATCGAGATCACCAGATCCTCCTCGCCGTAGAGAATCGCCCTTTTGCCGAAGATGTACTTGTGGCCGTCGGCGTAGGCGTCGACGAGGCGGCGGCGTTCATCCTCGTAGGCGGGGGGCAGAGACTTTCCGGTCAGTTGCTCCAGAACCGCGAAGAACCGGTCGCTTGCCTTGATGCCGATCGGCAGGGGCAGGTGGTGGCGCACTACCCCGAACTGCTCAGCGAGGTACCCTGCAGCCGATTTCTGCGCTTCGAGCGTGGAGCCGAACTCAATGCTCGCCGATGCACCGCCCGTGCTTGCGATTGCCCTGGTCGTGGTGCCTCCGGGCGGGATTCTGTGATATTCGGCCCAGGGTCCTCCGTCGAGCGTCTGCGAGTAGTCGGGCAGCAGCACGAACGGGGTGGCGAAGGCGTTCATGATCTCTTTCAGGTAGCGGATATCGGCAGGCGAGATCATGCCGGGGAAGATGTTCACCAGATGCTTTTTCGGTTCCGCTTCGGCAAGCGTTTTCACGGCCGAACGTACGGCAGCGTGAAACCCGTCGATATGCGTGCCGCTGTAGCTCGGCGTCGAGGCGAATATCATGACAGGCAGGGGCTCGTCGTTACCCATGATGGCTTTGTACTCCTTCAGGATCATCGGGACATCGTCGCCGATGGTCTCCGAAAGGCAGGTGGTGGCAATGCCGATCACTTCGGGACGGTACTGCTGCGAAACGTTTTTCAGTCCGAGCTTCAGGTTGTGGCTGCCGCCGAACACGGCGGTCTCTTCGTTGAAGTTCGACGAGGCGATATCGATCGGCTCCTTGTAGTGGCTGATAAGGTACCTTCTGATATAGGTCGCACACCCCTGCGAGCCGTGCAGGAACGGGACGCAGTTCTCTATGCCGCGGAAAGCCAGGCATGCGCCCAGAGGGTTGCAGAGCTTGCAGGCGTTCTGGGTTGCCGTTTTGGCCGTTTTGCCGTTTATTGCTGTCGTTTTCATGCGAGACCTCCTTTTCTCGGAGCGAACTGCCAGACGGGGCTCATCACCGATTCATAAACCTCTTTTGCAAAATTGTACATGCCGACGAATCCGGCCAGAGGGATCTTCCGTTCGTGGTTGTGGTCGCAGAATCCGACGCCGAGCTTGAAGGCTATCGGTCGTTCCTTGACGCCGCCGATAAGCAGGTCGGCCTCTTTTTCGAGCACGAACTTGGAGAGCTCCACAGGGTTCGAGTCGTCGACGATCACCGTGCCTTCATCGCACATCTCCCTGAGGCGCTCGTAATCATCCTTATTGCCTGTCTGCGAGCCGGCGAGCACCACCGACATACCGATCGTGCGCAGGGCCTTGATAAGCGAGAAGGTCTTGAACGCACCGCCGACATAGATGGCGGCCTTCTTGCCGGTCAGGGAGCTTTTGAACTTCTGCATTTCCGGATAGTATTTCCGGATCTCGTCGCGGACAATCTCCCTTGCTCTCTCCATGATCTCGGGTCTGTCGGGGAAGAGTGCAGCCACGTCGTAGAGCGATTTCGACATATCCTCGAAGCCGAAGTAGGAGACGCGGATGTAGGGAATGCCGTATTTCTCTTCCATATCCTTTGCAAGACTGGTCATCGAACCGGAGCACTGCACCACGTTGAGCGAAGCGCCGTGCGAGCGCCTGATGGCGTCGATCCTGCCGTCGCCGGTCATGGTGGCCACCACCTCGATGCCCATTTTTTCGTAATATTCCCGGATGATCCAGGCTTCCCCCGCAAGGTTGAACTCGCCGAGGATATTGATGCTGTACTGGCTGATCCCCTCGGTCGAACCGGTGCCGATCAGTTTCATGAGGGCCGAGCAGGCGGCCTTGTAGCCGTCCTTCTTGGTGCCCTTGAATCCTTCGGAATGCACCGGCATGACCGGGATTCCTTTTTCCTGTGCAACTTTCCTGCATACCGCTTCGATATCGTCGCCGATCAGGCCGATGATGCAGGTTGAATAGATAAATGCCGCATTCGGCTGATACTGGTCGATCAGCTCGATGAGCGAACGGTAGAGCTTCTTCTCTCCGCCGTAGATCACGTCCATCTCCTGCAGGTCGGTCGAGAAACTCAACCGGTGCAGTTCCGGGCCGGAGGATACCGCGCCGCGGATGTCCCAGGTGTATGCGGCACAGCCGATAGGACCGTGAACGATATGGATGGCGTCGGCAACAGGGTAAAGCACCACACGGGAACCGCAGAATACGCAGGCGCGCTGGCTGACCGAACCGGAAAGGCTCGTCTTGTCGCATGCGATGTCGAACTGCTGTTCATCGCCGCTTTTCTTTTCGAAGACCTGACTTTGTCTCCCCTCGAGAATTCCGATCTCTTCCTTCATGCTGCCTGCCCCTTTTTCAATAAGTAATTCCAGGTATCAGGAATCCCTCCCGGTAAAACCGGGAGGGATCCTTTGGTACTTTCAATCCCGTTCTCTAAGTCATCTCTTTTTGTCGTCGTAAGAAGCCTGAGTGCAAGGCGGACGGAACGGAGAAACCGGAGTGTACACGCAGTACATGAGGATTTCGAGTACCGCCCAACGCTGCAATCGGGCTTCGGAACAGACAAAAAGAGATGTCCTTACATAACCAGCTCGAACTTCTCCTCAAGAGCTTCGCGATCCTGACGGTCCATTAAAGCGCCGAGAATCTTTTCGACCAGTCTCAGCGAGCCGCTGTAGCCGATGTTCGGGAAGTAGCTGTGCCCGATCCGGTCGAGGATCGGAAATCCGAACCGTATAAACGGAACGTTCTCGTCGCGGGCGATGTACTTGCCGTAGGTGTTGCCGATAAGCAGATCCACCGGCTCGTTTTTCATCCACTGATGAAGCAGGAACATATCCGCGTTCAGGCCGTTCCTGAAGTTCGCTTCCGGAATCCTCCGGAGAATCTCTTTCATCCGTTTTTCAAAACGCTGGCCCGGAGTGCCGCTGACGATGTGTATCGGCTTCATGTTCAGGTCAAGCAGGAACTCGGTCAGAGGAATGAGCTGATCGGGATCGCCGAAAAGCGCGACTTTCCTGCCGTAGAAGTACTGTTCCATGTCGGTCATGACGTCGACGAGCCGTCCTCTTTCAGCAGTGATCTCGTCAGGAACCTGTACACCTGCCGCCTTGCTCAGAGACATGATGAAGCGGTCGGTTGCGGAGAGGCCGATCGGCATATCCACGGTTTCAAACGGCACCTTGCATTTCTTGTCGAGTGCGATAGCCGCCGGTTCGGCGCTGATGCAGCCGAGAGCCAGAGAGCTGGAGCTGTCGCCGATGCTTTTCAGTTCCTCGATCGTCGTGCCCCCTTTCGGGTAAAACTCGTGTTTTCCGGTCTGCGGAGCGTCGAGCACATCCGACGTATCGGGGAAGAGCACGATCTTCACTCCGAGCTCTTTGGAGATTTTCTTGATTTCACGCATGTCGGAGGGTTCCATCCATCCGGCGATAATGTTGATCTGGTCTTTCTTTTCCCCGGTTGACTGGGCGAACTGCTCGGCAATGCCTGTCACCATGTTGGCATAGCCGGTTACGTGCGAGCCGACGAAGCTCGGCGTGCTGGCGTAGATCACATATTTGCCTTCCGGGATTTTACCGTCATCCTTGGCTTTTTTCGTGATCTGCTGCAAGTCGTCGCCGATGGTTTCCGACAGGCAGGTCGAGTGCACGGCGATGATGTCGGGCTCGTAGACCGCGAAGATGGTCTCGATCGACTGGAGCAGGTTGGCCTGGCCGCCGAAAACGGAAGCGCCTTCGGTGAAAGAACTGGTTGCCGCCATGACGGGCTCCTTGTAGTGGCGGGTCAGGGTGCTGCGATGATACGAGCAGCACCCCTGTGAGCCATGGCTGTGAGGCAGACAGCCGTGAATGCCGAGCGCCGCATACATGGCTCCGATCGGCTGGCAGGTCTTAGCCGGATTGATCGTCAGCCCTTCACGCGCTATAACCTCTTTTGGTGTATGTCTTAATAGCATAATTCAATAGTCTCCTTTTTCCTGATTACTGTGTGACGTAGGTGGCTTCGAGTTCTGCGCCTTTTGGGTTTCCGGCTGTTTCCCAGGGAGCTTTTATAAGCTTCCAGACCGGATTGTTGACCATGCGGTCGATATCCCTGTAGAAGTTCGTCGCGCCGACAAAGCCGGTGTAGGGACCGCCGTAATCGTAGCTGTGCAGCTGCTTGAGAGGCACACCCATTTTCTGCACCACATATTTCTCCTTGATGCCGGCGCAGAAGATATCGGGCTTGTAGATTTCGATCAGCTTTTCCGATTCATAGTGGCTGACGTCATCGACGACGAGCGACTTTTTCATCATCTGCTTCATCATGCCCTCGTAGCCGTTGATCTCCAGCCCTTTTTCCTTCAGCGCTTCAAGCTCCGCTTCGCTTTTTCTCGGCTGGTAGAGTTCCGGATCGGCTACGATTTTCAGCTCCTCGATGTTCTTGCTGTCGGCATCGACCTTGATGCTCGGCAGCACATGACGGCCTTCATAGTCGTCGCGGTGAGCGAATTCGTAACCTGCAGCTACCGTCGTCATGCCAAGTTCGGTAAAGAGATCCTGGTAGTGGTGGGCACGAGAGCCGCCGACGAAGAGCATTGCGGTCTTGCCTTCGGTTCTCGGGCGGATATCGTCGATCACGGCCTTGACTTTCGGCATTTCCTCTGCAATCACCTCTTCGACGCGGGCTTTCAGCTCGGCATCATCGAAATACTCGGCTATCTTGCGCAGCGATTTTGCGGTCGATTCGGCTCCGACGAAGTTTACCTTCATCCACGGGATACCGTATTTGGTCTCCATCATCTCGCCCATGTAGTTGATCGAGCGGTGGCACATGATCACGTTGAGATCAGCCATGTGCGCGTTTTCAAGCTGGCCGACGGTCGAGTTTCCGCTGAAGGAGGCAACCAGAGTTATTCCGGCCTTCTCGAAGATGCGCTCGATTTCGAATGCGTCACCGCCGATGTTGTACTCACCGAGCATGTTCAGCTTGAATTTGCCTTCAGACGGAGTGTTGTTGCGTCCGACCATGTGCTTGAACACGCCGTTGTTGGCTATGTGGTGGCCTGCCGACTGGCTGACGCCACGGTAGCCTTCGCAGCTGAAGCCGAAGACGTTGCAGTCGCCGAACTTCTCGCGCATCTCTTTTGACGCGGCATGCACGTCATCGCCGATCAGTCCGACCGGGCAGGTCGAGAAGATCGCGATGGCTTTCGGATGGAAAAGATCGTAAGCCTCCTGGATCGCCTGCTTCAGCTTCTTTTCTCCGCCGAACACCACATTCTCCTCCTGCATGTCGGTGGAGAAACAGTAGGTGATATAGTTTTCATGCTCCGGGGTTTCCGGTCTTGTCTGGTTGCGGCGGGTCAGCCAGGCGTAAAAACTGCAGCCGATCGGCCCGTGTACAATGTTGACGATGTCACGGGTCGGTCCGAGCACCACGCCCTTGCAGCCTGCGTATGAGCATCCGCGCTGGGTGATGATGCCGGGAACCGTGCGGACGTTCGCCTGTACTTCAGGTATGCTTTCCGGGTCGTTGATGATAATCGACTTGGTTCGTTTTTTCGCGACCTTCGCCGGATATTTTTGTACCAGTTCCTCCCTGATTTTGGAAGGATCCGGATAATGATTCATAGCCTCCATGTAGCTCTCTCCGTTTACACCTTGTAAGTTGTTCTCGTTAGTTCAGCGCTTCATCGCCTTCCTCGCCGGTCCTGACCCTTACGGTGTCGAGAATCGGGGTAACAAAAATTTTGCCGTCTCCGGGTTTGCCGGTCTGGTTTGTTTTAATGATGGTATCGATGGCCATCTGGCAAAGTTCGTCAGGAACCACAACGGTCAGGATGCGTTTTGCAACCAGTCTCGGTGCGTTGCCGAGCTGGGCGATGGCCTCCGGATGTCCGGCTTCCGCTCCCTGAAGAATGTCGTAGTGAACCTGGCCCTTGCCGCGACCCATCACCCGTCCTGTTGCCGTGAATGCGGGAATGCCTGCGTCGACGAGCGCCTTTTTGGTTTCGTTAACCTTGTTGATGCGGATTACTGATATGATCTCTTTCATCAGGCCTCCTTACCGGCGAGGGCCGGCTCGCTTTCCTTCGTTCCGGAGCTGATGGTATAGACCTCTTCGACGGCGGATACAAAGATTTTGCCGTCACCGAATTTCCCTTCACCATCGGATTTGGCATTGTCGAGAATTGCCCGGATCACGAAATCCTTGTCGACATCGGGAACCACGACGAAGAGCATCTCTTTGGGCAGTTCATCGTACACGACATCGCCGACGCGAAGGCCACGCTGTTTTCCCCGTCCTACAACCGAGATTTTTGTAACGGCCGGGTAGCCTGCATCGAGCAGCCCCTGCATGACTTCATGGACTTTTTCCGGCCTGACGATTGTTCTGATCATTAACATGTGCGAGTTCTCCGTTTATTAGTTGGCGATACCAAATTCAATAAGAAGCGATTCAAGCTCTTCGATCTCCAGCGGTTTGGGGATGACGAACATTTCGTTTTCGTCGATTTTCCTGGCAAGCGCGCGGTATTCGTCGGCCTGACCGTGTGTCGGATCGTAGTCGATGACGGTTTTGCGGTTGATCTCTGCACGCTGCACAAAGTTGTCGCGGGGCACGAAGTGAATCATCTGGGTGCCGATTTTCTTTGCGAGCTCTTCAATCATTTCGCGCTCGTTGTCGACCTTGCGGCTGTTGCAGATAAGACCGCCGAGACGCACACCGCCTGCATCGGCGTATTTCAGGATGCCTTTGCAGATGTTGTTTGCAGCATACATGGCCATCATTTCACCGGAGCAGACGATATAGATCTCTTCTGCCTTGCCGTCGCGGATAGGCATGGCGAATCCTCCGCACACGACGTCGCCGAGCACATCGTAGAACACGTAATCGAGATCCCATTCCTCATCGTAGGCGCCGAGCTGTTCGAGCAGGTTGACCGAGGTTATGATGCCGCGGCCTGCACAGCCTACGCCAGGTTCGGGTCCGCCTGACTCCGTGCAGCGGGTGTTCCGGTAACCCTCTTTGATGATATCTTCAAGTTCAACTTCTTCTCCCTCCTCACGCAGGGTATCGAGAACGGTTTTCTGCTGCAGACCGCCCAGCAGGAGACGGGTAGAGTCGGCTTTAGGGTCACAGCCGACGACCATGACTTTTTTGCCCATTTCCGCAAGACCGGCAACCGTGTTCTGTGTCGTGGTTGACTTGCCGATGCCACCTTTTCCATAAATCGCTACTTTTCTCATGTTCGTTCTTATTTAGGTTATCATTGTCTTTTCTATAAATAATTCAGGATATTTTTTCTTGAAACCTGATTATTTATGATAATTACATGCAAGAGGCATGCCAGATGGTGCTGTTCGGGGAGGTTTGTTTTTTCTTTTGTTGCTGATTGGTGTCAACTCTTTTTTTTGTAAGGGCTTCCTGGTTTTATCCAGCCAGCTCTTTTTCTGAGGGTCATCGTAATTTTTTAGCCGGGCGTGATTTTTGCAGCAAAAAAAATCTACACTTCCGTGTGATATTTCAGGAAGCTACATTTCCGTATTTTTTTATCTGCTTGTACGTCCAGTACTTCGTACAGGGTCATTTTCCGGTGAGGGGGCATGTGAAGGATTGTGGAAGCGGCTTGTCGTGAGGTCGCGGGTGAGCGTTTTTTCGGTACCGCTCTTTGGGCGATGAGGGTTGAAAGCGTGCTGTACCGATCGCCGGAGAGGATGAGGAGGCGTTGCGGCCGGGCAGAAAGGGCTATGTTGTCTTGTATGTTCGGGAGTACCTGAAAAAAATACTTTTTTGTAGCTTTTCGAGGCAAGAAAATATGCCCCTCCTGTTCGGGGCCTCATTCCTGTTTCCGGAATGGGCAGGGCCGGATGGCGGAATGTTATTATCCGGACGGTTCGATGCGCAGCAGGCGTCCGTTGTCGCTGTCCGTCAGAAGATAGAGGAACCCGTCGGGTCCCTCCCGGACATCACGAATTCGTTCGTTTAAAGCCCGCAACAGCACCTGCTGCCGGACAGTTTTTTTGCCGTCAAGCACGATGCGTCGGAGGTGGAGCTGCACAAGGGAGCCTGCAAACAGATTGCCTTTCCATTCGGGAAAACGGTTTCCGGTATAAAAGGTCATACCGGAAGGCGCGATGCACGGGGTCCAGTAGAGTATCGGCGACTCGATGCCGGGGGCGGTTTTTCTCGTGGAAATGATCGCTCCGCTGTAATCGATTCCGTGTGTCACAACCGGCCAGCCGTAGTTTGCACCTTTTTTGAGAATGTTGAGTTCATCGCCGCCGAGAGGGCCGTGCTCGTGTATCCAGATATCTCCGGTCGTGGGATGTTTGATAATCCCCTGAATGTTGCGGTGTCCGTAAGTGTAGATTTCCGGACGGTAGCCTTTTATCCGGCGGAACGGATTGTCCTCGGGAATGGTGCCGTCCGGGTTGATGCGTATGACGCTTCCGAGATGGTTCCCTCTGTTCTGCGCTTCCAGCATGATGGTTTTTTCACCGAGCGTGACGAGCAGTTTGCCGTCCGGAGCTATCAGGAGGCGGGAGCCGTAATGTTTGCTGACCGGAGTTTTCGGAAGGGCCCTGAAAATAACGCGTACGTTGCCGAGCTTCGTTCCGTTCAGTTGTGCCCGGGCCACTTCGGTGCCGGTTCCCCCTGGACCACTTGCTGAAAAGGAAAAGTACAGGGTGCGGTTTGAAAGGAACGACGGATCCATAATAATGTCCATAAGGCCGCCCTGATCTTCTGCGGCAACCGGAGGCACGCCCTTGATATGCTCCCGTTTTTTGCCGTCGCGGCTGATTTTCAGCAGCTGTCCGCTTCTTTCGGTTACCAGAAAAGATCCGTCGGGAAGGAACGCCACCGACCAGGGATGATCGAGATTTCCTGCAAGGGTGACAATACGGTATCTCCGCCCGTCGACCGTCATGCCTTGCGGATTATCGGCACATGCGCTCAAAGTCCAGAAAAACAGCAGGCAGCAGAGCAACACGGCATGTTTAATCTTTGCCATAGCAGGTAGTATGTTCCGGTTACGGATGTTTTCAGGCAGTGAGTCCGGGTTTTCCTATCAAGACACCCGAATACCATAAACAGTTCCGTTTATGCTTCGGAGTCGAGCTGTCGCAGGATGTTCTCCAGGGGGCGATCGGGTATGTTTGTCTTATCTTTCTTATTATAAGGCAGCGATGGATTTTTTCGGATAACAGATGCAACACAGACAAACCATAACATCATGCAGAAACGGCAACTCGGCAATACGGACATGCATCTGACTCCCCTGGGTTTCGGGAGCTGGGCAATAGGCGGAGGTGACTGGGCATACGGATGGGGGGCCCAGGATGACGCTGAGGCCATACATGCTATTCAGCGCGCCGTTGAACTCGGTATCAACTGGATCGATACCGCAGCGGTTTACGGGCTCGGTCATTCGGAAGAACTGGTTGCTCGGGCTCTTGAGGGTATGGAGCACAAACCTTATGTGTTCACCAAATGCTCGCTGGTCTGGAATGAACAACGCCGGATGAGCAGCAGTCTCAAGACTGATTCGATCCGGCGTGAATGCGAAGAGAGCCTGAAGCGTCTCAAGGTCGATACCATCGATCTTTACCAGATACACTGGCCTAATCCCGAGCCCGACATTGAAGAGGGGTGGCAGACGATGGCCGCTCTCAGGGAAGAGGGGCTTGTCCGGCATATAGGGGTTTCAAATTTCAATGTCGAACAGATGCGCCGTGTCATGCCGATCGCGCCTGTCGAATCTCTCCAGCCTCCCTATTCGATGCTTCGGCCCGCAGTTGAAACGGAAATTTTCCCTTTCTGCATGGAGCGCGAAATCGGAGTAATCGTCTATTCCCCCATGCTTTCCGGTATGCTGACCGGTGCCATGACGCGTGAACGGGTTGAAAACTTTTCGCCTGATGACTGGCGACGCGAAAACAGGGAGTTTCAGGAGCCTCGTCTGACGGCAAATCTTGAACTGGTCGAACTGCTCCGCAGCATCGGTTCCCCTTATGGACGTTCGCCCGGCGAGGTGGCAATCGCATGGACCCTGCGCCATCCTGCCCTGACCGGGGCGATTGTAGGAGGACGCAGCGCCGCCCAGGTTGAGGGTATTATCGGAGCAGGGGAGTTCAGACTCACCGGGGAGGAGACCGCTCTCATCAAACGACATATCGCCGGTATGGCACAGTAACCCGGAAGGCAGCGGTTCCGTAAAAGGATCAGGCGTTTCAGCAGCGGAAGCGGGGAATCCATTTTTTCAGCACATTCTGAAGATCCTGCATCATGACCGGTTTTGTAATGAATGCATTCATTCCGGCATTCAGGCACTCATCCTTGTCTTCCTGCGTTGCATTGGCCGTCATGGCAACGACCGGAATATCGGGATTTGCAATTTCCCTTTCCCGGTTTCTTATTGCTTTAACCGCTTCGAGACCTCCCATAACCGGCATCTGGAGGTCCATGATTACCAGTGCGTAGTCGTTTGTTTTCAGGGCATCGAGTGCCTCGATGCCGTTTGTAGCGGTATCGACCGAGAAGTTCAGTTTCGAGAGCATGGCCGCGGCTACCTTCTGGTTGATGATGTTGTCTTCAACCAGAAGCAGTCTTGTTTTTCCCTGCTGGTCGCTCTCTCCGGAGGGTTGAGGTTTTTCAGGGGTGTCTGCAGGCAATTCGGGATTTTTTACAGGCTGGCCGACGCCAACGGAGGTTTTTTTCGTCTCTTCAACCCTCTTGATGAGCGGAAGCGTGAACCAGAACTCGGAGCCTTTGTTTTCCGTACTCCTGAGATTGAGTTTGCCGCCCATGAACTCCACCAGTTTTGTCGTTATGGCCAGTCCGAGCCCGGCCCCTCCCTCCTTGCGTGTGGCGGAGGAGTCGAGTTGTGTAAAGCGCTGAAAAACCAGATCTTTTTGTGCTTCGGGAATGCCTATGCCGGTATCCCGGACGGCTATGCGGAGGAATATCTTTTCGGGGGTGTCGGATACGGGTTCGATGCTGATCATGACTTCGCCCTTGTAGGTGAATTTGATGGCATTCTGAACCAGGTTGATCAGCGCCTGCTGCAGATAAACCGGATAGCCGAGAAGCGTTCCGGGTATTCCGTCCGCAATGTTGACTGTCAGGAGAAGGCCTTTTTTCAGGGCGTTGTCGTTCAGGAGAGAAAAAATTTCGCTGCAGATGGCCTTGATGTCGAGCACCGATGTTTCCTTGTCGAGCTGTCCGGATTCGATTTTGCTGAAATCGAGAATGTGATTGATCAGCTGATGGAGTTGTCGGGCGCTTACATAAGCGGTGCTGGAGTAGCTCCTCTGCTGGCTGTCGAGCCTGGTTTCGAGCAACAGTTCCGTCATGCCGATGACGCCGTGCAGCGGGGTGCGGATTTCATGCGACATGTTGGCCAGAAATTCGCTTTTGGCCTTGCTTGCGATTTCCGCCTCTTTTCTGGCCTTTTTCAGGCTTTCGATCAGAATGCGCTGTATCTCCTCGTTTTTCTGCGCGTTCTTTTTCTCTTCCTCGAGGGAGAGATTGAGGCTTCGGGCGTTTTCCAGTGCGGCTTCGATCTGGCACTTCTGTTCCCTTTCCGAACGTTGCAGTTCCCTCAGATCGCTGTTCAGCACCGATACGATTTTGTACAGCTCGTGCAGGGGGTGGTCGGAACACAGAAAATTCCGGTTTTCATCCACCGAGTAGGTGTCGTCAAGGAGAATCTGTCCGCAGATTTCCGCAAAATCATTCATATCCTGCCGGGTGATGGTAATCAGCTCCAGCTTTTGCTGTTCGGCCGAAATGACCGACTTTTTATTGATCAGATCGAACGCTTCATCAACGGTCGGAACAAAAACGAGATGCTGTTTTACATAGGAGGCGATGGAGCGGAGCATTGTTCTCAAGAGCAGGGAGGCTCCGCAGATATACGTGATTTCGGCCTGGCAATTGTATTTGCTGTGCAGCTTGTTCAGGGCGTTTGCATACAGAAGACGGGTGTTGATGGGCAGCTTGACGACTCCTGAAAAATCAGCGATCCGGGTATAGTTGCTGTTGGTGAAATGCTCGGTAGCGAGGAGCCGCTCAAGCACCTGGATGGCTTTTGATGCACACTCCGGCTGCAGATCACCGCCGACGGAGGTAAACATCAGATGCCGGCCGGGAATGATGCCGATTCTGTAGTAGGAGTTGGTGTTTTCGTATGCCCATTCCGGATCGAATCGAACCATCGCCATATTCAGCGGGGTGCCGGTTTTTTCGTTGTCCGGAAGTGGTTTCATGGGGGTGCTGGCCCTATGCGTTGAACCTGCAGCGGTTAAATCCGAAACAGGAAAAGCTTTAAGAGACTGCTGGTGAATTTTAGCTGTAATATAGGTAACGAATACCATACCATGCAAGCCGGGAGCTTTTGATGCGGTTCTGCAGGTCTTGCCTTTATGGGTTGGGTTTATGGCCTGAACTTCCGATAGTCGATGTTGAATTTTTTCACCCGGAGTCCCATGATCCTGTCGGAGAGTCCGAGCTGTGCTGCCGCCCTCGACATGTTGCCTTTTGTGCGTTTCAGCGCCTCGATGATCATTTCGTTCTCGATCGAATCGAGTTTCTGCTGCAGCGAGCCGGTGTAGGGTGTGCCGCTCGACTCGGCGGTCTGGAGGCTCGGCGGCAGGTGGTAGCCGTGAATGACGTTGTCCTCACTCAGAATGACCGCCCGCTCGATGCAGTTTTCCAGCTCACGGACGTTCCCCGGCCAGTGATAGCGCATCAGCATGTCTATCGATGTGGTTGAAATGCGCCGTATCCCTTTCTGGTTGACCCGGTTGTATTTTTCTACAAAGTAGTCGGCAAGCAACAGAATATCGGTTTTTCTCTCCCTCAGGGGAGGAACGGTTATCGGGAAAATATTCAGACGGTAGAACAGATCTTCTCGGAACCGGCCATCCCTGATCAACTCTTCAAGGTTCCGGTTTGTTGCGGCAATGACCCTGACATCGACCTTGATGGTTTTCGATCCCCCGACCCTCTCGAACTCCTTTTCCTGAAGAATGCGCAGCAGTTTTGCCTGTACGGTCAGACTGAGCTCACCGACCTCGTCGAGAAAAATAGTGCCGGTATGGGCAAGTTCGAACCGTCCCTGGCGCATGCCTGAAGCTCCGGTAAAAGCCCCTTTCTCATGGCCGAAGAGTTCGCTTTCGACTATGCTTTCAGGAAGTGCCGCACAGTTGAATTTGATGAAAGGCTTTTCGGCGCGACGGCTCTTGAAGTGGATGGCGCTGGCAACCAGCTCCTTTCCGACCCCGCTCTCTCCCAGTATCAGCGTTGTTGCACTGGTTTTTGCGATTTTCTCGATCATCCTGAAGAGTGCAAGCATGGGTTTCGAGTTGCCGATGATATTTGCCGGTCGATCGGTTTCGCCACTATCATCATCAGGTTTTTCTTCATCCCGGTACAGGGTGATCAGGTTATGTCCCGTACGCAGGGGCGACGGGCTTTTTCCGTTCATGCTCTCTTCATGTGCAAGCTGCCGGAGTCTAACCGCCTGCGAGATCATGGAGGCGATGATGGAGAGCAGATCGACATAATGCTGCATCATATCCATCCTGTCGCTTTCCGCCTTTGCCCGTTTTGAAGGGTCTGCGGGCAGGGCGGGTTCGATCTGTCGATCGGCACTGAGCGTCCCTATGATTTCCGTACCCGATTTGATGGGGATGCAGATAAAGCAGAGATCATCTATTTTTGTTTTCTGACGGGAACGGGTACGGTCGAGGAAGAGCGGCTCGTCGTTGATGTTCGGTACGAGAACGGGTTTTCCGGTTTTAACTACCTGTCCGATGATTCCCTCTCCTATACGGTACCGTCCCCGCTCTTTTTCCTCTTCGCTCAGTCCGAATGATTCGTTGATGAACAGTTCGCCACTGTCGCGATTGAGAATGGTGATCATGCCGCGCAGCATGTCCATATGTTCCGACATGATGAACAAAACAAGACGGAGTACTTTGTTTATGTCGTGCTCAATCGTGACGGTTCTGCTGACTTCAGCCAGAAGGCTGATGCTGCTGTCTTCTTTTTTCTGGGGAATGAGCATGTCTGTTAGGGTAAGGTGATCCTTGTCTGACAATGTGATCGATAGATGCTTTGCAGCTCTTTTTCCGTCAGGGCACGTTTCTTTTCTCCGGCGGCTTTCCGGACAGCCGGCAGCAGTTTTCCGCTCTCTTCTTTTGAAATCGTGATGCCCTGCGAACTGTAAAAGTGGTGAATGGCCGCACTGCCCGAATGTTTTCCGATAACCAGTTCATACTCTTTTCTTCCGACCTGTTCGGGAAGATAGGGCTGGTAGGAGAGCGGATCCTTGAGGAGCGCAGCGCAGTGAATGCCCGATTCATGCTGAAAAGCCGATTTGCCGACAACCGGTTTCTGATCCTGTATGGGACGGCCTGCCGCACGGCTGACGGTTTCGCACAGCACGGCGAGTCGGCTGGTGTCGAGCGTCGTAGCATATTTTTTCGAGAGCTCCAGCGCTATGGCAAGCTCTTCAAGTGCGGCATTTCCTGCGCGTTCGCCCAGGCCTGTCACGGAAACGCTGACTGCGGTACATCCGGCTTCGAGGGCGGTAAAGGCATTTGCGGTCGCCATGCCGAGATCATTATGGGCATGAAATTCCAGAGGCAGCTTACATGAGGCTTTCAGGCGCCGGACAAGCCCGATGACCGAAACCGGAGTCGCTATGCCGACGGTGTCGGCAAGCCTGAGCCGGTCGGCTCCGCAGGCCGCTGCATCTGCGGCAAACTCCAGGAGCGCCTCCGGAGCGGCTCTTGTCGCATCCTGTGCACCGACACTGACGAAACTGAAATATTTTTTCGCTCTCGGCACCAGATCCTGCAGCTGCCCCTGTACCCACTGGTAATCTTTTTCCATCAGCCGCATATAAAGATCCGAAACCGGGAAACTGATGTGCACGGCTTCCGTTCCGCTGGCGGCGGCGTATTCTATATCCTGCCATACCGCACGAGCCCATCCGGTCAGGCGGAGAGGCAGATTGAGGGCTGCGATGCCTTTGATTGCCGTTCGCTCCTCCTCACTGATGGCCGGATAACCGATTTCCAGTTCATTGACCCCGGTCTCGGCAAGCAGGCAGGCAATCCGTGTTTTTTCCGCGGCGCTGAAAGCCACTCCTGGCGCCTGTTCACCGTCACGCAGGGTGGTATCGATGATCCATGGCCTGACTCCGGCTTCATTTCGTCGGGTTCCTTCCTTTTTCATATCGACTGTCGTTTTACTGTTCAGCGGGGTGTGCCGGTATGCGTTTTGTTGTCCGTTTTATTAAGGGATATAGTAAAATTTTCCTTAATAAGTTAGGGCTAATATTAATAAAATAATAAAATTTCAGACATTTTGGTGCTATTGTGATGAAAAGATAATGGGATGCCGGATGTACTGTATCTGCAGGGAGGGTGGAGTGGACGGGGGCGGCCGTCAGGAGCTGAAAAATCCTATATACGGCAGCTGACGGTAGTGTTCGCCGTAGTCGATGCCGTAGCCGACAACGAACCGGTCGGGTATGGAAAAACCGGTATAGGCTATCCGTACCGGGTGTTTGCGCGCTGCCGGCTTGTCGAGCAGCGTGCAGATACCCAGCGAAGCCGGATGCTGCGCAGTCAGCTCATCGCTTATGCGCTGCAGGGTAAGTCCTGTATCGACAATGTCTTCGATCAGGAGGACATGGCGGTTCGCCACCGAAAGACTGTGCCGCAGGGCAACGGTGCCCGAGGAGGTTTTGGCGGTTCCGTAACTCGATGCAGAGAGAAAATCGATGGTACAGGGTACCGTTATGGCCCGTATCAGGTCGGCAGCAAAAATGAAAGCGCCTTTGAGTACCGCGATGAGGTAAAGCGGGTCGGCTTCGCTGACGTTACTGAAATCTCCGGAAATGGCGGCGCCCAGTTCCGCCACACGGTTACGGATGGTTTCTCCGGAAAAAAGTTGCGTGAGGCGCGCATCGTCTTCAATGGCGATCATCTGGTTCTGTTTTCAGAGGGTTGCAAAGGAGTTTCGATATCGTAGCGCCGGAGTTCGTTCAGATAGAGCTGTTTCTGAAGCGTGCCGAGAGATGAGGCGGTAAAGGAGTTCCGCGCGAGCTGCACAAGGTCGCCGGGCAGGAGCCCGAGCGCTTCTGCGGCTTCGGTATAGTTTTCGTTGACATACCCTCCGAAATAGGCCGGGTCGTCGGAGTTCAGGGTAACGCACAAGCCCCTCTGCAGCATGCGTTTCAGGTTATGCTCCCGCATGGAGGGAAACACCCTGAGCCGGACATTCGAGAGCGGGCAAACCGTCAGCGGTATCTGTCGCCGTACCAGTTCGGCAACCAGCCCATCATCCTCCATGCAGTGCACCCCGTGATCGATGCGGCTGATCTGCAGGGTGTCGAGGGCCTCCCTGACTGAGGGTGCTCCCCCTTCCTCTCCGGCATGCGCAACCAGCAGAAATCCCTCCCGGTGAGCGAGTTCGAAGAGGTTCCGGAACCTGGACGGGGGGTTGTCACGCTCTGCGGAGTCGAGCCCGATGCCGGTTATCCAGCGTCTCCAGGGGAGTGCCTGCCGGAACATCTCCAGTCCCTCACGTTCGCTCAGGTGCCGGAGAATGCACATGATGAGTTTCGTCGAAAGGTTGAGGCTGCGCCGGGCGTCCTGCAGCGCGCCCTCGATGCCCCTGATTACGGTTTCGAAGGCAATTCCCCTTGCCGTATGGCTCTGCGGATCGAAAAAAATTTCAGCATGGCGTACATTCTGGGAAGCGGCTTTCCGCAGGTATGCCGCGGTCAGGTCGTAAAAATCCTCTTCGTGCACCAGCACGGAGGTGGCGCGGTAGTAGATATCGAGAAACGACTGCAGATCCCTGAAATTATAGGCCCGACGGGCGCTTTCAGCATCGGGCCAGGGCAGTTCCAGGCCGTTGCGACGGCCGATTTCGATCATCAGCTCAGGCTCGAGAGTCCCTTCTATGTGCAGGTGCAGTTCCGCTTTCGGCATTCCTGCGATGAAACCGGCAAGCGTCGTCATGGCTGCAGTGTGTTTGGGGTTGGCATGCCGGGGCATGCTGCAGGACACGGCCTTGCATTCTGCTGGTAATGTACGCAATAAAAAGCTCGTGCGGTATTCCTGGGCACTGATGTTCATCGTTTTCTTTTTTGCCTCTTCGGAAATATGTCGATTTAGTGTTATACTCATATAAGACCAGTGCAGACCCAACCTAACCGATCGGATTTTTGTGATGCTGACTTTTAACGACCTCATACAGGCCTGTCTTGCGGAGGTAAGAGAGATCATGCCCTGGGATCTTGCCGAACGTATGGAAAAGAATCCCGGACTCCTGATTCTCGATGTCCGCGAGCCTTACGAGTTCGAGGCCATGCATATACGCGGTTCCGTCAATGTTCCCAGGGGTATTCTTGAATCCGCATGCGAATGGGATTATGACGAAACGCTGCCGGAACTTGCTTCCGCAAGGCAGCGGGAGGTTGTCGTGGTATGCCGTTCGGGACGCCGCAGCGTGCTTGCCGTTGCCGTGATGCAGCAGCTCGGTTATGAAAATGCGGTTTCACTCAAGACGGGTCTCAGGGGATGGAATGATTATGAGGAGCCGCTCTTCGACCTGACCGGTGATGTCGTCGATGAAGATGCCGCTGACGAGTTTTTTACATCCAGGATCAGCCCCTCGCAGAGAAGGCCCGGGCTTGAGGATCGGCAGAAACAGCCCTGAAAAGATAATGGACAGGCTGCGTCTTCCCCGGCTGATGGTTTCGGCCCCGCACAAGAGTTCCGGCAAGACGACCGTGACCCTCGGTATTGCCGCGCATTTTGCCTCAAATGGGGAGCGCGTCTCCTGCTTCAAGAAAGGCCCCGACTATATCGATCCCATGTGGCACCGGCTTGCTTCCGGAAGGGAGAGCTGCAATCTCGACCCCTGGCTCATGGGATCCGATGGATGCATGGATTCGTTTGTCCGTGCCGGCAGGGATGGGACGCTTGCCCTGATAGAGGGCAACCACGGCCTGCACGACGGCATGTCGATCGACGGCTCCGACAGCAGCGCGGGGCTTGCCCTTTTGCTGCAGACAACGGTTCTCCTGGTGATCGACAGCCGGAAAATGAACCGCACCGCGGCAGCGATCGTCATGGGCATGCAGGCCATGCAGCCGCAGGTGACTATTGCCGGCGTCATTCTCAATCAGGTGAGTTCCCCGCGTCATGCGGAAAAACAGAAGCTTGCCATCGAAACCTTCTGCCGGGTGCCTGTCGTCGGCGCTATTCCGGCGGAGAAGAGGCTCGTTATTGCCGAACGGCATCTCGGCCTTACGACAGTCGGCGAAACAGCAGGAGCTGCCGCCTTTATACGGGACGCTGCCGAACTGGTCTCGCTCTACTGCGACATGCAGGCAATCCGTTCGCTTTTCGATTCGGCCCTACCCCTTGCCTTTGAGGGACATTCGCCCGCCCGACCCGTGACGCTTCCCGAAAAACGGGTTCGCATAGGGGTTTTCAGGGATGCCGCGTTCTGTTTCTATTATCCCGAGAACCTTCGGGCACTCGAGGAGCACGGAGCGGAACTGCTCTTTATCGATTCGATGCAGGACCGTTCGCTTCCCGATGTCGACGGCCTCTATCTCGGAGGCGGTTTTCCGGAATCCTTTTTTTCCGGGCTTTCGGCCAACCGGAGCCTGATGCGGGATGTGAAAGAGCTGGTCGATGGAGATATGCCGCTCTATGCCGAATGCGGCGGACTGATCTGGCTCTCCCGCAGCGGCACCTATGGGGGTAAAACCTATTCTCTGGCCGGAATTCTTCCCTTCGATATCGGGTTTCAGCCCCGCCCGGCCGGTCACGGGTATCTTCAGATGAGGAGCTGCAGCGAAAGTCCCTGGTTCGAAAAAGGGGTCGAAGCAAGAGCACACGAGTTCCACTATTCTACGCCGATTGAGGGTGCGGCCGGTTGCCGCTGGCAGTTCGACCTCATGCGCGGCCAGGGGGTGACCGGAAGACATGACGGAGTGCTTTACCGTAACCTGTTCGCATCCTACGCCCATCTGCATGCTGTCGGAAATCCCCTGTGGGCGAAGCGGTTTACCGATCTGTGCGCAGCCTGGAAAAAAGGCCGGTGATTTTCCGGAAAAAACAAAAAAATGCACCGGGGATTTGAAAAAAGCCGCCCCTTTTATTACTATATAGTTATATAACTGTTTCGCTGTTTTTGGGCGCTGTTTGTTCCCCGTTTTCAATCTGACAGGTGCACCCCTTTTTTTGTTCAGGCAATTCGTTCCGCATCGGTTCCCGCTTCGTGGAGCAGCACGCGGTTGCCTGCCGGCAAAACATAAAAAAATGAAAATTTTATCGTCAGGATTTGAAAAACAGCGCCCCTTTTATTACTATATAGTTATATAAATATATAACTGAACTTTCTTGTTTTCCCCAGACTGAGGATTGCGTCTTTTTGGGCCGGTCCGGTTTGCAGGGAAGGTTCAATATCAATACTAACATTACAAAAGGAGCGAATCATGAGCATTGAAGTGAACGGCGTCAGCTACGAAGTGGACGAAAACGGCTACCTCGTCAATCTCGAAGACTGGAACGAGGATGTTGCCGTAAAGCTTGCCGAAGGCGAGGAGATCGAAATGGCGGAAGCGCACTGGGATCTGGTGAAGTTCCTCAGGAACTACTACGAAGAGTACCAGATCGCTCCTGCAGTGAAGGTGCTGACCAAGGCTATCGCATCGGAGAAGGGTATGGACAAGAAAGAGGCTTCCGAGTTCCTCTACGGACTTTTCCCTAAAGGTCCCGCGCTTCAGGCCTGCAAGATTGCCGGGCTGCCGAAGCCGACAGGCTGCGTGTAATGCGATTGACCGCTTTTTCCAACCCAATTTAACGGTGAACTAAAGGAGGAACTATGGAAGGTGCAAAAGATGCTTCTTCACGCGAAGGACATCACTGCGGGGGTTGCCATTCGGAGGAGAACGGGAAGTTTCTGAATCCGACCCCTATGCTTAATGAGCTGGAGAGCGGCCCGTGGCCAAGCTTTGTTTCCGGCTTCAAGGAACTTGCAGAACGGACAAAAAAGCCCATGCTTCGCGGAGTGCTCGATCAGCTTGAATACTCCTACAACACGAAGATGGGGTACTGGAAAGGCGGTCTCGTGACGGTGGACGGTTACGGTGCGGGCATCATAACCCGGTACTCCATGATCAAGGACAAGTTTCCCGAGGCTGCGGAATTCCACACCATGAGAATTCAGCCGGCGCCGGGTCTGCACTACAATACGGCCATGATGCGCGAGCTTTGTGACATCTGGGAAAAATACGGCAGCGGCATCATCACCCTGCACGGCCAGACGGGCGACATCATGCTGCAGGGTATCGAGCAGGATAAGGTGCAGCAGTGTTTCGACGAACTGAACCAGAGCGGATGGGATCTTGGCGGCGCAGGCGCCGGCATGCGTACGGCGGTGTCGTGTATCGGTCAGGGCCGTTGCGAAAATGCCTGCTACGACAACCTCAAGCTCCATCTCAAGGTATTGAAGCATTTCGTCGGCGTACTGCACCGTCCTGAATGGAACTACAAGCTCAAATTCAAGTTTTCGGGCTGCCCGAACGACTGCACCAACGCCATCATGCGCTCCGATCTTGCCGTCATCGGCACCTGGCGCGACGCCATTCAGGTCGATCGCGACGAGGTGAACGCCTGGGTTGAAAAGAAAGGGATGGATGTGCTGGTCAACCAGGTTATCAATCTCTGTCCCACGAAGGCCATTTCGCTGAAGGACGGCGAAATGCACATCGAAACACGGGACTGCGTGCGTTGCATGCACTGCCTGAACGCCATGCCCAAAGCGCTCTCTCCCGGCAAGGAACGCGGTATTTCCCTGCTTATGGGAGGAAAGAACACGCTCAAGGTCGGCGTCAATATGGGATCGCTCATTATTCCGTTCATGAAGATGGAGGACGACGAGGATATCGAGGCTTTCATCGAGCAGATCGAGGAGATCATCGACTGGTGGGAAGATGCCGGACTCGACCACGAGCGTATCGGCGAAACCATCGAACGTGTCGGTCTCAAGCAGTTCCTCGACGGAGTCGGAATCGAGGCGGACATCAATATGGTGACGAGGCCGCGTGACAACCCGTATTTCAAGGCGCCGTACTGAGTACGGCAGCCGTGGGAAGCCTGAACAACAAGCATGAAACCCGCTGCCCGGAGGGCGGCACTACACCCAATCGGAAAAGAACATCATGAGCAGTCCTGAAAAAAAATGGAAGACCATAGAGTCGGGTCCTCACACCTATGAAGAGGCTCTTCACCCGGTGGTGAGAAAGAATTACGGTAAGTGGAAGTACCACGAAATTCCCAGGCCGGGCGTGCTCATGCACGTGGCTGAAAGCGGCGACGCAATCTGGACCGTCAGGGCCGGCACACCCCGCCAGGATACGGTGGATATGGTGCGCGTGCTCTGCGATATCGCCGACAAGTATGCGGACGGATACCTTCGCTTCACGGTTCGCAACAATGTGGAGTTTCTGACCCCGAACAGTGAGCATGTCGAGCCGATGATCCAGGAGCTCGAGTCGCGCGGGTTTCCGGTGGGTGGAACCGGCATGTGCGTCTCCTCGGTAGCGCACACCCAGGGGTGGCTGCACTGCGATATTCCCGCCACCGATGCTTCAGGCGTCGTGAAGTCCATGATGGACTATGTCTATCAGGAGTTCAAGGATATGCAGATGCCCAACAAGGTGCGTCTGTCCACCTCCTGCTGTTCCATCAACTGCGGCGGCCAGGCCGATATCGCCATCGTTGTCAAGCATACCCGTCCGCCCCGCATCAACCACGACCATCTTGCGACCATCTGCGAACTGCCGAAAGCGGTCGCCCGCTGTCCGGTTGCGGCAATCCGTCCCACCGTGGTGAACGGCAAACGCTCCCTTATGGTCGACGAAGCCAAATGCATCTGCTGCGGCGCCTGTTTCGGTGCCTGTCCCGCCATGGAGATCAACCATCCGGAGCACTCCAAGTTCGCCATCTGGGTCGGCGGCAAGAACAGCAATGCCCGCACCAAACCCTCCACCATGAGCATCGTGGCTCACAACCTGCCCAACAATCCTCCCCGCTGGCCGGAAGTCACCGAGGTGATCGGCAAGATCCTGACTGCATACAAGGCGGGAGGACGTCCCTGGGAGCGAGTGGGCGAGTGGATCAACCGTATCGGTTGGAAGCGCTTTTTCGAAGAAACCGGCCTGACGTTCGACGACAACATGATCGACAGTTATCGTCACGCCAGGACTACCTTCAACCAGTCGGCACACGTCCGGTTCTAACCGAAGGAGATTACGACCATGGTGGAATCAAATCCAATTCTTGATTTTGCGATCAACTACCAGTTTCCGGAATACACCGAGCTGGAGGGAACCGACAAGATCGTGGCATTCGGCGACAGCAGCCACAAATGCCCGATCTATGTCCGTCAGACGCCTCCCTGCACGGCCGAGTGCCCTGCCGGGGAGGATATCCGTGGATACAACCGTCTTCTGAACGGCACCGAAAAAACCGAAGACGCATGGAAAGCCTCATGGGAGACCATCGTCAAGATGAACCCGTTTCCGGCGGTCATGGGCAGAATATGCCCGCATCCCTGCCAGAAAGGGTGCAACCGGCAGTTTCACGACGAGAGCGTGGCCATCAACGCCCTTGAGCAGGCTGTCGGCAACTACGGCATCGAAGCCGGACTGAAGCTTCCTGAACCCGGGCCCGATACCGGTAAGCGCGTTGCCGTGATCGGCGGCGGACCTGCCGGTCTTTCCGCGGCGTACCAGTTGCGCCGCAGGGGTCATGCCGTCACCATCTACGACGCCAACGAGAAACTCGGCGGCATGGTGCTTTACGGCATCATGGGTTACCGGGTCGATCGAAAGGTGCTCGAAGCGGAGATCCGGCGCATCACCGATCTTGGCCTTGAGTTGAAAATGGGTGTGCGTGTCGGAAAGGACGTCACGCTCGACCAGCTCGAAGCGGAGTACGACGCCGTCTTCGTGGGAGTCGGCGCCCAGGTCGGGCGCGGTCTGCCGGTCGAGGGATTCAATACGACGCCGGGAGCCACCAACGCCATCGACTTTCTGCGCAACTACGAGGTGCTGGGCGACGATATCCCGGTCGGCAGGAAAGTCATCGTGATCGGTGACGGCAACGTAGCCATGGACGTGGCGCGTCTTGCCCTGCGCCTCGGATCGGAAGCCGTTGTGGTTTCCGGCGTGCCGCGCGAGGAGATGGCCTGTTTCCAGAACGAATTCGACGATGCGGTTAACGAAGGCGCCGTCATGCACTACCTGACCGGCATTACCGGACTGCTCGCCGGCGACGGCGGTGTTCGGGGCCTCGTCTGCTCCCGGATGGTGAAAAAGGATAAAGGCGAAGATGGCTGGAACTCTCCCATTCCGTTTTTCCGCTACAAAAGCTCGGGCGAAACCTTCGAGATCGAGGGCGACATGGTGGTTGCGGCCATCGGTCAGTCTGCAGACATGCAGGGGCTCGAGAGCATTGTAAATGGTAATTCGTGGCTGAAGGTAGACCGCCATTTCCGTATTCCCGGCAAGCAGAAGGTCTTCGGCGGCGGTGACGCCATCAAGGTCGATCTCATCACGACGGCTGTAGGCCACGGGCGCAAGGCTGCCGAATCGATCGACGCGTTTCTCAAGGGCGAACCGCTTCCCGAGCAGGGTTACCGCGAGGTGACAAAGGTGCAGAAGCAGGATGTGATGTACTTTTTCCATTCGCCCCAGGCCAAACGCGGGAACATCGAGCCGGAAGAGGTGGTGGGCAACCACGACGAGCTGCTTCAGGCTCTCTCGAAAGAGGATGCCCTGGCCGAAGCGGCACGCTGCATGAGCTGCGGTCTCTGCTTCGACTGCAAGCAGTGCGTTTCGTTCTGTCCCCAGACGGCCGTCAGCCGATTCCGCGACAATCCCGAAGGCGAGAAGGTCTATACCGATTACTCGAAATGCGTCGGCTGCCACATCTGCTCGCTGGTCTGCCCCTCCGGGTACATCCAGATGGGCATGGGGGATGGATTGTAGGTCGGTAGTCGGTAGTCAGTAGTCAGTAGTCGGAAGGGTGGGTCATTGTCCTTTTGTCCCTGACCTGCAGACCTGCGGACAAGTCGATAGAATCAACATTAACGAACAGCAACCAGCAAAGCAATGTACGAAGCTCTGATACAACAGACACAGGAGGCCCTCGAACGTACGTCGAAGTGGGCTGAAGCGGGCTGGACGGCCAGATTCGGGCCGCGCGCCGTCGCGGTCTCTTCGCTGAAGGAGGCCATGGCGCTGCCCCGAACCGCAGTGTACGGCGAGGAGGCCCGGAACTACTGGCGACAGGTGGTGCTGACAGCCGAGGATTCGTCGGCTTACGGTCGCAAAGCTCTCGAAGCGCTCAGGGCCGGCGATATCCGGAAGGCTGCCGACGACCTGTATTTTGCACAGTACATGGAGAAACCGATTGCGGAGCACTCCCGTACCTGGCTGCCTCTTTACGAGGCCGCGATGGAGGAGACCGCAGCCTGCTGCTGATGCGGCAGGTACGGTGCATGTTTTCCCTAACCCTACAATTTCCTGACCGTGAAAATAGGAATCCTGCTCAAGGAAGGACCGTATAACCACCAGGCTGCCGACACGGCCTACAAGTTTGCCGAAGCGGCAATCAGAAAAGGGCACAGGGTGGATGCCGTCTTCCTCTACAACGACGGCGTCAACAACGTGACGAAAATGATGGATCCGCCCCAGGACGACCGGCACATCTCCGCCCGCTGGGATAAGCTGCACAAGGAGCATGGCGTGGAGATTCTCGCCTGTATCGCAGCCTCGAAACGTCGCGGCATCTGCGACGAGGTGCTCATCGAAGGCGGCGAGATCACCGGACTCGGCACCCTGACCGATATCGCCATCCGCAACGACAGACTTTTAACCTTCGGAGACTGAAGAACAATGGAAAACGAAAACGTGAAAAAGATCATGCATGTGCTGCGCCATGCGCCTCACGGCACGATATACAGCTACGAGGGTCTTGAAATGATCCTTATCATGGCGGCCTACGAGCAGGATCTGTCGGTCGTGTTCATCGGCGACGGCGTTTACGCCATCAAAAAGAACCAGGACACGGCGGGCATCGGCATCAAGGGCTTCGCCAAAACCTTCATGGCGCTTGACGGTTACGATGTCGAGAAACTCTACGTCGACCGGATTTCGCTCGAGGAGAGGGGACTTTCCGAAGAGGACCTGCTTGTGGATGTCGAAGTGCTCGACTCCTCCGAAATCGGAGCGCTTATGAACGGGCAGGACGTCATCATTCACCATTAACGTTTTTGTCGATGTTACATACGATCAACAAATCACCATTTTCAGGCGACAGCTTCGATACCTGCATCAGATTTCTCCAGCCGGGAGATCCCGTGCTCTTCATCGAGAACGGAGTCTATGCCGTACAGCAGGGTAACCGCTTTTCGGAAGCTCTTGCCGGTGTCATGAAAAACAATCCGGTCTATGCGCTCCGGCCAGACCTCGAGGCACGAGGCATCTCGAACCTCACCGAGGGGGTGGCAACGGTCGATTACGACGGGTTCGTCGATCTGGTGGAGGAGCATCAGGTGAACAGCTGGCTCTAGCCACCCTTTTGAGGTCATTGCTGTGCAGATCTTATATTAAATTAATTTACCCTCTGACCCTATGAATCGAACCTGGGAGCGGATCATCCGGGAAAACCGGGAGACAATCCTGAAGCGATGGCTCGAGTTCGGCCTCGACCTTTTTTCCGGGAAGATGGCTCCCGGTACGCCAATATCGGAAGCGCTCGCCGACGGCATGGGAATGATGCTTGACGGTTTTGCCGAAGACGGTGAGCGTTGCAGGGAGGGTGTGTCGCGCGTGACGCGCATCCTGGCCGTGCATCCTTTCCGTCCTTCCCGCAGCCTTTCGCTTTTTCCGGAGCTGAGGAGCATCCTGCAGGAGACCGGAGGTTCCGAAGGCGACGCGCCCTTCTGCACCGAAAGAATCGAAGCCATACTGTTCGAGGCCTTCGACCTCTTCATGGAGCATCGTGAAACCATCTACCAGCTCAAGGTCGAAGAGAGCAGGAGTAAAATGCACATGCTGCTGAGGAGTACCGGATCATGAAAAAGATTATGCTGCCCTTCGCAATGGTGGCCGTGCTTGCGCTCATTCCTTTCGCAGGAGTGCAGTATGCCGGCCTCGATTATCTTTTCGGCGTCGTCATACCCTACGCTGCCGCGGTGCTGTTCATTGCAGGCTTCGTCTACCGGATGGTTGACTGGCTTCGCCGTCCGGTACCCTACAACATCACCTCCACCTGCGGCCAGGAGAAGTCGCTCGACTGGATTCACCACGACAAAATCGAAAGCCCCTCGAAACCGTGGCATGCCGCCGTCAGGGTGCTTTCCGAGGTGCTGCTGTTCCGTTCCCTTTTCCGCAACAACAAGGCCGAATTCAGCAAGGGTCCCGATCTCGTGTACGGCTCCACCAAGTGGCTCTGGCTCGGCGGTCTCGTGTTCCACTGGTCGCTTCTCGTCATCGTGCTGCGCCATGCGCGGTTTTTCTTTATCATGGTGCCTGGTTTCGCCGAATCGCTCGACCAGCTCGACAGTTTCTTCGATATCACGCTTCCGGCTTTCTATGTAACCGATGCGCTTGCGCTCTCGGCAATCACCTTCCTTTTTGTGCGGCGCGTGTCGGATGCGAAAATGCGCATCATTTCCTTGCCTACCGACTACTTCCCGCTCTTCCTGCTCGGCGGCATCGTCGGCGCCGGGGTGCTGATGCGCTATATCGCCAAGGTTGACGTCATGGCCGTCAAGGATCAGATGCTGCGGCTGATGAGCTTCAGCTTCGATCCTCCAGCCGAGATCGGCGCGCTCTTTTATGTGCATCTCTTTCTCGTATGCATGCTGCTGCTGTACTTTCCGTTCAGCAAGCTCATGCACATGGGCGCGATTTTTCTCAGCCCGACGCGCACCATGCTGAACAACAGCCGCGAGAAAATGCATGTCAATGTGTGGCGTCAGCCCATGAAGATCCGCACCTACAGTGAGTACGAGGACGATTACCGCGAAAAGATGAAAAAGGCGAAACTGCCTCTCGAAAAGGAGTAACCATGTCGAAATATCTACCGAAACAGGCCGACCTCATCCGCGAGATGGAGGAGAAGCCGAGCCCGCTGAAAGGCGATCACGCCAAACAGGAGTGGTGGGAGATGCCCGTGGAGTTCCGCGAGGGGAACTTCTGCTTTCCGGCCAAACCCGAGGTGATCGAGGAGCTCGGCTTTGCCAATCCCCGCAAGTGGGCAGTTACCGACGATGACTGGCAGCTGCCCGAAGGGTGGCAGAAGACCCTCATGGACGGCATGCGGGAACGCATAAAGAAATACCGCTCCCTGAAGCTCTACCTCGACTCCTGCGTGCGGTGCGGCGCCTGCGCCGACAAGTGCCACTTCTTCCTCGGTACGGGCGACCCGAAGAACATGCCGGTGCTTCGCGCCGAACTGGTCCGTTCGGTCTACCGCGGCGATTTTCCCATGGTTGAGAAAATCCTGAAGGGCTTTGCCGGATCGCGCAAGCTCACCAAAGAGGTGCTCAGGGAGTGGTACATGTACTTCTACCAGTGCACCGAGTGCCGCCGCTGTTCGGTGTTCTGCCCCATGGGCATCGATACCGCGGAGATCACCATCATGGTGCGCGAGATCCTGCAGCTCGTGGGCCTGAACAATAACTGGATTCTCGCACCGGTGGCGAACTGCAACCGCACGGGAAACCATCTCGGCATCGAGCCGCACACCTTCGTGCAGAACGTCGAGTCGCTCGTTGACGACATCGAGGAGCTGACCGGCGTGGCGGTGAACCCCACCTTCAACCGCAAGGGTGCGGAGATCCTTTTCATCACCCCGTCCGGCGACGTCTTCGGCGACCCCGGCGTCTACACCATGATGGGCTACATGCTGCTTTTCGAGCACATCGGGCTCGACTACACCATCAGCACCTACGCTTCGGAAGGGGGGAACTTCGGGTTCTTCACCTCGAACGACATGATGCGCAAGCTGAACGCGAAGATGTACCACGAAGCCGAACGGCTCGGCGTGAAATGGATCCTCGGCGGCGAGTGCGGCCACATGTGGCGCGTGGTGCACCAGTACATGAGCACCATGAACGGCCCGGCAAACTTCCTCGAAGAACCGGTTTCGCCCATCACCGGAACGAAGTTCAGCAACGCGAAAGCCACGAAAATGGTGCATATCGCCGAGTTTACCGCCGATCTTATCCATAACAGCAAGCTGAAGCTCGACCCGAAACGCAACGACCATCTGCGCACCACCTTCCACGACTCCTGCAACGTCGCCCGGGGCATGGGCATGTTCGAGGAGCCGCGATATGTTCTTAACAAGGTGTGCAACTCCTTCCACGAGATGCCGGAAAACACCATCCGCGAGCAGACCTTCTGCTGCGGTTCGGGCAGCGGCATCAACGCCGAGGAGAACATGGCCATGCGCATGAAGGGCGGCTTCCCGAGGGCGAACGCCGTGCAGAAGGTGAAGGAGAAGCACCAGGTCAATTCGCTGGTCACCATCTGCGCCATCGACCGCGCCAGCCTTCCGCCGCTTATGCGGTACTGGAACCCCGGCGTGTCGGTATACGGCCTGCACGAACTGGTGGGCAACGCCCTCGTGATGCAGGGCGAGAAAATGAGAACCGAAGATCTCAGGGAGGATCCAATGACCGGTTTTGACGACAAGGAGGACGACGTTGACTAAAAAAATCATTATGACGGCAGCCGCCATGCTCATTGTGGTGCTTGCCGGCGTCTACGCTTTCCGGCACCAGGAGAGCCAGGCGGAAAAGGTTGCCGCCCCTGCTGCGGCCGCTGCGGTCGACAGCTCGGCCTGCATCGGCTCGAAAGAGTACATGCGGGCGAACCACATGCGTGTACTTGCCGAGTGGCGGCACTCATCCGTGCGCGAAGGAAACCGCGTATGGGTCGCGCCCGACGGCAGAAAGATCGACAAAAGCCTGAACACCTGCCTGAACTGCCACTCAAGCAACCGGATGTTCTGCTTCAACTGCCACATGTACGCCAATGTGAAGCCCAACTGCTGGAACTGCCATATTTCACCAATGGAGGCGCCCTGATGAACGAAGACCGCAGATCATTTATCAAGAAAGCCGGCATCGGCATTCTTGCCGGCATCGGTTCGGCAGCCGGCCTCTTCCCGGCGCTTTCGCTCGAGAAAACCGTGTTTCCGGCATGGGACGAAAAACCCGAACCCGGCAAGCATCGCTGGGGCATGCTCATCGATACCCGCAAATGCTCCGGCAACTGCAAGGAGTGTGTTGCGGCCTGCCACTTTACGCACAACGTGCCCGATTTCGGCAACCGCAAGGACGAGGTGAAGTGGATTTGGAAAAGCTCCTACGAAAACGTGTTTCCCACGGCAAGCCGGCAGTTCCAGAGCTCCGAGGTTACCGAAAGGCCCTACGTCGCGCTCTGCAACCACTGCGCCGAGCCGCCCTGCACGAAGGCCTGCCCGACCGAGGCCACCTTCAGGCGGTGGGACGGCATCGTCTCCATGGACTACCACCGCTGCATCGGCTGCCGCTTCTGCATGGCCGCCTGCCCTTACGGTTCCCGCAGCTTCAACTGGCGCGATCCGAGAGAGGGCATCAAGCTTGCGAGCACCGAGTATCCGACCCGCATGCAGGGGGTGGTGGAGAAGTGCAACTTCTGCTCCGAACGGCTGGTGAAAGGACTCGACCCGGCCTGCGTCGAAGCATGTCCGGAGCAGGCGCTGGTGTTCGGCGACCTGAACGATCCCGCGTCGGAGATCCGCAAGCTGCTGGAATCCAGCGAAACCATGCAGCGCAAACCCGAACTGGGCACGAAACCTTCGGTCTTTTATATCATTTAATGTATCGTCATGATTGAAAAAGCTCTGAAAGGAAGCCGGAACTACTGGCTCTGGATAGGACTCCTGCTGCTCGGCATCGGCGCGGGATCTGTCGCCTTTTCACGGCAGATGTGGGAAGGGCTCACCGTTACCGGCATGGGCCGCGACGTGAGCTGGGGCCTCTATATCGCGCAGTTCACCTTTCTTGTGGGCGTGGCGGCTTCGGCCGTGATGGTGGTGATTCCCTACTATCTGCACAACCGGAAGGAGTTCGCCAAAACCGTGATCGTCGGCGAGTTCATGGCCGTCGCGGCCACGCTGATGTGCATGCTCTTCATCCTTGCCGACATGGGCCGTCCCGACCGCGTGCTGAACGTGCTGCTCTACCCCTCGCCACACGCCATGGTGTTCTGGGACGTGATGGTGCTCAACGGCTACCTCCTGATCAACTTCGTCAGCGCATGGACCGTGCTCGGCGCGGAGCGCAAGGGCGTACCGACGCCGAAATGGGTCAAGCCGATCATCTATCTCTCGATTCCCTGGGCCTTCAGCATCCACACCGTCACGGCGTTCCTCTATGCAGGACTTCCCGGACGGCACCTCTGGCTCACCGCCGTGCTCGCTCCCCGGTTTCTCGCATCGGCGTTTGCCGCGGGAACCTCGCTGCTCATTCTCGTTACCCTCGTCCTGAAAAAGACCACCGGCTTCGACGCGGGCAACGAAGCGCGCCGGAAACTTGCCGTGCTTGCCACCTATGCCGGCATCGCGAACTTCTTCATGATCGGCACCGAGTTCTTCACCGCCTTCTACAGCAACGTGCCGGCGCACATGCACGGCCTGCAGTATCTCTTTTTCGGGTTCGAAGGGAAGAGCAACCTCGTGCCGTGGATGTGGCTCTCGCTGCTTCTCGGTTTCGGCGCTCTGGCGATATTGCTCAACCCGAAACTGCGCCAAACCTCGAAATGGCTTGTAGCCGCCTGTGTGGGCATGGTCAGCTCCATCTGGATCGACAAGGGTGTCGGGCTGGTGCTGGGCGGATTCGTACCCTCGCCGCTCGAAGAGATCACCGAATACGGCGTCACCCTGACGGAGCTCACCGTCACGCTCGGCATCTGGGCCGTGGGCATTCTCGTGCTGACGCTGCTGTTGAAGGTTGCCGTGACCGTGAAAAAGGAGCAGGAGGCGTAACGTTTTTCCTCGCATCACCCTCACTTCCGGATAGTCTGAAAGGAGGGCGGGTTTTCCGACCCGCCATTGATTTATCTATATTTCGAATGGCGGACAGGGAAGTCCGCCCTCCTTTATGGACATGTCCTTATGCCAACCAGCCAATTTTTCGTTCATGAAAAAAGTATTTCTTCCGCTCAACATCCGGATAGACAATAAAAAAATCCTCTTTGTCGGCGGGGGCAAGATCGCCATGCACAAGATCCGGACGGTCGAGCAGTATACGCGCAACATCACCATTCTCGCG
>NZ_JAIOZR010000018.1 GCF_021740465.1 Chlorobium sp. | reverse complement strand
CCGGGGCGGAAGACCCGGAAGAAGGGGAGTGACCCGCCCGATCGGCCCGATCGGTCGGATACTACAAAAAAAACAGCGAAGCCCGGAGTGAACCGGGCTTCTCTGTTTTTTTCGGTATACATGTAATCGGCAATAAAATCGTCGTGAGATGATCGAGGGCAAGGCGGACGAAGCGCAGAAACCGGAGTGTACACGCAGTACATGAGGATTTCGAGCATCGCCCAACGAAGCCATCGATCATCGCAACAGATTTTACCCGATTACCTTACAGTGCGTCGATGATCGCGTTGAACGTCGCGCTCGGACGCATGGCATTGCGGGTCAGCTCGTCGTTCGGATGGTAGTAGCCACCCATATCGACGGGGCTGCCCTGGGCTGCGATGAGCTCTTCGTTGATCTTCGCCTCGCTCTCGGCAAGCTGCATTGCAACTCCGGCAAAACGGGCCTGAAGCTCCGCATCGACGCTCTGTGCGGCAACGGCTTCGGCCCAGTAGAGTGCCAGATAGAAGTGGCTTCCGCGGTTATCGATCTGACCGACCTTGCGGGCAGGCGATTTACGGTTGTCGAGGAATTTGCCGATAGCCTGGTCGAGCGTGTCGGCAAGCACCTGGGCCTTGCTGTTGCTGAACGCTTTTGCCAGATGTTCCAGTGAGGCGGCAAGTGCCGAGAACTCGCCGAGCGAGTCCCAGCGAAGGTAACCCTCTTTCTGGAACTGCTGCACGTGTTTCGGAGCGGAACCGCCTGCTCCGGTTTCGAACAGTCCTCCACCGTTCATGAGCGGTACGATCGAGAGCATTTTCGCGCTGGTGCCGAGCTCGATGATCGGGAAAAGATCGGTCAGATAGTCGCGGAGCACGTTGCCGGTCACGGAAATGGTGTCATTGCCTGCCCTGAACCGTTCGAGAGTGAACTTCATGGCTTCTACCGGATGAAGGACACATATATCGAGGCCGGCGGTGTCGTGATCTTTCAGGTACTCGTTCACCTTGGCAATGATCTCACGGTCGTGTGCGCGGTTGCTGTCGAGCCAGAATACTGCGGGAGCGCCGGTTGCCCTGGCACGGTTGACGGCAAGCTTCACCCAGTCGCTAACCGGGGCGTCCTTGACCTGGCACATTCTGAAAATGTCGCCCTCTTCGACATTCTGATCCATAAGAACGGTTCCCGATGCGTCAACAACGCGAATCGAGCCGTTGCCGGGAGCCATGAAGGTCTTGTCGTGCGATCCGTACTCCTCGGCTTTCTGTGCCATCAGGCCGACGTTCGGCACGCTGCCGATGGTTGCCGGATCGAATGCGCCGTTTTTCCGGCAGTCCTCCACCATAGCCTGGTACATGGTGGCGTAGCAGCGGTCGGGAATCATGGCTTTGGTATCGTGCAGCTGCCCGTCGGGGCCCCACATCTTGCCGGAGTCGCGAATGACGACAGGCATCGAGGCGTCCACGATAATGTCGTTGGGCACATGCAGGTTGGTGATGCCCTTGTCTGAATCGACCATGGCGAGCGCCGGACGGGTCGGGTAGACCGCCTGGATATCGGCCTCGATTTCAGCACGCTGCGCATCCGGAAGATTCCGGATTTTGGCGTAAAGATCGCCGAGTCCGTTGTTGACGTTAACGCCGAGATCCCTGATGACGGCCGCATGCTTTTCGAAAACATCCTTGAAGAACACCGTAACCGCATGACCGAACATGACCGGATCGGAAACCTTCATCATGGTCGCCTTCAGATGAAGCGACAGGAGAATGCCGGACTGGCGGGCATCGGCAATCTGGTCGGCGAAAAACTGACGCAGTGAACGAACGTTCATCACGGCGGTATCGATTACTTCACCTGCAAGCAGGGCGGTTTTTTCCTTGAGCACCCTGACGTTGCCGGCGCCGTCCGCAAACTCGATACGAACGCTGGTCGGGGCTCCGACGGTCACGGATTTCTCGCTGCCGTAGAAATCGCCTGCCTGCATGTGTGCAACATGCGATTTCGAGTCGCTGCTCCATGCGCCCATCCTGTGAGGGTTCTTTTTGGCGTACTGTTTCACCGAAAGCGGTGCGCGGCGGTCGGAGTTGCCTTCACGCAGCACCGGGTTTACGGCGCTGCCGAGCACTTTTGCATAGCGGGTCTGAATCTCCTTCTCGCTATCGTTTGCCGGCGCTTCCGGATAGTCGGGCACATCGTAACCCTGATCCTGCAGCTCCCTGATGGCAGCTTTGAGCTGGGGAATCGAGGCGCTGATATTGGGCAGCTTGATGATATTGGCTTCCGGCTTCAGAGCCAGTTCACCGAGCTCGGCAAGCTGGTCGGAAATTTTCTGGTCGTCGGTGAGATTGTCGGGAAAAGTCGCAATGATGCGGCCTGCAAGTGAAATATCCCTTGTTTCCACCTCGACGCCTGTTCCCCTGGTGAAAGCCTGGATAACCGGCAGAAGCGAATAGGTCGCCAGAGCGGGAGCCTCATCGATTTTCGTGTAAATGATTTTTGCGGTTGTTGCCATTGTCAGCTATTGTTTTATAGTTTTTTTGTGTTGTATGAAAAGACGGTTAAACGAAAAAAAAGAAAACCTGCCGACATCAACTACCGGCATAAAGAAGCCCATCCGCATGAACAGGTCAAACGGAATACGCTTTACTTTCTCTTGGTATAAAGGTACTGAACACACTACTTCAGCAACGGCTACCGTGACAGGCACGGAAGCGTGTCATAAACGCCCGGAAGCCCGGACCCATGACCGGAAGGCAGGAAACCCCGAGAGGCACCTGCAGCAACAGTCTGCAAGCCTTTGCGGACAAAGGCAGGGAAACATAAGCCCGTCTCTCCGGAGGGGGCTTAAACGTATCTCATGAAAAAAGGGAACAATGCAGCAGAACCTACCCCTGTGCTGACGGTTTGAAATCTTCAAGACCGACTTTAGAGGCGAGTTCGCTGTCGTTGAGAACCTCATGGGCAAGCTTGATCATGGGAATGGTCGCACCCATGCAACTGTAGCCGCCATCGTGGAAGAGATTCTGCATGGTAACTTTCCTTGAAAGGTCACTGAGCAGGGTCATGGCATATTCAGCGCACTCCTCTGCGGAAGCATTTCCAAGCGGCGACATAAGATCGCTGTATTCATACATTTTCTCGAAACCGGGAATACCGCTGCCGGCTTTGGTGTATGTGGGGCTCTGGGAAATCGTATTGATACGGATACCGCGCTTTGCAAGCCTCGGCCCGAAACTGCGTACGATGGACTCAAGCAGCGATTTCGCATCGCCCATATCCGAATAGGTCCAGTAGTTTCGCTGGGATGCAATGTAGGAGAGCGCAAGAATGCTTGCGCCGTCGTTGATCGCCTCATTTTTAAGCGCATAGGCTACGAGCCTGTGCAGCGAAAGCCCTGAAACATCGAGGGTTCTCATGAACCACTCGTAGTTGAGATCCTCATAGGGAAGCTGCTTGCGGATGTTCTGCGACATGCCGATGGAATGCACGATAAAGTCAACAGCACCGAACCTCTCTTTCAACTCCCTGAAGCAGGCATCGACATCCTCGTTTTTCGAAGCGTCGCACACGATAACCGGAGCGTTTCCGCAAAGTGAAGCAAGTTCATCGATATTGCCGAAACGCAGGGCGGTTGCAACATTCGAAATGGCGATTTCAGCTCCTTCACGATGTGCGTGAAGTGCAATCTGCCAGCCGATACTGCTTTCATCAAGCGGACCGAAGACAATTCCTTTTTTCCCTTTCAGTAAACCATAGTGCGTTTTATCGGACATGATGCAAGCTGATTCTTTAACAAAAATTTGGGGCAAATTTCCCGTTAGTTCGACAATTTAAACCAAGAAGATACAAGATTCCCGTGAAAAGCTAAACAGTTTCCCGGTAATTTTTACCAGAGAGCACCCTCTCCGGAATGTGCCTATATCTTCAGTCTTCTCATGGAACGAAGCTTGTCGAGTACGTTTTTATTTACACTGAGCTCTATTTCCTCCTTTTCGACAGGCACTTCCCGGAAAACCACCCTGAGAAGGCTGTCTTCGCGGATATACTTCTCGAGTTCGAGACTGTAGAGAGCCCTCGGCAGCGTAATGATCCGCTGTGCCCGGTCAACGGTGACCACGATGTCGGTACCCATCCGTTCGACCTTGACATCTTCGGCATCCTTGAGGAACGGTATCCTGATGCAGAGAATTTCGCGGTGGTCCTCCGTCACGGCATTCTTGAGGCTTTCGATCCAGAAATTCTTGCCCGAATAGAAAATCTTGTCCGGAATCTGCTCTCCGAACACCAGTTTGCTGATTTCATAGAGCGCATCCGGCCCTATCGGTTCGGTTCGCTGCAGGTTGCAGCGGAACACCGGAGTCGGATAGAACGAGTTGTCGATCTCCATCAGATACTTGCTGTGCAGATCGCTCCAGAATTCGAAATACTCGCCGACGGTCCTCGATGTCGGCAAAATCTTGTTGATGACGATACCGTCGATATTGATGCCGTAGAGATGGACGAAGGTATATGCCCGCTTGGTTTCAAGAATGGAGAGCTTTTCAGGATTGAGCACCAGACGGAAGGTGACCTCCGGACTGAGAATGAACTTGTTGATATCCTCCATCTGCTTGAGCAGCACATTCACCTCGTTGAAGAAATCCTCATCGGGGATGGAGTTGCCGCTCAGGGGACGGGCCAGGGAGGACATACTCTTGTAAAGCTTGAAGAACTGCTTGCCCATGTTGCCGCCGATGATGATTTCCGGATAGGCGAGAAGCCTCAGGGTATTGCCCGTAGGCGAGGTATCGAGCACCACCACGTCCCATCTCCCCGACTGGGCCTCGTCGACCAGACGGCTGAGCGCGAAAATCTCGTCAAGCCCGGGCTGCGTGGTCAGCTCGGAAGCCATGCCGCTGTCTATGCCCTTGTTCTGGTAGGAATTGGAAACGAATTTCTGGAACCCCGACATGTTCTTTTTCAGCTCGTAGACCGTATCGACCTCGAGACCGTAGAGGTTGTTTTCGATTTTCTGGGGATCGTTCCGGCTGATCCGGGTATTGAAAACGTCGGAAAGCGAGTGGGCGGGATCGGAAGACATGATCAGCACTTTCTTGTTCTGCCGGGCCAGCGAAACGGCAGTGGACGATGAAATCGTGGTTTTACCCGTTCCTCCCTTTCCTGAATAGATAATCACCCTCGGCTGAGACTGGTTTTCCGTTAAGTCTCTGGACAGCATAGACAGCACTCCCTTGATAAAGCTCACAGTTCTTTAAAAACACGATATTTATGAAGGTACCATTTTTCCCTTTCATAGAAAACGAATCTTTTTAAGGAGCGCCCCGGAGAGCATCTGCATATAGGCTTCGTGAGGAACATCGACTGCTCCGAGCTTCTGCAGGTGCGGGTTCATGATCTGCGCATCGAGCAGGAGATACCCTTTTTGCTGCAGATGCCTTACCAGCCGGTCGAAAGCGACCTGGGAGGCATAGGAACGGCGGTAAAACATCGACTCCCCGAAAAAGGCTCCCCCAATGGCAATTCCGTAAAGCCCTCCGGCAAGCTCGCCATCATGCCAGCTCTCGACGCTGTGCGCGATACCGAGCCGGTGCAGCTTCAGATAGGTGTCCGATATCTCTCTGGAAATCCAGGTTTCGCTATCATTTTTCCGGGGAGCGGCACAGGCCCGAATAACCCCCTCGAAATCGGTGTTGAACCGAACACGGTACTCGTTGCGGCGGAGAATGCGCAGCACATCCCGCGAGGGACGGTAGTCGTCGAGCGGTACGACCGCCCTGAAGTGCGGCTGGCACCAGTAGAGCTTTTCATCTGAAGGGTCAGACATGGGAAAATAACCCTCACGATAGGCCCTGAGCAATTCTCCTATATCGATCATGGCTGTTTTGACTGGGTGGAACCGGTTACCGGAACTGCAGGAGAACCTCCCCGACGGTTCGCTTCGGAACATGGTGAATGCCATGACTGTCCCTGTAGTAACGAACATCACCCTCTTCCTGCATCTGCTCGATCACGACGGGCTCGACAGGCCTGCCCAGAGCAAGTACGAATTCAATTACATAACGGGCCGGAATATTCAGTACCGTACGAAGTCGGTCGCGCTCGACCGAAGCCACCAGACACCCCCCGAGACCCAGGGCGGTCGCTCCGAGCAGGATGGTCTGTGCGGCGATGCCGCAGTCACATGCCGCACCGGAACTGATTTCGAGGTCACGAAGCATGACCAGGTAGGCTGCGGGCCGTTCATGTTCGGGAGGACCGTCCCAGTCGTCGAGGTAACCGGCCCACGAGAGGCACCCGAACACCGCATCGCACTCCTCGCGCTTCGAAACGGCGATATATTTCAGCGGCTGAAGGTTTCTTGAAGAGGGCACGTAACAGGCAAGTTCAACCAGAGAGACAAGCTCGGCGTCCTCCATCCGGAAGGATGCGTCAAAGCGCCGGTAGCTCCGGCTGCGGGTAACGATATCCCTGAAATTCATGATTCCCTCCCTTATAGGGTTGCTTGGGTTGCTTTGCCAGCCTTCCATGCTGCTTCCGTATAGCGGGAAAGCCCGTCCCAGTCGCCGCTTCCGATCCATTCGGCAATATAATCAACCGTACGGGAGTAGTTCAGCGGCTCGCGCCCGGGCAACTGCAGCCACTCCGAAAGCACCGCACCGTCAAGAGAATGCATCGCCATGCCGTACTGCAGCTCGACCATGGCAAGTGCATTCGACTCCTGCTCTATCTGCCCGTCGAGAGGCCTGAGCAAAAGCTTTTTGCCGAGATGCAAGGCCTCGCCGGGAAGCTCGAAACCCGCATTGCAGACAACGCCGTTACACTCCATCAGATCGCAGAGAAACCCCTCACGCGAGTAACTCCTGTAGTGCAGATAGCCTTCGTCGAAATCGCTCTTCACCTTTCCGTAAATGTAGAACTCGTAGCGATTGAACGGACGGACGAGTTCGGTGACATCGTCAACCTCCTCGAAAGGCAGGTAGACAAGAATCTTGGTCGGCTGTACCTCAACCGTTCGCCGGGCGTACAGGCTGGCCGGAATGACCGGCGGAAAGATCGGCTGGTTGAAATGGCTCCAGTGCAGTCCGGCATTGTAACGGGCCGGAGCGAAGTTCAGAAGGGTATAGCGCTCGAACAGGTTCCCTTTCACAAAAGGGATATTGAACCGGAAGGCGTACTGGTGGCCGAAACCGACAGATGGAATATTGCGGATTTTGGCAACCATCGAGGTAATCGGCTCGAAATCGGTGATGATCAGGTCCACTCCGGAGGTATCGAGCGTGAGCACATCGTTCATGAGCCTTGCGAAATCGAGCTGGAACATGGTCTCCATGTAGTTCATCCTGCCCCTGTAGGTCACCAGCGTAAGCCCCTTCATCACCCGGTAGGGCTCAAAAACATCGATCTCTTTCAGTTCCTCTTTTTTTCTTCCGCTGATGATCACCTCGACCTCATGGCCCACCTCCCTGAGTTTTGCAACCAGCTCCCTGCTACGGCTGATATGGCCGTTTCCCGTACCCTGTACCCCGAAAAGGATTTTCATGCTGCTCAACGGTTTATACTCTTCACTCTTTTTTTTCAGGGCCGACTCTCTTTTACCTGTCACCCCGACAAAGAAGAGAGAGGCCCTTCATTGAATTCTATCGGCCTAACCGACAATTTTCAGATTGGCATACTGCACCATCAGCGTCTTGTCGCCTGCCGAACGAAACCTGATTTTCACCTTTGCCGCCGATCCCGAACCGTGCAGCTCCAGAACCATGCCGGGGCCGAACAGGGCATGGTGCACCAGAGTGCCTGCCCGAAGCCCTTTCGCAGCCGGCTTGCTTTCCTGCCCGGTGGCCTGCGGAGAAAGCTCCCTGCGCTGAAAGCCTCTTGATGGAGCGATGCCCGAAGAAGAGGACCTCTCACCGGTACCGCGCATGGAAAGCAGCTCACCGCTTTCGGTACGGACGATGGAGGCATCTATTTCACCGACAAACATCGAACGCAGGCACTGCTGCGGCTGACCGTACTGGTAACGCGAGCGTGCCCACGAAAGAAATATCTTTTCCTTCGCCCGCGTCATGGCGACGTAAAAGAGCCGTCGCTCCTCCTCGAGTTCATCATGCTCGTAAGTGTTGAGCGGAAAAAGCCGTTCCTCCATGCCGGTAATGAACACAACCGGAAACTCGAGCCCCTTGGAGGCGTGCACGGTCATCAGCGACACATAATTATCGGACTCCCTGGTTTCGTCGTAATCGGAAGCAAGGGATATATTTTCGAGAAAATCGCCGAGCGAACTGGAATCGGGGTTGTGATCGGAAAAATCCCTGGCCATCGAGAGCAGTTCCTGGAGGTTATCATAGCGCGCAAGCGATTCGGCGGTATTCTCGGCCTGAAGCTGCGCGGGAATACCCGTAAGATTGAACAGTTCGCTGAGCACATCGTACACGCTGCCGTACTCCGCCAGCTGCTTGAGCTGCTCGACCACGCTGCTGAAGCTCTCCAGGGCATTCAGCAGGCGCTGCTGGAATCCTCCTCCGGAGGCACTGCGGATGGCATCGTAAAGCGAAACGTCCTGCAGGACGGCATACTCCTTCAGTTTGGCGATACTGACCTCACCGATCTTTCTGGGCGGAAAATTTATGATCCTCAGGAGCGATTCATTGTCGCGTTCATTGACAATGAATCGAAGGTATGCCACAGCATCCTTGATCTCCTTGCGCTTGTAGAACGAGACGCTGCCGAATATCCTGTAGGGAATCCTGTTCTGACGCATCACGTCCTCAAGCACCCTCGACTGTGCATTGGTCCGGTAAAAGACGGCAAACGCCGAAAACTCATGACCATCCTTCTTGCGCATCGAACGGACCTGCTCCACAACCTTTTCTGCCTCCTGCCGCTCGTTGTAAGCCTCGAGCAGGGTAACCGGCTCTCCGGCGCTGCGATGCGATACCAGCTCCTTCTTGATCTGTCGGCGGTTGTTGCGAATGACGCTGTTGGCCGCCTGGAGAATCGTTCCGGTACTCCGGTAGTTCTCGACCAGCTTGAACGTCATCGACTCCTGATAGTCGTCCTGAAAATTCAGGATATTGGAGATATCGGCGCCGCGCCAGGAGTAAATAGACTGAGCGTCATCACCGACAACGAAAATATTGCGATGCCTGGCTCCGAGCATTTTCGCGGCCAGGTACTGCGCCCGGTTGGTATCCTGGTATTCGTCGATCAGGATGTATCGGAAAGTCTCCTGCAGCTCGGCGAGAACGGACTCGTGCTCCCTGAACAGCTCGAGCGGCTTGATGAGCAGATCGTCGAAATCGAGCGCATTGTTCTCGCGCAGTTTCCGGGTATAGAGTTCGTAGACCTTTGCAGCCTTCTGCTGGTTGTAGTCACCAGGCCTGCTCTGGAACTCCGAAGGAAGGATAAAGCTGTTCTTGGCCTTGCTGATAATAGACTGCACGGCATTGACCGGCAGCGAATCGTGCGAGATGCCCAGATCGTTCATCGACTGACGGATCAGACTTTTACTGTCGTCGGAATCGAAAATCGAGAAATTCCTGTCGTAGCCGAGAAGATGAATATGGCTGCGCAGCAGGCGTGCAAAAACCGAATGGAACGTACCGATCCAGAGGCCCGGGGAGCCAGATCCCTGCAGGAGGGTGTCGATGCGATGGCGCATCTCTCCTGCGGCCTTGTTGGTGAAGGTCAGTGCGAGAATATTATACGGGGAGACCCCGTTATTGCGGATAAGATGGGCGATCCGGTAGGTGATCACCCTCGTCTTTCCGGAACCGGCACCGGCAAGCACCATAACCGGCCCTTCGGTTGCAGTGACTGCGCTGCGCTGTACATCGTTGAGATCGCGAAGAAAATCCGTCAAAACGTTACTGATCCGTTAACAGGTTAAACACTTCCGGGGCACTGAACGTGACGCCGAATGGGCTGAAGTTCCTGTTGAATTTCGTATAAGTTTGTTCGAATTACAAACAGGCTCCCTGAAAAAACGTCGCCCCGGGATGGCGGGCACGGCGGTACTACTCTTTTTTCTTACCTTTATGGGCGCTCGCCTCCCGGGTTCCTGCACAGAGGAGACGTCTGCAGGCCGGAATGACCGGCCCCCGGAAAGGCACGGTTATTTCCGTACTGAAAGAAAAAAGCGGCCCGACGGAGCAACGGATTTACAGGAGTTCCTTCTGGACAGTAATAACGGACAACGGATATGAACAGCTTGGCACTTACAACCTACACCATCATCAGCCCGCTGCTTTTCGGAGCTGCCGGATTGATCAGCCCCCTCTTCAGGCGGCTGCATACCTTTACGTCTCTGCGTAAAAACCTGTTCGAAGAACTTGAAGCGACCGTGCGATCCGCCGCAAAACCCTCTTTCCGGCTTTGGGTGCACGCAGCTTCGGTCGGCGAATTCGAACAGGCCCGTCCGGTCATAGCGGCCCTGCAGGAGAAACACCCGAAGATCACGGTATATGTCTCCTTTCTTTCGGACTCCGGCTACAATGCCCGAAAAAACTTTGCCGGAGCCACCGCGGTCTTCTACCTTCCTGTCGATACGCCTGCAAACGCAAAACGGCTCGTATCGCTGCTCGAACCCGACATACTCCTGCTCATGCGCTACGACTTCTGGCCCAACCACCTGCTTGCGGCAAAAAAATCCGGTGCTCGCCTCATACTCGCTGCGGCAGTGCTTCAGGAAAACTCCCAGTACTTCAACCCGCTGCTGAAGGGCTTTTACCGCAGCATTTTCAACCTTTTCAACCACATCTATACCGTTTCGGCAAAGGACTCCCGGGCATTCCGCGACCTGTTCGGCTGCCTGCAGGCCGAAACCGCCGGCGACCCCCGATTCGACCAGGTCTTTCTGCGCAGCCGGAATCCCGGAAAGGTCGCACACCTGAAACCGTTCTATGAAAACCGTACCGTCCTTATCGCCGGCAGCATCTGGCCGATAGACGAAGCCCTGCTCCTGGGCGCATGGCAGCGTCTCGAAAACAGCCCGGATCTTGTTCTGGTGCCGCATCAGGTTAACACTGAAAACATCGAACGGCTCTGCCGCACGCTCGAAGAACGGAATATCCCCTTCGCAAGGGTATCGTCATTGGATCCCGCATTCGATCCGGAACAGCAGGTGCTCGTCATCGACGAAACCGGCTATCTGGCCGAACTTTACTCGATCGGATCGATCGCCTATGTAGGCGGAGGGTTCGGGGTGAACGTGCACAACACCCTCGAACCGGCGGTCTACGGTATTCCGGTACTCTTCGGCCCTCGCCACCACAACTCTCCGGAAGCTGAAGATCTTGCCGAAAAAGGAGGCGCGACCGTCGTCGAGGATGAAACGTCGCTCCTGGCGGCCCTGAACCTCTTCATGAAGGATTGTGCCGTACGGGCAGGTTCGGGAGAGGCAGCCGGCGCATTCGTAAAGGAACGAACCGGCGCAACTGCCATTATCTCCCGATGCATCGAAAACTATCTCGCCGTGGCGGAATCCGCATGAACTTAATACCCCATTCCGGAGGTTTATAGTTAACGGGGTTGAAAACGCCCTCTTTTCCCCTGTTGTCGGCAGCTGAATTATGCTATCTTGTGGCCGTCCGGCAGCATGATCCACATCACCCGAATCCCTGAACGACCTATGGCAATGACCGTCGAAATCAAAAACAACAAACTTTATATCGAAATAGACCTTGAGAAACCGGTACGCTCTTCATCCGGCAAAACCCTTGTCGTTGCAAGTTCCCGCGGTAACGTTGAAACCACTGCGAAAGTTGACGGCAAGCCTGTGACCATCGGACTCAATGCCTATATCAAGCCCTGAACGCTCATCCCCTGTTCATCCGCCACAAGCTTTTTTTGCCGTGTTTTCCCGTCCTGCCGAACCGGGCCGTGCGAGTCTGCCGGAGCCAAATGAAGGCTCCCCTGCGTCGTCATAACCGATTTTTATTAAACAAATACAGATACCATGCCATTTCGATCACTCTCCATCATTGAACCCGTTGTAAAAGCATTGCACGAAGAGGGATATACCTCGCCGACGCCGATTCAGGCCGAAGCCATACCGATTATTCTCGAAGGTAACGACCTTCTCGGCTGCGCGCAGACCGGAACAGGAAAAACAGCAGCCTTCGCCATTCCTATCCTGCAGCTGCTTGGCGCCGCAGAAAAACGCAACGACAAAAAACGAAAGATTCGCAGCCTCATCGTCACACCTACCAGGGAGCTGGCCATTCAGATCGGAGACAGCTTCAGCGCATACGGCCGGCACACTGGACTCAATAACACGGTAATATTCGGAGGGGTGAACCAGAACCCCCAGATATCGGCCCTTCGTAACGGTGTCGATATCGTCATCGCGACGCCGGGCCGGCTGCTCGATCTGGTGAACCAGGGATTTCTGCACCTGCGCGATGTGGAGATCCTGGTGCTGGACGAAGCCGACCGCATGCTCGATATGGGCTTTATCCACGACATCAGAAAAATACTCGCCATGCTGCCCAAAAAACGGCAGTCACTCTTTTTCTCGGCAACCATGCCGCCGGAAATCGTCAAGCTTGCGGCAACCATTCTGAGCAATCCCTCGAAAGTATCCGTTACGCCGGTCTCCTCAACCGTAGAGATCATCAACCAGCAGATATGCTTCGTCGACAAGGGCAATAAAAACAGCCTCCTGGTGCACCTGCTGAAAAACCAGGATATCAGGACGGCTCTGGTGTTCACCCGAACCAAGCACGGGGCCGACAAGGTGGTGAAATACCTTCAGAAGCACAACATAACAGCTGCGGCAATCCATGGAAACAAGGCGCAGAACGCCCGTCAGCGTGCCCTTGCAAACTTCAAGGAACAGACCATGCGGGTTCTGGTGGCTACCGATATTGCCGCACGCGGCATCGACGTGGACGAACTGGAATATGTGATCAATTTCGACATGTCGAACATTGCCGAAACATACGTGCATCGTATAGGACGCACCGGAAGAGCCGGAGCGAAAGGCACTGCGATCTCCTTCTGCGATGCGGAGGAGAAAGAGTATCTCCGCGATGTGGAAAAACTGATCGCAAAAAAAATCCCGGTCAACGACACCCACCCCTTTCCACTTATGGACCACAATCCGGTGAAAACCCCCAAACAGCAGGGCCGCTCGAACAGTGGGCACCCCGGCCCGAAACCTCCGGCATCGGGAAAACCAAAATGGGGCTATTCGAGATCCGGAAAAAACAAGTAGGCCCGAGCGCGGCTTTTCCGGTCGGGCTCCGCACCAATCCAAGAAAAACCGGAATCGCGGATTGCCGGTACCCAAGGAATAGTATAAATTACATACCTTGTCCGCCCGCAATCCGGGCAGCCTGATTGCGGGCGTCTTTCCCACCCCCAAAACAGGGAGATCAAACCGTGAAACCATCGAGGGCCATTCCTGCGCTTCTGGGCGCCTGCATGTTTTTTTCTGCCGCCACCGCTTCGGCAGACCAGTCAGTACCCGATCTTACGGGAAAATGGGAAACCGTGACCTACGGCCACCATCACGAAAAAAGAGGCTTTGCCTCGACTTCCGAGGCGAACGGAAAATGGGAGATTAAAAAACAGGAAGGCCGCATTTTCTACGGAGAACGCACCTATACGAAAAAACTCCATGACGGGGCGAAAGTAAAGGAAGGCTTTTCAGGCGTTATCTCCAGAGACGGCAAGCATCTTTACATGGTTGACCATGACGAGGATATTCTGGTAGGCGATATTCTGGGCGGAAACGCCATTGAACTCATCATGATCAATGACGGCGACAGCGACCATCACTCCAGAATCGGCCTGTTGGAAATCAGGAAAACAAAATAAGGCGGTTCACGATCCCTCCCGCCGGGTCTCGCCCCGGCGGTGGCTTACCCTGACATATTCGACAGACGGATCGCCAAGAGAGTACGCGATATTGTAGCCGAGAATCGTCCGGAACACCCTCCAGTTAATAGGCGTCGAAATCGCTTCACCGGGACACTGCATCTGGCAGTAAAGACAAAGCAGGCAGTCATTCCTCCAGACCGGCCGACCGTCATCATCCGCTGAAATATTGCCGGTCGGGCACCCGCTCATGCACCTGCCGCACGCCTCGCAGCGTGACCTGTCGACATGGAAAAGCCGGATATAGACGGTTCGAACGAGTCCGCGACTCGCCAGACTTCTCTCGATACGGAAAATCAGCTCCAGGGGAGGATCGAAAGGGGGAGGCGTGTAGGCCTCCGCACCCGAAAGCACCGCCGCCGTTTTGCCTCCGAACCGCTCTGCGGCCGCCAGCTCCTCGGGCACCGGATTATCAGGCGAAACAGATAACCTTCCTGCAGATAACCCTGGTAGTAATCGGCCCCTCGACAGTGGAAATAACCAACCTCACGGCCGCCTTTGCCGGAGAGAGCCTTACGCAGAAGATTGCCTGCCTCTCCCGGATAGGAGCCGTAAAGCATGAAGGAAAAAAAAGGCAATCCATCCAGAGGCCTCAAAACGTGCAGGTAATCCGAGATATTGAAGGGAAGCCTGAAATAGTGTGCTGGCGAACCGATCCCCAGCAGGTCGTACCCTTCGGGCCTGGAGGGACTTTCATGTGCCATGTTGCACAGATCGACCAGGTACCCTGCCGAACGCAATCCGGCGGCAATGGCCCCGGCTGTTTTTTCCGTTGTCCCTCTGAGGGACAGATATATCAGAAGACATCTCTTCATGAATGCATCGTGTATTTGGTCGAGTTCATAGATTTTTCCTTAAAATACACGACAGAACCCGCCCCCTTCACGACTCCCCTTCCGCAGCCTGTTCTCCGAGCCGCTCTATAGCGCTCTTCTCGCCAAGCTTTGCGGCTTTTCTGAAATCATCAAGAGCGCCCTCCTTGTCCCCCGCCTGCTCTTTTGCAAGTCCCCGGTCCCAGTAGGTCTCCCCGGCTTTTCTGTCGAGCCTGATCGCCCAGCTGTAGTCCTCGATGGCTCCCGCATAGTCCTGCAGATCATGTTTCGCATAACCCCGGTGCTTGTAGGGCAGGGCGAATTTCGGTTCAAGCGCAATCGCCGCCGTAAAATCCTCTATGGCTTCCCGGTAGTTCCCGTTGATATACCTCAGCAGCCCCCTGTTATCGAAAGCGAATGCATAATCGGCATGCAAATCGTCGGCAGCGACCGCATGAAGATCAGGCTCATCTTCCCCGTCGAGCTCCTTTTCCCCCTCCGTAAAAACCTTCGAAAGCTGCGGCACAAGCTCGATCACATTTATGAAATCGGCTATAGCTCCCGGGCGGTCACCGGTTTTCATTTTTGCATTCCCCCTTTTATCGAAAGCCTTTGCTGCCTTCGGATCGAGTTCGACGACTTTCGTGAACTCCTCAATGGCGCCCCGGTAATCGCCCGAATCGAACTTCGAGCTGCCGGACGCGAAATAACCGGCAGCATCCTCTCCGGCATACACCGGAGCAGCGGCAAAAAGCGATGCCGTCAACACGACAGAAAAAAACCTTGAAAAAGTGTTCATCGGATCATGTGATGGATGAGGTTGTCGAAAATACGATACTCGCTATGTTAGCAATAAAACGCTTTCACAAAAAAAAGCAAGCAGATCAGGCTCTTCTGCCCCCTGCAGCGAAACCTCCCGCTTATAGCGAAATAACTTGCAAAATAGAGGGGGCTTTCTTTAGTTAAAAAGAATCGATGCTGTAAAATTCCTGCAGTATCGTGCACCTGAAGCAGGATTCCGGATTGTTGTTTCTCAGCTACTCAACCCTGCATGAGACTCAAAATCCCAAAACAAGCCACAAAAGCCGGTACAAGAGCATTCCTCCCTTTTCAGGCATTATCATTGCTTCAGCAACACCCCCTCGCTGTCGCACGAAGAAAACCCGATAACTCCGAATCGGCAATTCTGTTTCCCATGGTTTATGAACAGTCCTTTGCTGCAGACAGACCACTAAATTGAAGTACCTGAAATGTTTTTTTTCGTATCGGACACCTTTTGTCCCATGCCTCCACCTATGTTGTATCATTAACCTGAAGCATTTGCGTCATGAGACAATCAAGACCACCGCTGGTTCGCATGCAGCATATCGACCGGGAACTCCGCAATAACGGTTACCCGAACTGCACCAGAGTTGCCTGTCACTTTGAAGTGAGCAGCAAGAGCATCCAGCGCGACATCGAGTATATGCGCGATGTGCTCAATGCGCCTATTGATTACGACAAAAAGAAAAAAGGCTATTTCTATAAACAGCACTGGGCTTTTCTTACATCCACATTTCTTGACCGGCATGAAGCCGAAGCGCTGAAAGCCACAAAGAAAGTGCTCTCCCAGTATCAGTGCGCGAAAAATTAGGGGACGACATTTACTTCTATCACTTTCCACCCCGGACACGCCGCAGAATACCGGCCACTCCCGATGTAGATATCCCAAGCAATCTCGCCGTTGCAGCCTGAGTTAACCCAAGTTCATCTACCATCAGGGCCGCAAGTTCTTCTCTCAGTTTCGATACTGCTGCTTGACGGCTCCCTTTCTGCAAGAGATCTTTTGACACACCCTGCTGCTCGCATTTTTTTTCCATCTCATCCTCAGCTTTCCGCTCCATCTCATAAACACACAACAGCTCTTTCCTAGATTCTTCAGCTTCGTCCAGCATGGTTTTGACAAAATCTCCGTCGCCGAGTATCCGGGCATCCCCAAGCTGTAGCTCCCCTCGCTTTCTCAATGCTTTTACCTCCGACCATCCCCCTGCTGAACGAACCAGTCCGCCGCCAACCAGTTCCGGCTGCCTGCCGAGCACACTCTGTTCCGCTATAAATTCCCGGTAGGATTGTCGGGCCGACCCCTCTTTTTCTCCGAAATAACTCAGAACATAATCCCTGTCCTGCCAGTCATTACTCGCTCTGTTCATGAGCACGGCATGACCGGTCCATGGATAGTCGTCCAGTTCATCAAGAGAGCGTACCAGCCCTGCACGAAATGGATTGAGATGGATATAGCTGACAAGTTTCTGAAAATACCCGTCTTCCTGACAGACAATAGATTTATACCGGTTCTGAAACAGATAGCCGTGTCTCTTGTGCCGGAGATTATAGCTGATCGCATATCCGGTAAGAAGCTTCCGCATAAATCCGCTTATTCCAGCATGACCGCTTCTGAGAAGCAGATGCGAATGGTTGGTCATCAATGCCCATGCATAAACCGTTGTGCCGGTAGATCTGGATAACAAACCGGTGCGTGAGACGAACTGCTCCCGATCATGGTCATCCGTCACAATCGGCCCTCCTTCGATTCCCCTTACCATCACGTGATGGAGAGTTCCGGGAGCGTCAAGTCTCGCGACTCTTGGCATGTGCGGTGTTGTTTGGATTATCCTGACTGTTGCCCTTTGCTCACAAAATTACAAATAAACCTGTCAACTTTCCGGGTTACAAACAATTTTTACGTCGATCTTACAGATAAAGAGCTACGCTACAAACCGTAAAAACCTGAAGTAAATATCGTCCCCTAATCTGGAATTCGTCGATCTTACAGATAAAGAGCTACGCTACAAACTGTAAAAACCTGAAGTAAATATCGTCCCCTAATCTGGAATTGAAGCAATAAGGGGATTCGTGCTGGAACTCTTTTCCGGTGATTATGTATATTGATGTACTTGTTATCATGCACCTTAAACCACCAAACCCATGTTAGCCAGAATCCAGTCGCTTTACCTCCTCATCGCCGCTCTGCTTGCCGCCTTGAGCGTGTTTGTTCCGTTCTGGAGCTTCAGCTCGAACGAACTGGTGCTTTTTTACGATTTCGGAGCCAGGCCGGAGGCGGGCATCCTGCAGGTGACGGCAAGCTATGCCGCAGGCATCTTTTCTCCGCTTACCGCCATCGTGTCGGTCGCGGCGATCTTTCTCTACAAAAAGAGGTCCCTGCAGAGCAATCTCATCGTGCTTGCGGTTCTGCTCTTCATGGCCGACCTGCTCTCGGGACTCACCGCGGCGCACTTTCTGAACCAGTATTTTCAGGGTACGGGCCTGGAAATCACACACAAACCGGAAAGCGGCATGTTCATGATGCTGCCCGAACCAGTACTCTTCTGGATGGCTCTGAAGGGGGTCAAGAAGGATGAGAAAATCGTCAATGCCTACAAACGCCTCTGAACATGCGCGTTGTCTTCTCCATCGGCGATCTGCACGGCATCGGCCCAGAAGTCATTCTGAAAAGCTTTCAGATGCTCCGCGAAACCGGTCACACCTTTCTGGTGGCCGGTTCCTACAAGGCGATGGAATATTACCGGAAAACGCTTGATCTGCCGATAGAGCTCGAACTGGTGAACGATACGGCTGCAGTGAACCGTCTTTGCGCCTCGCATTGCGGCGTACTTCCTGTATTGAGCGTGGCTGAACCGGAGACGATCGATCCCGGAACCGTTTCGGCTAACTCCGGCAGGATCGCCATGCTCTCGGTGGCCGCCGCTGCCGAACTCTGCCGCCGGGGGGTGTGCGACGCGCTTGTCACGGCACCGATCCACAAGGAAGCGGTTGCTCTTGCGGGTTATAAAGAGACCGGCCACACGGGATTTCTCGGAAAACTTTTCGGTGTAAGCTCCCCCACCATGATGTTTTTCGATCCGGTGACCGAACTCCGTGTAGCTCTTGCCACGATTCACGTACCGCTGGCAAAGGTTCCGGGGCTCATCCGGGAGATGGACATTGCCGGCTTTCTTGAAAACCTTGCACACTCCCTGAAAACGGATTTCAGCATCGTCCGGCCCCGCATGGCCGTACTCGGGCTCAACCCGCACGCTTCGGACGGTGGAGTTATGGGAAGTGAAGAGAAAGAGATCATCGGCCCTGCAATCGCGAGCCTGGCCGGACACCTGCAGGTCGAAGGGCCCTTTCCTGCTGACGGATTTTTCGGAGCGGGTCGTTACCGCAACTTCGACATGGTGGTAGCCATGTACCACGATCAGGGCCTGCTGCCTTTCAAGGTGCTGGCATTCGATACCGGCGTCAACGTCACCCTCGGCCTGCCGATTGTACGTACATCGCCCGACCATGGCACAAGTTTCGATATTGCCGGATCAGGTAAAGCCTCCGGACGGAGCTGTTATGAAGCAGCAATGCTTGCCCTCAGAATAGTCAGGAACCGAAAACAAACGGAACGATCATTATGATTTCATTCATCCAGGTTGACCTTGAACTGAACAAAAAAACCATATTCCGTGAACTGAACCTGACCGTTCAGCCCGGTGAGCTTGTCTATATCGTCGGAAAAAGCGGCAGCGGAAAAACTACGCTGCTCAAGTCGCTCTACATGGACATCCGCCCGAAAAAAGGGGAAATCCAGATTGCCGGCTACAGTTCCCGAACCATCAGGAAGCATAAGATCCCGCACCTGCGGCGGAAACTCGGCATTGTCTTCCAGGATTTCCGCCTGCTCGAGGATCGCAGTGTGTACGACAATCTGGCCTTTGTACTGAAAGTTACGGGTACGAAAGAGAAGCTGGTTAAGGAGAAGGTGATGCACGCTCTCCAGAGCGTAGGTCTCGAACATTCCGCCCGGCAGATGCCGCACTGCCTTTCGGGGGGAGAACAACAGCGGGTGGCCATTGCAAGGGCGATTGTACGGGAACCTCTTGTGGTGCTTGCCGATGAACCCACCGGCAACCTCGACCCCGATACCTCGATCGAGATTCTCGAATACCTGAAGCGAATCAATCAGAAAGGCATTACCGTGCTGGTCGGAACGCACGACTATGAACTGGTGCGCCACTCTCCGTCAAGAACCCTGCAGATCAGCGACATGAACCTGGTGGAATCATGCCTGGTGGAGTCGGAAACCGGGTACCGTCCCGTACCGGCGGCTGCCTGCCAGTCCTGACGCGAGAGAGGGTGTCCCCAGCCATCGGGGACACCCTCTCTCGCCTTTTTCCTTCAGCTTCTCCCAGACCCGTCCGGAAAACCCTTCCCCGGCTTACGAGCAGCCGGTCGTGGTGCCGCAATCCTCGCACACCTTGCAGGTTCCGTTCTGTTTCACCCGCATCGAACCGCAGTTTTCACACTGCTCTCCGGTAAAACCCTGAACCTTAGCCTGCAGCATCTGGGTGCTCAGGCTGGAGGCGTACTCCGACATCAGGTGATGCTGCTCCGGAACCGCTTCGGCAACCGGCGGCTGTTGATGGGCCGAACCGTTGCTTTTTGCCTTCTCCTCACCTTCTCCTCCCGACGGCGGAACCTCATCGACGGCCTTGACATGCACAAAGTCCTTGCGTCCAAGATAGTCGTAGCCGATCGAGCGGAACACGTAATCGAGAATCGAGGTGGAGTTCTTGATGGCATTGTGCCCCTGCACCGCACCGGCGGGTTCGAACCGGGTAAAGGTAAAGCTGTCCACAAGCTCCTCGAGCGGCATGCCGTACTGCAGGGCCTTGGAGGCGAGCACGGCGAAACAGTTCAGAAGGCCCTTGAACGAGGCACCCTCCTTGTACATGTCGATAAACACCTCCCCGAGCGAGCCGTCTTCGTACTCGCCGGTACGAAGGAACACCTTGTGGCCGCCGACATAGGCTTCACGAATATATCCCTTGCGCCGCTTGGGCAGCATCCGGCGCTCCGAGCGGTGGTAAACCCGTTCGACAATCCGCTCCTGAACCTCCCTTGGCCCTTTTGTTTCGTCGAGCGCCTCCTCGTTGCCGAGCATGATGATTTCGTCGAGATCCTTGTAGCTCGAAATGTTGAGCGGCTGCGAAAGCTTCGAACCGTCGCGGTAGATGGTGATAGCCTTGACCATATGCTGCCAGGCTGAACGGTAGACATCACCGATTTCAGACGTTGTGGCGGTTCCCGGCATATTGACGGTTTTCGAAATAGCACCCGAAATGAAAGGCTGCACGGCGGACATCATATGGACATGGGCCATGTGGGCGATATAGCGCTCGCCTTTTCTGCCGCAGCGGCTTGCGCAGTCGAAAACCGGCAGATGTTCGAGCTTCAGATGGGGCGCTCCTTCAATGGTCATGGTGCCGCAGATGTAGTCGTTGGCGGCTTCGCCGTCCTGTTCGGTGGCCCCGAGCGCCTGCAGCATGTCGAAATCGGGGCTGTTGAGCTGTTCGTCGCTGAAGCCCAGCGACAGGCAGAACTCCTCGCCGAGTATCCACTTGTTGAAGGCGAAACGGATGTCGAAAACGGTTTCGAGCTGCGACTCGACCTGTTCGATCTTCTCGTCGGTAAATCCCCTGCTCTTCAGCCACTGCCGGTTTACGGTGGGGCATCCGGCAAGCGTGCCGTGACCCTTGCAGTATTTTTCGATATCGTCGATCTGGGTGTCGGTGTAGCCGAGCCGCTCAAGGGCCTTGTGAACCGACTGATTGACGATTTTGAAGTAGCCGCCGCCGGCCAGCTTCTTGAACTTGACGATGGCGAACTCGGGCTCGACACCGGTGGTATCGCAGTCCATCACCAGTCCTATCGTGCCGGTAGGGGCGATAACACTGACCTGTGCGTTGCGGAAACCATATTTCTTCCCTTTCTGCAAGGCTTCGTCCCAGATTTTTCCGGCTGCTTCGAAAAGGTCTGTCGGGCAGTATTCGCTGTCGATGCCGCGAGGCTTGACGCTGAGCCCCTCGTACTCCTCTTCGGAAAGGTTGCGAGCTGCACGGCGGTGGTTGCGGATCACGCGCAGCATCTCTTTCGCATTGGCTGCATAGCCGGTAAACGCGCCAAGATCCTTTGCCATTTCCGCCGAGGTCACATAAGCCTGACCGGTCATGAGCGCAGAAATCGCACCTGCCAGGGCCAGGGCTTTGGGCGAATCGTAAGGGATGCCAAGCACCATCAGCACGGTTCCAAGATTGGCAAAGCCGAGACCGAGCGTTCGGTACTCATAGCTAAGGCGGGCAATCTCCTTTGAGGGAAAATGTGCCATCAGCACCGATATCTCGAGTACAACGGTCCAGAGTGCCGAAGCGTGCAGCAGCTCACTGACCCTGATCTTTCCGCTCGATTCATCGACAAAGTGAATCAGGTTGAGGCTGGCCAGGTTACAGGCGGTATCGTCGAGGAACATGTACTCGGAGCAGGGATTGCTTGCATTGATCCTTCCGCTTGCCGGACAGGTATGCCACTCGTTGATGGTGGTGTCGAACTGGAGACCCGGATCTGCGCACTTCCATGAGCTCATGAGAATTTTTTCCCAGAGGTCGCGGGCTTTCACTGCCCTTGCGGTTTTTCCGGTCGTCCTCTCGCGCAGCACCCACATGTCGTCGTTCTCTACGGCTTTCATGAAGGCGTTGGTCACTCTGACAGTGTTGTTCGAGTTCTGGCCCCCTACGGTCTGGTAGGCTTCGGATTCGTAATGCGTATCGTATTCATCGAAGTCAAGGGTGGTGTAGCCCTGATCGACCAGGGCAAGCACCCTCAGGATATAGTTCATGGGCACGGCTCTGGCAAGAGCGTTCCTGATAAGGAGCTGCAGTTTCATATTTTCGGAACGGTCGGAGCCGTTGGCAATGGCTTCATCGACAATGGCCTTCAGAAAGCGGGAACAGATCCTCGAACCGGCCACCAGTGAAGCGACCTTGTCCTCCTCACGCGCCTTCCATTCGATGAAGCGCTCCACGTCGGGATGGTCGATATCGACTATCACCATCTTCGCAGCGCGCCGGGTGGTTCCGCCGGACTTGATGGCTCCAGCCGCAGAATCGAATATCTTCAGAAAACTCATCAGCCCAGAGGAACTGCCGCCACCGCTGAGTTTTTCACCGGACGAACGCAGATTCGAGTAATTGGTGCCCGATCCGCTGCCGAACTTGAAAACCCTCGCTTCGCGCACGGCAAGGTCGAAAATCCCCCCTTCGTTGACCAGGTCGTCATTGACCGACTGGATGAAACATGCATGAGCCTGGGGACGGGAATAGGCGTCTTCGGACTCCATGGTCCGGCCGGTTGCAGGATCGACATAGTAGTGCCCCTGGGCGGGCCCGTCTATGCCATAGGCGAAATTCAGCCCGGTGTTGAACCACTGCGGAGAGTTCGGGGCCCCCATCTGACGGAGCAGCATGAAAGCAACCTCATCGTAGAATGCCTGCGCATCATCGGCGGAATCGAAATAACGGTTCTTTTCGCCCCACTCTTTCCAGCACCCGGCAAGGCGATGCACAACCTCCTTGATGGATCGTTCACTGCCGGTTACAGGCTGACCCGTTTCGTCAAGCACCGCGTTTCCATCGGCATCACGTCGGGGAACTCCTGTCTTGCGGAAATATTTCTGGGCGAGAATATCGGCAGCCACCTGCGACCAGTGCTTCGGCACCTCGATATCGTTCAATTCAAACACCTTCGAGCCATCCGGATTGCGCAGCACGGATGAACGGAGTGTGTACTCGAAACGGTCGTAGACGTTCTCTCCGGGAGAGGTAAACAAACGGGATATTCTCACAATAGTTCTCCGATATCAGGGTTTCCGATTGAAAATGTTAACTTATTGTTTAAAAACAACTTAAATATAAATAATCAGCACAGGAGCCCTTATGACTCCACTGTTTTCACCCTAAATGCAAATATAACATTTAGTAAAAAAATACGGCTTCCGATGCATCGGCAATGATCACGATTTTCTGTCAGGGGGCAGAGGTTTTGTTTTTCATTCGGTCATGTAATTCTTGCAGCCAGACTTTTTCCCGAAGTCTCAAGGCGGCGTTTTTCCGGCAGGTCTCCTGACTTTGAGAGGCTGTCTGCAGCAGCAGACAAAAACTAATGTCCGGCCTTCCCTCGTTTTCCCGGGCGGAAAATCATGAAACGAAGTGACCGGGACATGCCGGGCCGAAGCAAACGGGCGGAGCCGCCGGCAGCTTCTTTTCGGCAAACCATCTCTTACAGTTGCGGGAACAGTGTACGATTCTCACGTACTTCCCTATTATCCGGATGCGTCGAGCAACCGGCACCAGAAAGAAAAAAAAGAACTGTTGAGAGTGTAAGGTTTTTCATGCAAAAGGCAAAGGAAAAACAGAAACCCGGAAACACAGGCCGTAATTTCAACAAAAAAAAACCATCACTTTTCATCCGGTTATTTCTGCCGAAAACGCATGGAAAACCCTTCCGATTCCGGCTGACGGCTCTTCATATCGCCCGGAACGTCAGGGCTTCTCTGCTGCAGAAAAAAAGCCTCATCGTTTCATCGAGTCCCGCTTTCTCACCGCTCTTTTTCCCTTCGCAGAATGGTGGCGAGTGCAGCGATTTCCTCCGCCTGGGTTTCAACAGCATGGGCAAGCCGTTCCATGTCGGAGCGCCGGTCTCTTTCGGTTTCGGCATCGAAAAGAATTGGCTTCTGAAATCCCCCGGAAAGCCTGAAAATCCGAAGGCAAAGCCTGAAAAGCATCACATAGAAAACCGGCAGCAGCCATTCGCCGAGCACAACGGGAAGCTCCTGATAATGGCTGACGACCCCTGCCCAGTCGCCGTAAAAAAGCGCATCCCACTTAACGAAAAAGTAGAGATAGACAAGCGGATGAAAGCTGAGAAAAAACCGCAGGATTTTCGACTGGCGGCGAACCTCGGGATTCTGCTCGTATTTTGAAAGCACCCAGGGAAAGTGCCCGACGGTCATGACAGAACGGCGGTCATTGAGATAGCGCGCCCCCTGCAGTGCCGAGTCGATAAAGGTTGCCACAAGGCTCAACAGACCGGTCGAGAGCAGGGCGGCAAGAAAGGCATAGCTGAGGTCGTCGAACTTGAAGGAGCCGGCCAGATAGGGCAGGGAGATCGATTTCGGCCTGATGACGATGAACAGGAGACCGATGCCGGCCAGAACCATGGAAAAGGTGTGGAGTTTTCTGGCCTGCCGAAGACTCTCGATCACCGCCTCCGCATTGGAGCCCTGCATGGAGTTTCCCGGAGGATCGAGACGCATGAGCGCCGCGGAGTCGGTCGGGGCGGAATAAAAGCCGTTAACGCCGATATCGCAGCCCCGCAGGGTTTCGTACCGGGTATTGATGTCGATCGTGCTTTTGCTGAGCCGGGCCCCGCCGAGATCGGCACCTTCGAGATCGGCACCCCTGAGATCGGCACCCCTGAGATCGGCTCCGCCGAGATCCGAATGGCAGAGAATCGCTCCGGAAAGATTCGCTCCGCTCAGGTCGGCCTCCCGGAGGTCGAATCCCCGAAGGTCGGCGCCCTGGAGTTCCGGATGCGCGATGCCATTTTCGTGGCGCCACAGGTTCCATGACGCGACTCCCCGAGAGAGCACCGAAAGATGTTCCTGACTTGCCATAGGCCTGAATGATCAGCAGGGGTTCTTTCCGACATACCGCAGGATAGCCCTGAAAAGCGACGCGCTGTGAATAACCTGCGTGTAGGTCTCGGCCTGGGTCATGTTCCGGTTCTCTTTTCTGATCTTCCGTCCGAGCCTGCGGGCAGTTTCGGCAACCCGTGCAATTTCGCGAGCAAGGTCCTCCTCGCTTTCGATACGGATATCGTAGATGCTCCGCTGGATGTAACCGATATTGTTCAGGGCGTTGCATTCGATAATGCCGTCGTTGGTACCATGCCGCTCCTTGTTGAAATCGTCGTAGACGGTATTGTGCAGCGGCATGGAGAGGTCGCCGGCATAGTGGGCACAGAAAACGAGCGGATAGTCGGCATACTTGCCGCTGGCGCTGAGCTTTTTATAGTCTCTGACGGAACCGATAATCGCCCCGTAAAGATGCCCTTCGTCATCCTCCGGTCGGTTGAAGCGCTCCACCTGTTCCATTACCATCTGCGCCGTTACTTTCCGGTCGGCGTTGTTGTTGTAGTAGTGGTTCTTCTCCTCGACAGGCCTGAACATATCCCTCGACTTCACGACATCCGGAGCAGCGGCGCTGTACCAGCGCTCGAAACCTGCCGCCTGGGCGATGGCGAGATGTGTTCTGTCGTGCCAGCCGTAGGTATCGGCGGCATTGAAAAACAGAACAAGAACGGTGGTCATGATCGACATCCCTCGGGATGTGCGGTTAAGCAGGCTTTCCATAAATGATGAGGGTTTGATGATGAAAGTGTTATGCAAAAAAAAGAGCACTGATCAGGTTCGGCTTCCCGTACGGTTTTTCATGCCGAAAGATCGAGCATACGTCGTATCGGCTTCAGGGCGGCGATTCTGAGCTTTTCGGGAAGCACAATCTCCGGCTTCCGGTTCTGCATGCACTGCACCAGCTTTTCAAGCGTGTTCTGCTTCATCTGCTTGCAGACACTGCGCGGGTTCTGCAGATCTTTCGGCGCCGGAATGAACTCTTTCAGCGGAGAACGTTTCTGCATTTCGAAAAGAATGCCCGGCTCTGTGGCCACAATGAAAGCCGATGCATCGCTCGACGCCGTAAAGTCGAGCAGCGCCTGGGTGGAGCCCACAAAGGCGGCATGGCGAAGCACCTCCTCCCTGCACTCCGGATGAGCTATCAGGAGGGCATGGGGGTGCAGCCGGCACGCATCGAGAATGTACTCCTCGGAAAACGCTTCATGCACATAGCAGTACCCCTGCCAGAGCACCATCTCCCTTTGCAGTTTTTTCATGAGGTAACCGCCGAGATTGCGGTCCGGCCCGAAAATTATTTTTTGCTCCGTTGGTATTGAGCGTATGATCCTCTCGGCGTTCGACGAGGTGCAGATAATATCGGATAGCGCTTTTATCTCTGCCGACGAATTGATATAGCTGACGGCAACAGCGCCGGGATGCTGCAGGCGGAACTGCCTGAATTCTTCCGGTGAACAGCTGTCGGCCAGTGGGCATCCGGCATATTCGTCGGGAACGAGCACCAGCTTGTCGGGATTGAGAATCTTGGCTGTCTCGGCCATGAAGTAAACACCCGCGAAAACGATCACATCGGCACCGGTTTTCTCTGCACTGCGGGCAAGGGCAAGGCTGTCGCCGACAACATCGGCAGCCTGCTGAATTTCAGGAACCGTATAGTAGTGGGCAAGCAGAACTGCGTTCAGCTCTTTTTTCAACTGCCCTACATGGAGAAGCAACTCCTCTTTGGATGGAAGCGGCTGTAGAGGTTCAGAAGTCATGATCGCGTATAATACTATGGGGTTCAGGGTCTTGCCTGCCGAGCCCCGTTACTGGAAAACATGATGCAGCCGGAAACAGCCACCGGTTATTTCAGATAATATTCAAGATCGTCGTCCTCCCTGATCAGGAGAAGGATCGCGGAGTTGGGCACAATGATGTAGCGCTCCTCCTCATACTCGATCTCGTACGAGCTGTTCTGGATAAAAATGGCCAGATCGCCGACTTTCGCCTGCAGGGGGATGTACTGGGCGCCCGAAAGCTTTTCCTTCCATGGTTCGTCGGATTCCGGAGGTGGCCCAACCGGATAGCCAGGTCCGGTCTTGATGACATAGCCACTCTGGATCCGTGCTTTTTCCTGAATGCCGGGAGGAAGGTATATGCCTGATTTTGTGCGTTCGTCGAGAGATTTCGGTTTGATTAAAACTCTGTCGCCGACAACAATAAATTTATCTGTTATATTTAAGTTTTGCACCATATGTTGACAACTTGTCATATTGACAGGGACAATGCCTGCCCTGAAACAGGAAAATGTAACAAAAATAACCACTCAGGCAAACCACGCGGGCTTGCAGGCGGCAAGAGCTAATGCCATAAGGTCTCTTAAAAGGAATTCTTGATCGTGCAGAAGTTTTTCAAATTTCTCATCAAACATAACGCCTATCTGCTCCTGCTGCTCTACTGCAGCATTGCACTCCTGCTGATCAGGTTCGAACAGGACGATATGCTCTCGAAAATACGGAGCGCGGGCACCGAGCTCCGGGCTTCGATCGATGAAAAAATATCGAGCTACGGCTACCTGTTCAATCTCCGCAGGGAAAATGAACGACTGCTGAAAATCAATGCGGAGATGCTTTCCAGAATCCTGCGCAGCGAAACGGCGCTCAGGAACCAAAAAGCACGACGTGCATTGCTGGCCGATTCCACATTCGACACCTCCGGCTACATTATTGCCAGAGTGATCGACAGGAAGTTCAGTTCAAGGGAAAACATGCTTTTGATCGATGCCGGAACAACCCATGGTATCCGGAAAGACATGACCGTGCTTACCCCCCACGGCCTTGTCGGACGGGTCGTGTTCGTATCCGAACATTACGCAAGCGTGCTGCCGCTCATACACAGTGACTTCAAGGTGAGCGTCATGTCCGACAGAAGCAATGCCCTGGGGATACTCAGCTGGAACGGCGGGGCGGAGCATCTTGCACAGATCGATCACATTCCGATAAGCAGTCCGCTCAAAAAGGGCGAACTGATGCTGACGACGGACTTCAGCACCTTCTCTCCCAGTGGCATTCCCGTAGGCCGGATTGTCCGCATAAAACCTGACAAACTGTTTTACGACATCACTATCCGGCTGGCGGTAGATTTCTCGACCCTGACCTATGTACTGGTCGCACCGGCAAAGAAAAACCCGGAAAAAATAGAGATGCTCGAGAGCGTCCTGCCCCAGGATAAACCGGCAATCATCAACCCTGTGAACTGAGCTGTGACAAAAAACCAAATCCTCCCCATCATCATCCTGCTCGCAGTCTGCCTGCTGCAGGTATTCGGCTTCTCAAAGCTGACGCTGCTTGGCGTTTCGCCCGATGCAGTTATCGTTTTTCTTGTCTTCATGTCGGTTTTTACCGGTCAGCGGCAAGGCATGACCTACGGATTTGCCGCCGGATTCGTCTGCGGAGTACTTTCAGGCAACATGGGAATCGTGCTGCTCACCAGAACGATTGAAGGATTTACAGCAGGATACTGTCATGTACCGGAAAACAGCCATGCGACCATGACCCAGAAATCCAGAATGCTTTATCTTGCCGTCGTTCTTGCTTCTTTTGCGGGAAATCTGGCATTCAGCCTTGTAGTAAATCCGCTCGGCGAACCGCTCCTCTACCGTATATTCGTCTCCGGAGCCCTGGCCTGCATGATGAATCTGCTCCTGACCGTTACCGTCTTCCGGCTGTTTCTGAGAAAAACCCTTTCCGAGTAACCAATGGATACCATTCAACGGGGAGCATCGCTGGTTACCTATGTTGTCGTCGCGGTATTTTCATTGCTGCTCGCCCGCCTCTTCTATCTGCAGGTACTGAATTTTCAGGAACTCGGCTCCATATCTTCCACCAACAGTATCCGCAGAATCTGGATACAGGCACCGCGAGGAAGGATGATCGACCGGAACGGAATTATCGTCGTGGACAATCAGCCGCTCTATTCGGTCAGGGTTATCCCTTCGGAATTCCGGAAGTCCAAAACCGGCTTTTTTGCGCGCCTGATGAACATGCCGGTCGGGGAGCTTACCGAAAAAATCCGGAAAGGAGAACGCTTCAACCGCTTTTCGGCCACAACCGTAACAAAAAACCTTAACCCGGTGATTATAGCACGGCTGAGCGAAAACCTCTGGCAGCTTCCGGGAGTGATCATCGAGGCCGACAACAAACGGAAATATACCGGATCTCTTTACGGCTCGCACCTGTTCGGTTACCAGCGGCTGATTCCGAAGGAAGATCTTGAAAAACTCTCCGAAGAGGGCTATACGCAGGAGGACAAAATCGGCTTCAGCGGCCTCGAAAAGGTCTACGAGGAGCGATTGAAAGGACAGAAAGGCGCGCGTTTCGAAATGGTCGATCCGCTCGGAAAGCTTGTCGGCAAATATGATGACGGCAACAGCGATATCCCGGCCATCCGAGGCGACGATCTCTACCTGCACATCGATGCCGGCTTGCAGCAGCTTGCCGAGGAACTGATCCGGAAAACCGGAAAATCCGGCGCCGTCGTCGCCATTGACCCCTCAAACGGGGGCATACTGGCGCTGGTAAGCGCCCCTGATTACGATCTTGAGATTTTCAACGGATCGACCAAGCCCGACGGATGGCGAAACATCATCAACAATCCGCAGAAGCCACTCTTCAACCGCACACTGCAGGCGGTCTACCCGCCGGGCTCCATCTACAAGATGGTGCTTGCCATGGCGGCGCTTGAAGAGGAAAAAGTCGACCCGGATGCAAAATTTCTCGACAGGGGCAGCTTTACCTTCGGAAAAAGAAGATTCCAGAATCATGCAGGACACGCTCTGGGCGCGATCGATATGAAAAAAGCCATCATTCAATCGAGCAATGTGTACTTCTTCAATCTGATGTTCAAAACCGGCTTTGAAAACTGGACGCATTACGGTCGGATGTTCGGGTTCGGTGAAGAGACAGGCATCGACATGCCCGGTGAACGTTCGGGAATACTGCCATCGGCCGATTATTTCAACCGGCGCTACGGCCGCGACAAATGGACCAAAGGATACCTTATCAGCCTTGCCATCGGCCAGGGTGAACTCGGCGCTACGCCGGTGCAGCTGGCCGCCTATACCGCAGCAATCGCCAACAGCGGAACCTGGTATCAGCCGCATCTGGTCAAAGGATACCGCGATACGGCTACAGGAAGGTATATCGCTCTTCCGCACAGAAAACGAACCCTCCCGGTATCGGAGAAAAATATCGCCTATATCCGTGAAGCCATGCGCGGTGTTGTGCTTCAGGGAACAGGAACAATGGCCAATATTGCGGATATTCCGGTAGCCGGAAAAACCGGAACTGCACAGAACCCGCACGGTCTCGACCATGCATGGTTCATCGCCTTCGCTCCGGTTGACAACCCTAAAATCGCCGTCACGGTGCTTGTCGAAAATGCGGGATTCGGCGGTTCCATTTCAGCACCGATCGCTCGTGAGCTGATCCGGTACTATGTGAAGGGCGATAAAAAACTGAAGCCCTCTTCAGCACACTCAGGTTCGCAGAAAACCTCGGCTCCTGAGCTTAAAGCGGACAGTCTGCGGCCTGCGACCGAAAACCCCGTCCCTGCTGATGCTGCCACTGAAACACCCTGGGAGGCGCCTGCGGAAGAAAACCGTGAAGCAGCTGGTGGAGAAGAAAACGGCAGCGAACCATGATCTACAAAAGCGACCCTGCATCCATAGAGGTATTTCTCACCGATACAAGCAACCTGAAAACAGGAAGAACTCCCGGGGTCTATTTTCCCGAAACCGCTGAAGAAACAGCGGAACTGCTCCGTTCGGCGACAGAGGGCGGAAAACGCTTTACCATTGCGGGAAACGGCACCGGAACCACAGGCGGCCGCATACCGGAAGGAGACTACGTAATCTCCATGCAGAAACTCGATGCGATCGGCGAACCGATGCATTTGTCGGAAAACCAGGCGACCCTCACCGTACAGGCCGGCGCCCTGCTTGAAAACGTTCAGCGCATGGTCGAGCAGGCCGGCTGGTTCTACCCTCCCGATCCTACCGAGGGTCTCTGTTTTATCGGCAGCACTATCGCCAACAACTCCTCAGGCGCACGAACCTTCAGGTATGGCCCGACACGGGAGCATATTCTTCGAATTCTTGTTGCGCTGCCGGAGGGCGACCTGCTCGATATACCGCGGGGAAAATATCTTGCCGATGAAAACGACCTGTTCCGTATCGAGCTGCCTCTTGCCGGAACGCTCTCGTTCCTGAGGCCGCAGTACCGCATGCCGGAAACGAGCAAGCACAACGCCGGCTACTTTTCTAAAGCCGGCATGGATCTGATCGATCTCTTCATCGGAAGCGAAGGCACTCTCGGCATCATTCTTGAGGCGGACCTGAAACTCATACCCTTTCCACGGCATCTCTTTTCATGCCTGGTATACTTCAACACCCTGGACGACCTGTTCAGCTTCACCGCAAGGGCAAAATCCGCTGAAGGAGGCGTAACTCCCAGGGTGCTCGAGTTTTTCGACGGCAACTCTCTCGACTTTCTCCGGAAGGAGTATCCCGACATTCCCCGGGAAGCAGCCGGTGCGGTTTTCTTTGAACAGGAAACCACACCTGAAAGCGAGGAGAGTGATCTGGAGCTTTGGCTTGAACTCATGGAATCATCGGGAGCCCTCGTCGATCTGACCTGGATTGCCCTGGACCGCGAGGAACAGCGGAGGCTGACCGCGTTCCGCCATGCCCTTCCGCTTCTGGTCAACGAATGGCTGAACCGCCAAGAGGAAAGCAAAATCAGCACCGATATGGCGGTGCCGGACCGTTCATTCCGTGAGCTGTTCGATTTTTACGACTCTTCGTGCCGGAAAAACAGCTTTACCTTTATTATCTTCGGCCATATCGGCAACTCGCACGTGCACCTGAACATCCTGCCCCGCAACCGGGAGGAGTTTCTGCGGGCCAAGTCGCTCTACCGGGAGTTTGTCGAAAAAGCCATCGCACTCGGCGGAACGCTGTCGGCCGAACACGGCATCGGCAAGCTGAAATCACCATATCTTGCCGCCATGTATGGCGAAAGCGGCATCAGGGAGATGGTCCGCATAAAAAAATGCTTCGACCCGAATCTGGTGCTCAATATCGGGAACCTGATACCGGAATCATATCTTGCAACCTGAAAAACACTGAGAAAAGAGTTGGCGAAAAAAACAGACAAACCGCAGTATGTACAGTCGATACAGAACCGGAAGGCCCGTTACGAGTTTCATATTCTCGAAACGGTGGTTGCCGGTATCGAACTGCTGGGCAGCGAGGTGAAATCGGTGCGGCTCGGCAAGGCGAGTCTCAACGAGAGCTTCGCGATCATCCACCATGGCGAGGTCTGGCTCGAAAACATGCAGATTACCCCCTACGAGCACAACACCCTCGACAAGCTCGAACCGAAACGAAGCCGCCGCCTGCTCCTGCACCGCGAAGAGATTCGCAAACTCCAGTCGAAAATCAGCGAAAAGGGGTTGACCCTCATTCCCCTCAAGGCATTTTTCACCGACCGGGGAATCCTGAAAATCGAAATCGCGCTGGCCAAAGGCAAAAAACTCTATGACAAGCGCGAAACCATCAAGGCCAGAGACAGCGAGCGCCAGCTGCAGCAGATAAAAAAATCCTATTAAGCAAAACAAGAAAATTCATGCGCTTTCCAACCGTACAGGAACAGCTTGATATTATCGTCGGCAATGTCGTTGAAATCATCAGTACCGAAGAGCTCGAAAAAAAGCTGCTGCACAGCCTGCAGACGGGCAAACCGCTGAAAATCAAGCTCGGCGCCGATCCGTCGCGGCCCGACTTGCACCTCGGGCACTCCGTGGTGCTCCGCAAGCTCCGCGAGTTCCAGGATCTCGGCCACGAGGCGATCCTCATTATCGGCGACTTCACCGCCATGATCGGCGACCCTTCGGGCAAAAGCAAAACCCGTCCGCAACTCTCGGCCGAAGAGGCCAGGGAAAACGGCAAAAGCTACTTCGAACAAGCCTCGAAAATCCTCGACGCCCGAAAAACCACCATCTGCTACAACTCCGACTGGCTTGGAAAGATGACTTTTTCTGATGTCATAAGACTTTCCAGCCATTACACGGTTGCGCGGATGCTCGAGCGCGACGATTTCGAACGCCGCTACCGGTCAAGAGAACCGATCTCCATTCACGAGTTTCTTTACCCGCTCGCCCAGGGAATGGACTCGGTGCATCTGAAAAACGATGTCGAACTCGGAGGTACCGACCAGAAATTCAACCTGCTGGTGGGCCGGGACCTGCAGCGGGAATACGGCATCGCGCCGCAGGTCTGCATAACCATGGAGCTCCTTGTCGGCACCGACGGAAAGGAAAAAATGTCGAAATCGCTCGGCAACGCCATCTGCTTCAATGATACGCCCAACGACATGTACGGCAGGGCGCTCTCCATCCCGGACAGTCTGATCGAAACCTACTGCCGGCTGCTGGTACCGCAGAAATCGCAACCCCTTGCCGAAGTACTCGAAGACCTTACCAGCAATCCGAGGGAAGCAAAACGCGCCCTGGCCAGGGAAATCGTCGCCCAGTACTACTCTCTGACGGCCGCAGGTGAAGCCGAAGAGCATTTCGACCGGGTCTTCGTGCAGAAAAAAGCCCCGGACAACATCGAACTCTTCCTCTTCGACGAACCGTCTTTTCCCGTGATCGACCTCCTGATAAGGCTCGGTGCGGCACCCTCGAAAAGCGAGGCTCGCAGGATGATACAACAGAACGCCGTAGCGTTGGATGAAGAAAAAATCACCGATACCAATGCACTTGTTCCACTCGACGACGAGCCGAAAACCATCAGGGCGGGCAAAAGAAAGTTTTATAAAGTAGCCACGAAAAAAACGTTTTGAATGCCATAGCTTTTTCCTATAATTGATCAACTCGTCACAGCGAGTGTAACTATTCACACACTAACTCATCCGGAGGAACGGCCTTGTCATTCGTCCCGAAAAAAGTATTCTTCACCAAAGGTGTCGGAAGACACAAAGAGTATCTCTCATCTTTCGAACTTGCGCTCAGGGATGCCAAAATCGAAAAATGCAACCTCGTTACCGTTTCAAGTATTTTTCCGCCCAAATGTCAGCGCATCAGCGTCGAGGAGGGACTGAAGCTGCTCTCCCCCGGTCAGATAACCTTTGCCGTCATGGCACGCAACTCGACCAATGAGTACAATCGCCTTATCGCCTCCTCGGTCGGCGTAGCCATACCTGCCGACGACACACAGTACGGCTATCTTTCGGAACACCACCCCTTCGGCGAATCCGACGAACAGTCGGGCGAGTATGCAGAGGACCTTGCAGCAACGATGCTGGCCACAACCCTCGGTATAGAATTCGATCCGAACAAGGACTGGGACGAACGTGAAGGCATCTACAAGATGAGCGGCAAAATCATCAACTCCTATAATATCACACAGTCGGCTGAAGGGGAAAACGGTCTCTGGACGACCGTCATCTCCTGTGCAGTACTTTTGCCCTGAGCAGTAACAGCACCATCCGGAAGCCCTCTATCGGCGAAGCTCTCATGAAGCAGGGCGGTTCTCAAAATCTGCGACGGGGAATATGGTTTAGACGCCTGTTCCCCGTCGCCTGTTTCATGAGCCTGAGCTTTCTGCCAACTCCGTATCCATCTGTTCGCCTATGCTGCTCCTCGCTTCCCTGCAAAATATCCGCACCCTCGACGAGCTCATTCTCTGGGGTGGTTATCTTCTGCTTTTTGCCGTCATTTTTGCCGAAACCGGGCTGTTCGCGGGATTCTTTCTGCCCGGAGACTCCCTCCTGATTACCGCCGGGCTTATCGCAGCAACCGGGGGCCTCGATATTACCCTGGTGATTGCAACCCTTGCCGCCGGTGCGGTTCTGGGCGACTCGACCGGTTACCTGATCGGAAAACAGCTCCAGAAAACCCTGTTTACCCGGCAGGAGACGCTGTTTTTCCACCGGGAGCATCTCATGAAAACCGAAGCCTTTTACCGTAAACACGGGGCTAAAACCGTTTTCCTTGCACGATTCGTGCCCATCGTCCGAAGTTTTGCGGCAACGCTCGCCGGAGTGGCCGCAATGCCCTACCGGGTGTTTCTTTTTTACAGCGTATCCGGAGCCGTGCTCTGGGTGCTTTGTTTCACGCTTGCAGGTTATTATATAGCAAGTATGTTCCCTGAAGCCGTCAGCTACCTGCACATCGTCATCATGATCGGCATCGTGCTGATCGTGCTTAGTGCTCTCCGGCACCTCAGACCTGGAAAACATTCATGAACAACTACCCGGGGGATAATATTTTATGACTGAAGCGATCCATACCGATATTCTGGTTATAGGAAGTGGCATAGGCGGTCTCTATTTCGCTGTCCACATGGCCGACCATGCAACAGTCACCATCATCACCAAAAAGGAGAGCTCCACCTCGAACACCAACTGGGCGCAGGGTGGCATTGCAGCCACCATCGACAGCAGCGACAAGGCCGAACTGCACATCGAGGATACGCTCAACGCAGGTGCCGGGCTCTGCAACCGGGATATGGTCGCCATCATGGTCGAAGAGGGGCCCCGGCACATCAAACGCCTTACGGAACTTGGTGTTCAGTTTACGACATCCGACCACGACCATCTCCACCTCGGCAAGGAGGGCGGGCACTCCCGCAGCAGAATCGTGCACGCCCAGGACTCCACCGGACGTGAAGTTGAAAACGCCCTGCTGGATCGCGTGAACAGCCATCCGAACATCACGCTGCTCGAGCACCACTTCGCAATCGAACTGCTCACCGAACACCATCTGGGCATCAAGACCAACGACATCACCTGTTACGGTGCCTATGTGCTCGACTCGATGCAGCGCAAACCGAAAAAAATCCTCGCAAAGATCACCATGCTTGCTTCGGGAGGGCTCGGCCATGTCTACAAGCACACCACCAACCCCGATATAGCAACCGGTGACGGCGTCGCCATGGCCTACCGAGCGGGAGCGGAAACAGCCAATATGGAGTTCATCCAGTTTCATCCCACCTCGCTCTTCCATCCAAAAGCGAAATCGTTTCTGATATCGGAAGCCGTCAGGGGGTTTGGAGGTATTCTGAAGCTGAAAAACGGGCAGGAGTTCATGCACAAGTACGATAAACGCCAGAACCTCGCCCCGAGAGATATTGTAGCAAGAGCCATCGACTCCGAAATCAAAAAATCGGGAGATGAGTGCGTCTTTCTTGATGTCACCCACATCGATGCGGCAAAAACCAGGGAACACTTTCCCAATATCTACGAAACCTGTCTGAAGTACGGTATCGACATGACCAGAGAGATGATCCCTGTTGTTCCGGCCGCACACTATTCATGCGGCGGCATCCGTACCGACGACATGGGCAGGACAACCCTCAACCGCCTCTACGCGTGCGGGGAAACCGGCTGCACCGGCGTACACGGAGCGAACCGGCTTGCAAGCAACTCGCTGCTCGAGGCACTGGTCTTTGCATGGCGTTCGTTCACCGATATCCGCCGGCAGCTTCCGCTCCTGCAGAACGACACGGTTTTTCCCGACTGGGACGACAGCGGAACCGTCAACCCCGAAGAGTGGATTCTGGTATCGCACAACAAGCGCGAGGCACAGGAAGTAATGAACGATTATGTGGGCATTGTGCGCAGCGACCTGCGCCTGCAGAGGGCAAAACGGAGAATCGATTTCCTGAAGGATGAAACCGAAGCCTATTACAAAAAAACAAAAATCACCACGCAGATTCTCGAACTGCGCAATATCATCAAGGTCGCAAGCCTAATCATCGAAGGCGCCATCAAGCGACGCGAATCAAGGGGGCTGCACTATACGACCGACTACCCACAGCGGGACGACAAGCATTTCCTCATCGACACGGTGCTGCGGTCGTTCTGAAGAGAGTATTCAGTAGACAGTATTCGGTAGCCAGGAAACAGAACTCAATCGAAATTCCCCGTATTTCTGTTTTTTTCAGACTACTGTCTACCGGCTACTGACTCCTTCCCTCCTACTTTACCTCCTGCCAGTCCCTCGCGTAGCGGAAATCGATACCGGGGGTTCGACTGGAGATCTTTGCGATGACCGGCATCATTCTCTTGTACTGGTTTCGCACCACCATGCTTCTGACCCGGTCATAAAAAGCCTCATCCACCCCTTCGGCAAGAATTGAGGGGCGGTCCATACGTTTTTCAAGCATCATATAGAGCAGAGCGTCAACATCTTCATAGGAAAATCCCAGATCGGCTTCGTCACTCTGTCCTTCCCACAGATCGGCGGAAGGCTCCTTTTCGACAAGCGGCTCGGGAATGCCGAGATGACGGGCAAGACCTCGCAATTGGGTTTTATAGAGATCACCAAGAGGATTGACTGCCGAAGCCATGTCGCCGAACAGGGTGCCGTAGCCAAGCAGCAGTTCTGTTTTATTGCTGGTGCCGACGACAAGACTCCCGTCTCTTGCAGAAATGTCGTACAGATAGACCATTCTGGTACGCGACATGATATTGCCCCTTCTCATGCGCTGCTCCTCGGGAACGGAGCGGACAAACGCATCGACGGCGGAAGAAATATCGACAATTTCCGAACGAATGCCGAGCCTCGAAACCATCAAACCGGCATGTTCCACGCTTTCGGAACTGCTTGAACGATAGGGCATCAAGAGGGCAAGCACCTGCTGCGGCCCGAATGTTCGAGCGGCAAGCTCGGCCGCCACGGCCGAATCGATACCTCCGGAAAGTCCGATCACAACAGAACGGAAACCGAATTTCTGAATTTCATTCAGGAGAAAAGCCTTGAGCAGATCCTCGACAATCCCGTAATCGAGATGTAAATCCCTTGCGTGCATCATACCGGAAACCCCTTGAATAAACGAAACATACCTTTTTCAAGCAGAAAAACCGCCGCTGAAACCGCAACAAGCAGAATCGAGGAGTTGCGCAAGGCACTTCCGGCAGGCGGCGCTTTTCGCTCAAGCAGCAGAAAAAAGCCGCAGCGCCAGAGCAGCATAGCATAAACGATTGCCGCGGCGGAAAAAAGCCAGTTCCAGCCGTCGATGAAACAGAGCGGCTCGACAAGCCAGAGCGGGGTAAGCGAAAAGCCGGTCAGAGCTGTAACGCTCTCTTCGATATCGTTGCGGTTCTCCCTGTCAAGCAGTCGCATGGTTCCGCCGGCCAGAAGATAAATCGCGGCCATATCGGCCAGAAAACTCGCTATGGCCGTAATCATGGCCTGGCGGGGAGTGCCGATAACGGGAAATTTCACCAGCTGCACCATCGCAATGACCGGCACGGAGTACTCTTTGAGCACATTGGCGCCTATGCCCGGCGCACCGGCCCGAAAATCCGTCCAGAATTTCCGGCAGGAAAACAGTACCGCCCAAATTGTCAGGAATAGTTTTTTTACATCCATTCGATACTATCTTCTGAGCCATCTTTCAGGGTTCTGCTTCACTTTCCCCTTCCAGATTTCAAAATGGACAACCGATCCGCCTTCAGGCATTTTTCCTGAAATACCGATCAGCTGCTGGGATTTGATGATGTCGTTTTTCGCCACATTCAGGCCGCCGAGATTTGCATAGACCGTCAGGTATGAATTGGGATGGCGGATAATGACAATATTGCCGAACGTCGGAAGATAGGCTATCTGAACCACTTTTCCGCCTGATACGGCCCGTACGGGCGTACCTGCCGGCACGGATATGTCGATACCGTTGTTTGTGGTTACGATTTTCAGATCCCGGTCCTGCGAGGTTCCGAATTTCTGGGAAACCACCCCGCCCCTGACCGGCCAGGGCAGTGAACCATATGCCTTGTCGAAATCGGCGGAGACACTCTCAAGGTCTTTCGAAGAGTAATCGGGAACAATGGTAACCTCTTTTCTGGACGCATAGGTTTTCTGTTTTGCCTTCACCCGGGCAGGCGTTTTTTTGCCGCTGCCGGAAGGCCCTTCGGCTTCAGGCTTTTTCTGCGACATCTGACGCTGCTCTTCAAGCCTCCTGGCTTCGAGACGGCGGGCTTCAAGCTGCTGCTGGCGACGCGCAGTCTCGGCAGCTACCGCCTTCTGCTCCGCCATGACCAGGCTCTGTATTTTTGACTGCAGTTGCTGCCGTTTCTGTTTTACGGTGTTGAGCTGCGCCGTATACTGCTGCTTGTCTTTTTTCAGCTGCACAAGCGCAACCTCTTTTTCCTTGCGGTTTCGGGCATAATTTTTCAGCTGTCGCTCCTGCTCAAGAACGAGTGCGGCTTTTTCCCGGTAGCGCTGCTGCAGCGCCGCACGGTTATTTTCAAGCCGGGCCGCGCTTTTCTGCAGCTTGTCTACATCTCCGCCGACCGCTCTGGAGAAAAAGCCCATATACTTCGACCTGACCAGGGCATCGTTGACCGACTCCGAGGCGAACAGCTGTTCGGCTTCCCTGTTACGGCCATATTTGTATACGGAAACTGCAGTACGGCGAAAACCATCCGAAAGCCGGGCGTGCGTCCGCCTGTTTACACTCAGTTCATTGCCAAGACTGTCGATATCCCCGTCGAGCGTGGCAAGGTAGGTCTGGTTCTCGCTGATCAGCTTTTCGGTAACCAGTATCTGCCGGCGTATGTTTTCGAGCGTTTTCAGCGACTGTTTCTCCTTGTTTGACGCTGCATTGAGTTTCGACTGGTACAGGCGAAGCTCCTGCTGCAGGCGTTTCAGGGTCTTTTCAACCGATTGGCGCTCCCTTTTGATCCTCTGTATCTCGGTATTGACAACCGGCGCAGAAAAGGCTGCTGTGAAAGAGGGAAGCGACAGAAAAAACAGAAGCAGAAAACAGACAAGACTTTGCGGACAGCGTACTCTTGGTAACGGGGATTCAGGAGTCATCATGAACATAACATGCTTTCCGGCATTTGTGTAAAAGAGCACACCTTTTCGGCGTGCAGTTTAAAGGTAAATCATAATTTTTTTCTTCTGAACAAAGGCACCGGTGTTTTTTTCTGTTTTTTTTGAATCGAAATAAGTAAATATGAGTTTTTTCATTACTCAACAGTACCCATGGACAAGCTTGTCATAAAGGGCGGAAAACGTTTAACTGGCACAGTAACCGCTTCAGGATCGAAAAATTCGTCACTTCCGGTCATTGCCGCAACCCTGCTGAGCAGCGAGGGGTGCTGTACGCTGCACAGAATTCCCGATCTGCAGGACATCCGGACCTTCACCCAGCTGATCAACCATCTCGGTGCGGAAACATCGTTCTCAGGCAATACCCTGACCGTTGCAACAGGAAAAATCGAAAGCGTCCTGGCACCCTATGAGCTTGTCAAAAAAATGCGGGCCTCCATCTACGTGCTCGGACCGCTGCTCGCCCGATTCGGTGAGGCGAGAGTCTCCCTGCCAGGGGGATGCGCTTTCGGGCCGAGGCCGATCGACCTGCATCTGATGGCCATGGAAAAACTCGGGGCCGAAATCTCCATAGAAACCGGCTTCATCACGGCAAAAGCCCCGGGAGGAAAACTCAAGGGAGCCCATATCGACTTCCCGATCTCTTCGGTCGGGGCAACCGGGAACGCCATGATGGCGGCCGTGCTTGCCGAAGGCACCACCACCCTGACCAACGCCGCTGCGGAACCAGAAATCGTGACGCTCTGCCGCTTTCTCTCGGCAATGGGAGCCAATATCACCGGAACAGGAAGCACCGAACTGGTTATCGAAGGCGTCGAGTCTCTCGCGGCGGTGGAGTTCACCAACGTATTCGACAGAATCGAAGCCGGCACCCTGCTTGCAGCTGCCGCCATCACCGGAGGCGAAATCACCATCGAAGGAGTTGAAGCCGATCAGCTCAAATCCGTTCTGAAAAAATTCGTCCATGCCGGCTGCAACGTCTCGCACACGGAGGACTCAATCACGCTCATAAGCCCTGATAAACTTGCGGCAACCGACGTCACAGCAAAACCCTATCCTTCGTTCCCTACAGACATGCAGGCCCAATGGACTGCGCTCATGACCCAGGCCGAGGGCACAAGCCGTATTACCGACAAGGTCTATCACGAACGGTTCAATCACATCCCCGAACTCAACCGTCTCGGAGCGCACATCGAGATCAGGAAAAACCAGGCTGTCGTCCACGGCACCCGGAAGCTGTCCGGAACGAAGGTCATGTCGACCGATCTGAGGGCCTCAGCCTGTCTGGTGCTTGCCGGACTGGTTGCAGAAGGCGTTACCGAAGTGCTGCGCGTCTACCACCTCGATCGGGGATATGAAAAAATCGAAACGAAGCTCGCCGCTCTCGGAGCCGATATTACAAGGGAACAATACAAGGAGTTTTCCTGATCGCAAAAAACCTTTGAAAGAAATATTATTGTTTTGCGAATTCGAAGCCAAAAGTTATATTAACAGCCTCTAAAGCGAAGGTTTGAGGGCCCTTAGCTCAGTTGGTCAGAGCAAGCGACTCATAATCGCTGGGTCGTAGGTTCAAGTCCTACAGGGCCCACTGAGAAAGGCAGATCGTTCTTTAGCATCACACAGTAACATGGCGTGTTCGTCTAGTGGCCCAGGACATCGCCCTCTCAAGGCGAAGATCACGGGTTCGAATCCCGTACACGCTACACTGTTGCACCCGTAGCTCAACTGGATAGAGTATCTGACTACGAATCAGACGGTTAGAGGT
>NZ_JAIOZR010000017.1 GCF_021740465.1 Chlorobium sp. | reverse complement strand
TAGGTGACAGAGGTAACTTTTGAGCATTTCTATCTTCTTTGATCAGAGCTGTATAGCGTTTTTTCGTACATCAAAATACTTATGCAACGTATTTACTTCTAATATCTTAACTCTGAGTCGCAACCTTGAGCTTCGTGTGGGCGTTTTGCCGGAAACGTAGCGGTGGATGAGTTAAAGAGCTTGAGGATGTCATTTTGTAACGCAAATAACTATCCCTTACCTACGACAGGTTAATGGCGGTGAGCAGTGGGCGGTAGGCAGTAGCCTGTATTCGGTATTCAGGAGGGCTTTTTGCAGGAATTGTCGCAGGGTGTCAGGCTGAAAGGAATTTCCTCGGGAAAGCGCCGGGCGTGAAGAGCGGAATGCCGTTCCATTCGGCAGGATCGAGCGGGATGTAATGTTGCCGGAGATAATTTCAATCATTTTGGAGCTTCCTGTGAAGGTGCCTGTAAAGGTATTCGCGGAAATTATTGGCGACACTCTGTGATTGTATTGTTGTGACGACAATGTGCGTATACTGTATTGGACGTAAATTCGCCTTTTTAGAGGTTCCCGTCCATTAAAGGAGACGTCTGGCCACTACACATGTCACGGGCTCTTTCTTCCGTTTAAACGACCCACAATGCTTTACAACCTTCTCATGCTGCTCGTCATCTCATGTTTCAGTATTGACGCATACGGACATGATAAGGCGGCATTTGTGCTCTACGATAAAGCCGGCAGGGAGGTGAGCTATCATAAGCTGCTGAAAAAGGCGAAGAAAAGCGACGTCGTCCTGTTCGGGGAGTTGCACGACAACCCCATTGCACACTGGCTGCAGCTGGAGCTGACCAGGGATCTGCACAAAAGGAAAAAACTGATTATGGGCGCCGAAATGTTCGAGGCCGACAATCAGAAGGCGCTCGACGATTACCTGTCGGGCCTGATCGATTACTCCAGGCTGAATTCTCTCGTCAGTCTGTGGTCGAACAATAAAACCGATTATGCTCCGCTGGTGGATTTCGCCAGAGATCATCGGATTCGCTTTATCGGAACGAATATCCCGAAAAGATTCGCTCGTCTGGTCCATAAAAACGGAGGCTTCGCCGCCCTGGAGAAGCTCGGCGATGAAGAAAAAAAGTGGATCGCTCCACTGCCGGTTCATTTCGATCCTGAACTGCCGGGGTACAGGAACATTCTGACGATGATGGGTGAACACGGGACTCCCGAACTGGTCAAGGCCCAGGCCATCAAGGATGCCACGATGGCGCATTTTATTCTGCTGAACCATAGGCCCGGCCATATCTTTCTTCACTTCAACGGGGCGTACCATTCGGACTTTCATGAGGGAATCGTATTCTATTTACGGCGAGAGAATGACTCCCTGCGATACTTGACCATCACCACGGTTGAGCAGCAGGATATCCGGCATCTGGAGGTACAGCACAGAGGACGTGCCGATTTTATTATCTGCGTGGATAGCGATATGACGAAAACCTACTGAAGGTTGATGGCGATGAGCTGAGGGAGGTAGCCGGAAGAGTGTAAGCGGTGAGCGGTGGGGGTTTTGCCGGAATGTGGCGGTGGATGTGGCCGATCATGCGTTGGCTTTCCCTGAGGATCACTGCTTGTTGCGTTATGCCTCGTAAGGCTCCATGATATACCCGAGACAATCCTGCAGGATAACCTTCACATCACTGGTGAACATCGATGGTACGACCGGCACCCTGGTGAGAATGCGGTTCTCGCTGAAAAGGAGGTAGCGGTCGGTGACGTCGCGGTTAAGGTTGTCGATGACCACGAGCGGCGGAAGGCCGTTGCGGTAACGACCCAGTTCCGTTCCGTCAGGCACCCGCTCGAAATTGAGTGTTTCAAGATCCTCACGAAAACAGACATCAGTATTGTCGGCGCACCGGCCGAATCCGGGCCTGATGCCATCAGGGAGGAGTATCCTTGCGGTGGTATGGAACAGATCGTTGTGGTGATTGGCCGGTGGTGTGAAAAAGCTCTCCTCGGGCAGTTCAAGGCAATGCCGGAGATAATTTTCCACATGCTTTGTTCCTGCCGCATCGCCTGACACTCCGCATTCAAGCGTGACCGTTGGGCATATCGAGGAGAGCGCGACCGCAAGGACTTCGTGCGGTTCCGTAAACCAGACGATGGTTTTGCTGAACCGCCGGGCAAGAGAGAGGGAGTTGTGGTCGAGTCGGTTGATACAACCATAGTGCGGGTTTTTGCCGGTGTTGTTGTGCAGGTCGATGCCGGCAATCGGAGCCGCCTTCGAGATTTCCGCCAGAACATGCCGTGCCAGCAGGTGTTCCGGATAGCGGTTTCCCTGCCAGATGCGATTGTAATCGGCCTGCCCGTCGAGTTTGCGCACGCCCCGCACGGCAGCGGCGACGTTGCCGACAAACAGCAGCAAAGGTCTCGGCAGCTCGCGGAGGGGCGCCCCGAATCCGGCGAGGAGTTGCTGCATGGCTGTAAACCCGGTGGTTTCGTTGCCGTGCAGCAGGATCGAAACGAAGAGCGGAGAGCCTTGTTCGCCCTCGATACGGATGAGCGAAGGGCCCGGGAGGATCGAGGCGAGTTTTTCGGTCTCGATTCCGGTGAACCCGTCGGGAAGTCGGTCGAACAGGTGCAGATCGGGCGGATGAATGTGGTTCAGATGCTCCATTCGTGTACGGGAATGTTTCTGTTCTGGTTTTCGAGATATGCCTGGGTCATTGCCCTGAAATCGGGGCCGTGGCGCCTGATGAAGGCTTTTTGCCACCAGGCGCCGTTCCGGCGCGTCGCTACGCGTCTTGAGAGGATATCGCCAAGGTAGTATTTCAGATCATGACGTTCGATTCCCCGTTCGCCGAGAGCCTGCATGGCTCCGGGGATCAACTGTTGCAGCAGAAGAGTATCCGCTGGTATGGCATTTCCCGAACTCCAGATGAGCATGGCTTCAAGCCCGAAGCGCGAGGCGGTGTAAAAGTTCGTGCGAGCCTGTTCGAACGATATCGCTACCTGGGGAACTTCGGGCTGCAGGTGAAGTACCGCGCCATAAAAAAAGAGGATATTGGCTACAATGTCCGGAATCGATGGTCCTGCCGGCGGTACGCGATGTTCGATCCGCACATGAGGGCGACCACCCTCACCGAATCCTATGAGAGGACGGTTCCAGCGCCAGATGGTTCCGTTGTGCAGCCGCAGATGGTTGAGCCGGCTGAAATCCTCGTCGAAGGTGACCGGCAGGAGTACAGGAAATCCGTCGAGATTTTCGAGGAAGACCTCCTTGAGCGAATTGCGGACGTAGTCACGTCCGAACGTGACGCGCGAAACTACTCTTCCGGAGAGGTCAACGAACGCAGGGGTTTTTACGGCCTGCTCGTAAAGGGGAATGCGTGTTTCATCCCAGAGCTCCCTGCCGAAGAGGAACGGGGAGTTGGCCGTGAGTGCGACCATCGGCGCCGACAGCACATGGGCGATGTTGTAAACGGCGGCTGCCTTGCTGACGGGAACCTGAAAGTGGATCTGCAGCGATGTCGTGGCCGCCTCTGCCATGACGTCCTGATGGACGACCTCCAGCGAATCACCGGTTCCTTCGATGTGTATTCTGAGGGGGTGATGGGCTCTCGATCGCAGTATTTCACGGTTCAGTGCGAGATACCTATGCAACGAAGAGATGTTTCGGAGCGTCAGCATCCTGTCCTGCAGGGTCGGCAGGATGCCCACCATAAGGGTATTGCACCCCATGTCACGTGCATTGACGGTGCAGATATTCCAGAGCTTCCGGAGTTCCCTGTTCAGGAATGCGGGGAGATGGCTATCCAGCGGATGCGGTGCAATATTGAGTTCGAAGTTGTATTTCGACAGCTCGGGCACAACCAGGGGACTGTTGACCCGCTGGAGGAACTCCTCGTTTCTGGCAGTCGGAGCGCAATGCCGGTCGACGAGCCATGCTTCGAGTTCGAAGCCGCACATCTCCTGGTGGTTGTCGAAGAGATCCGAGGAAAACCACTCCATCAGAATCCGCGTTTCCTTTCTCAGATTCTGGTGAAACTGCCGGAAATCCTCTTCGCTGAACTCTGTTTTTGCTATTTCACTGCCCATCGATGACTGGTTTACGGTCGGTCTGACGGATAGGGTACTTTGAACAATCTGGATAATAGCATGCTTAGATGCAAATGATTTGCAGGCAGTTGTGAAAAGAGAGTTGGGAATTGGACGGTTTGATGGGTATCCTTTCTTTAGAGATACCTTTGAAATCGAAATCGTTGAACAGCAGTGCATTTTTCAGGTTTAAAAATTTTCCGGACGGCGGCCATTCGAAAATTTTTTTTCCCCGTTGTTTCGTGGATTTTGTTGAGTGTTATTTTTGCGGCTTGTTCGTCTCAAAACCATGAGCCGGCGTCAAGAGCTCGTCAGGCAGGCGAACATGCCGTAACACAGCAGGCTCCGATCAATGGGGGATCCCGGGATATTGACGTGCAGGAACCGGCAGAGGCCGGCTTTGCGCTGATGCAGTCTGAACGACTCGGCCCTCTGAGGCTTGGATTACCTGCAGGCGAATTGCTGCAAGTGCTTGGAAAACCGGAAGAAAAGTCTGAACGCAACGTCTGGGGGGCTGATGGTGCGGAGCATCAGTCGTGGCGTTACGTTGCACAGGGAATAGTACTTGGCATGATTGCCGAAGGCGCAGCCAACAAGCAACAAATCGACGGGATAACCATATCGGTTCCGTGCCGGTTCCGGACAACAAGGGATATAGGGATCGGGAGCAGCAGGGAGGCGGTGCTCGAAGCGTATCGCAAGGAGATAGCTCAATCCTCCGGAGACAGTGCGGTCGGAATCAGTGACGACACGGTTATCGCGGGATCTGTCTATGGGGGAGTCGTGTTCACCATCAAAGACAATAAGGTTTCAGGTATTTTTATCGGAGCCGGTGCGGAATAGAGCTTCACTGAAACGCAGCGGCGGACGATTATAACAATCTTCGGATACGGGGATTCTCGATGAAACAGACAGTATCGGATCAGGAGCGCAGTCGTCTGGATGAGCGTGTTGCCGAAACGGAACGGCGCACCGGAACACAGATCGTCCTGAGCGTCATCCAGCGAAGCGATTCCTATGCGGAACTGCCTTGGAAAGCGTTCGCCCTCGGCGCATCGGCCGCCGGACTGATTCTTCTTCTGCTTTATTGGCGGTTGTACGACTGGTATCCGGATGTGCCCGCTCGAATCATGGTGGTGGGCATTCTCTCATGTGGTGCCCTGTTGGCGCTCATGAGCGTGGCGTTTCCACGATTCGCGAAATGTTTTTTATCCGACTATCGCGCAGAAGCGGAAGTGCGGCAATATGCAAAATCGCTGTTTCTGGACCGGGAGCTGTTTGCTACCCAAAAGAGGAGAGGCATTCTGCTGCTGCTGAGTCTGTTTGAACGTCGGGTTGTTATTCTGCCGGACAGGGGGCTGGATGAGCGTTTCAGGGAAGAGGATGTGGAGAAGATGATTGCGGCGATGACTCCGTTTCTGAAGCGTAAACAGATCGGTCATGCATTCGATGCCGGTCTGGACTGTCTCACCCGAATACTCACTCCTCCCATTCCCGAGGCCAGTAACGACGAATTGCCGAATGAAATCATCGAGGAGAAGGGAATATGAAGGCCAAAGCGATGTTCCTGCTGCTCCCGATTGCAATGCTCATCAGTACCATACTTTTTGCTGCTGACGTTCCCTATCTGACCGGGAGAATCACGGACAATGCGCAGCTTCTCTCGCCGGAGGTCAACCGGTCATTGTCGGACAGCCTGCAGGCGCATGAAAAGCGCACCGGCAACCAGATTGCGGTTCTGACGATTGCAACACTCGATGGCGAGAGCATTGAAGATTACGCAGTCAGGGTGTTCGAGTCGTGGAAACTCGGACGGAAAGGCAAGGATAACGGTGTTCTGATCGTGGTGGTTCCCAATGACCGGCGGATGCGCATCGAAGTGGGTTACGGGCTTGAAGGAACCCTCACCGATGCCATGGCGGGGCGGATCGTTCAAAACGTTATGACCCCCAAATTCAAAAACGGCGACTTTGACGGAGGTATCGCCGATGGAGCCGGGGCCGTGATCGAGCTTCTTGAGGGCGGCGAACTGCAGGAGTCAGGCATCAAAACCGGTTCGACGGAAAAGTCGGAATTCTTTGAAATGGATGGGCCTGAGCTTTCGATTCAGGAGCGTATTCTTCTTGGAGCGTTTATTTTCGGAATCATCGGACTGTTTACCGCCATCGGGATACTGACGCCGGGAGTCGGATGGTTTTTATACTTCTTTCTGATCCCCTTCTGGGCGGTATTTCCGATCGTTGTCCTTGGCTCGGGCGCTTCGTTCTATTGTTTTATCGCCTATGTGATCGGCTTTCCGATTACAAAACTGTTCATCCGAAAGACCGACTGGTATATAAAGGCTCAAAAAGATTTACGCACCAAGGGGCAAGCTTCAATCGGCGGCCTTTCGATCGGTTCCGGCAGTTCCGGTTCATCGTGGTCGTCGGGCAGCTCGGGCTTTTCAGGCGGCGGCGGATCATCCGGCGGCGGCGGTGCGTCCGGCAGCTGGTAGGGATTCAGGGACTTGCCGTGCTGAAAACCCAAAACAAGAAGTCATTCTGATGCAATATAATTATGCCAAATGCCTGGCCATGGATCGACTGCAGGCGTTCAGGCTTCGATGTGCTGTGTTTTTTTGAGCAGAATCCTGAAGAATGTGCTGAACTCCTGTTTCAGCCATTTCCGCTCGAATCTGGTGTCGAATTGAGGAGGTATGGTGCTGTTTTCAACCTCGAAACCGGTATCGGGGAGCTGTTTCAGCATCCAGTTGCAGTAATCTTCGCTGTCGGTCACGATGAGCGCTTCGCATCCTGAAACAAGCCGGTTGTTGAGCAGGCGCAGGTATTGCGTCGAAAAGAGTCTGTACTTGCTATGCTTTCTTTTTGGCCAGGGATCGGGAAAGAGCGAATATGCCCGTGAAATGGAACAGGCAGGGAACAGATCGGTGAAGGCGTCCCTGGCGCACGACTCGAGCAGCCGGATGTTATTGAGATTATGGCTCGCAACCCTTTTAGCAACCTCCGTTATCATGCCGGGTTTCTTTTCGATGCCGATAAAGAGTCTGTCAGGGTATTGCGATGCCCTCCTGAGAAGATACTCTCCGCTGCCGAAGCCTATTTCAACCTCGATCGTTCCGGCATCCTTCAGATGTATCTCCTCCCATGCTTCCCGATCTGCGATAATGACAGGATTCTCGCACAATGACGTTCTGGTATCCATGAACATGCAGGATTGCGGTATGACTCACGGGAACCTCTGAAAAGTTATCGCACTCCTTTACAGCGGTTCCTATAAAACGGATGGCAATATACGCAAAGTCCTGAAAGAGGCCTCAACGAGCCTGAAAAAGCCTCTCTGTTCGTCCGGCATGCCGAGTGACACCCTTGTTGCCTGCCGCTTTATGGCTATATTTTCAGAAACGGCCCATCCCGCTTTTCTTTGAGACAAATACTTTAGTTACGGACATTTACAACCATTAAAGGTTATAGTTGATGAAAACCCTTGATTTGCTGAACAAGACGGGATCGGGCGAATCGCTTTCGCGCGATGAACTGGTTTTTCTGCTCGATCTTCCTCCCGATTCATCCGATACCTATATGGTTATGGGTGAGGCAAACCGGATATCGAAGGAGGTATCGCAGGGAAAAGCCGAAGTTCATGCCCAGTTCGCTCTCAATCTTGCGCCGTGCAGCTGCGATTGCCTGTTTTGCTCGTTTGCGGAAGTGAACGGGGTTTTCAGTACGTCATCCGCGTTGAGTTCCGCGCAGGCCGTCGCTTACGCGCGTCAGTTCGAAACGGACGGCGCGAACGCTCTTTTTCTGATGTCGACGGCCCACTATCCTTTTGAGCGTTTTCTGGAAATATCGGGGGAGGTGCGCAAGAACCTGAAGCCGGAAACGACCTTGATTGCCAATGTGGGCGACCAGTCGCTCAAAAGCGCCCTCAAGCTTAAGGATGCCGGGTTCACCGGCGTGTATCATGCGCTTCGGCTTCGCGAAGGAGTCGATACCACCCTCGATGCCGGCAGGAGAAAGCGGAGTATCGAGAATTTCAGGGAGGCAGGTCTCGAAGTCGGAACATGCGTGGAGCCGGTTGGGCCCGAACATACCAACGAGGAGCTTGCCGATATGATAGCATTCACCGCGTCGTTCGATCCGGCCTATAGCGGCGCGGCACGCAGGATTCCCATTCCGGGCACCGGATTGGCCGCGCTCGGCATCATCAGCGAGCTGCGAATGGCCCAGATCGTTGCCGTCACGAGACTGGGTATGCCGAGGAGCGTTTCGGGAAATTGCACCCATGAACCCTGCACGTTAGGAGCTATTGCCGGCGCAAACCTTTTCTGGGCCGAAGTCGGAGCCAACCCTCGTGACGTTCAGGCGAAGACCGAGGAGGGGAGAGGCGAAAGTGTGATCAGCTGTCGCTCTATTTTTCAGGAAAGCAATTGGGAGGTGCTGCAGGGGCCGTCACGGTTTTATAATCGGTAGCCAGCAGGCGGTGGTAGGCAGTATTCAGGAAGATGAAGGGGAGGAAGATGTGAGCGGTGGGCTGGAGGCTGGAGCCGTAAGCTTGTATCCAGTTCCTGTTTTCACATCTTTTGTGACTCCGGGAATCTTCGTTGTGGTTCGCACTTTATGTCTGTAACCCAGATTCGAGTGTTTCAGGATGCTGCTCTGCCGGTGAACCGACAAGTAGTTCAACTGCATTATCCGCATAGCCGAATGCCGCAAAGCAATGAACAGTTAAATGATAACGTTCGATATCGCAATCTGTTGGTATGCTTATCGGTAATTCACGATTTCTACATTGTCCGGGTTGATGGATCGCCAGAAAATCAAGGTCAAAAGAGTTTCAAAATTGTTGTTATTTTAATAAATTATAACGTTGATATTCCTTCATTTTTTTTCATAATGCTACACCAGCTGTTCAAGCAGTACCTGTTGTATTTGGATTTTTATCCCGGTTCGGTTTTTGCTGTATCGCTACGTTGCTTCCCACTAGCCGCCTCGTCCTATGCCTGGATAGTTCTGACTCCGATTCATATCATGCGGGTTTTCTTTTTTCGATTTAACTGGTGAATGGTCCTCAGTGTATTCCTGTTTTGCTGAATATCAGACAGGTGGTTTTTGAGGTTCCTGATTCGAGTTTTTCGACGAACTCTCGTTGCCTGAATTATGCAAAAAGTAATTCGTAAGACAGTTCTGCTTGTATCCATGGTGCTTATCCTCGTTGTTGCAGCTCGAATCCTGTTTTCTTTTTCACCTGGATACATGGATGATCTTAAGTGGGAGCTGACGGGTAAAAAAGGCACTGCAGCTGAATACGCATCGTACCTGAACGCATGTCCACAAGGGAAGCATGCTCCAGAAGCCAAAAGCAGGATTTTCTCTTTGCTTCACAATGAAAGTATCTATGCTGCTGCCTTGAAGTCAGGAAACGAGGACTCCTTGAAAAGGTTTCTTGATGAATATCCCGGCCATGTCAAGCAGGATGAAGCCAAAAAAGTTTTGAAAGGGATGAGTGAAGGGGAAGATATTATCGATCTGCTGAATGAACGGAAAATAGATGTGAAAACCGAAGGAAGCGGTATTCAGAATGTCAGCATCAGTATCCGCAGGCTGGTTCCCTATCCGGTTACCGTGCTGATTCCTGTCGGTACCTTTTTTGTTTCCTCGATATCTTCGGTTCAGAATATGGTCACGACCGCCAAAAGCCGGGTGTTTCTTGGCTCGGATGAGTGGACAGAAGGGCTACTCGATGCTGCATGTGCGAACCGGCCTCGCGATATTCCCGGTCAGGAGAACCGCTTTTCGGTACAGCGATTCCCCGAGAAGGCTGAACTGACAAGACTGATGCCAGTGCTCGAAAGCGCAAATGTTACATACGCGGTACGGCAGGCTGTAGTATGGATCGTGACAGACAATGCTGATTACGACGAGCTTGGAATTCTTGTCAGTCGCTCACAGTACCAAGGGTTCGGGGGCTCAAGAGAGATCAACGAATTTGAAACTGCCTCGGCCTTGAAGATTCTGGACAAAGCGGGAATCAATATCAAAAAGAAGCGAGTCTGGAAGAATCGGGCGACGATTATTAAAGGTCTTGCGGATCCTGAGCTGAAAAAATGGCTTGAAAGCAGATAGGTCATATAGGGGGATAGGAAGATATCCTTGTATTCCTGAATGAATCAAGGTATTTAACAGCGAATATCGAGAGAATGAGTGCTGAATAAAAAATAAATTAGGGCGCGGATAGAAAATAGTTGTTAAAATATACTTGTTTATTGGCGAGGTTCAACTCAAATAAATGAGATGTAATCATTGTTTTGATTAGTCCGAGTAGTTGATGTGTTCAAAACTTATAAAATATATAATATCATGCTCAAAATAGTTTTTTTATTATTATTATCTTTTTTTTTCAGCATGCAGGCTAAGTCTGAAGAGATCTTATTAACAGATAAGGTTAAGGAGATACCTGCACATTCTTCAATCTTGATATGTGATAGTCGAATAATATTTGAAAATATTGTGAATGAGATGATATATGAGTTTCCTGATGCCTCCCAATTAAACTCATTGTTTGTGGCTGAGGCAAAAAATGCGATTGCAAGTAGTAATGCACAAATAAATATTATAGACAAGACCTCCGCCATCAATACAGTGTATCAGCCACATTGTCAGGAATTGTCTGGCTTGGCAAAGAAGCTTGCTTTGGGGCAGCTTGATGATTATGCATATAAAATATTAAAAAAATTATCAGCGTCTAACAAAAATATATATGTCCTATCTCATGAGCTATATGCTAAAACAGGCCCGGGTGGTTCATGGGATCCATATTCTGGTGCGATTAGTTCAACCTCATCTGTCGCCAGATATCGAATATCATTGATTGATTGTCAAACAGGGGAGGTTATTTGGAAAAATGAAAAATATATCAGGAAAATACCTGATTATAAAAGTACAAAATTTATTGGCTTTATAAGGATGGCTCTTGAAGGTACAAAAAAACATTAAATCAGGAGGAAAAGAAAATGCTGAAAAAAACAAATCTTCTTTATTGGTTTGTCACATCGTTATTCCTGCTTGTTATATGCGGTTGTGGTAGTACGTCTCCACGTACACCGATTTATAGTGCTGCTGGGTTTCAGATGGAATCAATACCTCAACTTGCAATATTACCACCATATGATTCAAGGTTTGATAAAAAAGAGAAGGTTGATATAAAGAAAGTTCAGGAAAAAAGCTCAAAGATGATTCAGAAAAAAGGCTATGTTATTACAGAAGTGCCTGTTGGTGTTGAAGCTGTGAGAATTGATGAGGATGAATTAAAGTCGCCAAATAAAGTGTTTATTAATAACCTTTGCCCTGCCGAAAAGAACAGATATATAATGGTCATAAATATTCTTGATGTCTCAACAAAACTAACATTCGGTAGTACTGGTAATGCAGAGATATCAGGATATGTTTTTGATAAAGATGCCGGAATTACAGTTTGGCATGATAAAGGTATTGGTAGTACTGGGCAAGGGGGATTATTAGGAATGATTATGAAGAGCGGTATGGATGATGAGGCAATCAGTATTGCGTTATATAATCTTTTTTCAAGTATACCGGAGAAAAAAGCTGTACAGTAACTACTGTTTTGGGACAAATTTATGATTTATTATTTCAGATAGAGAATAATTTTGGCAGGAAAAAGAGTCATCGATGGTTGAGTTTTTCGATGATCTGCTTCGGGAACGAATCGTAAAAAATGAATTTCACACCCCGCAGCTCTGCTGCGGGGTGGTTCATTAACAATATCTAATTAAAAGAATAGGGTAAAAACAGAATCAACAATACTTTTTCATATAGTTTTTCTGCTTTCTTGTGGTTGATATCCACTTTTGAAATTGTTGTTTCAGGTGGGAATCAGGGACAACCATTATATAACGTCGAACCATATCTTGAAATACCGCTTTAAAATACATTAATTGTATGGGTAGCGAGTGACGATCGGTGATCGGTGGATTAGGGACAGAAGCCGGTAGCCAGCAGGCGGGAGTCAGGATAGGAAAGAGGCTGGATTGCCGGGTGAGGGTTAAACTTTCGGTTTCCGGGATGGAAGCATCATACTTTTTGGAGGGGCCCTTTATTTCCATGCTTCTTGGGGATTTTGTAGTTTCGGTACTGTGGCATTATACCACGCAAGCCATTCTGCCAGGATTATGTACTGGCACATGAATTTCCCCGGCATAAACCCTTTATCAAGGAGGTTATCATGACACCGTCAACGGAAGCAACCAAACCGGAAAAGCAGACAGGTGCTCCTGCCGCCAGCAGTCCGAAGCCGAAACCAGCCAACAGCCCGAAGCCGAAGCCTAATGTGACAGGCAGGCCATCCGGTGTTCAGGCAGGGAGTGCTTCGAGACTCGCCCCGTTTGATGCGTACAAGCGCGTCGATATTGCAGCCAGCGGCAGTTCGAACGCGGCCACTGCAGAAGGTCGCATGACGACAAAGCCTGTAGCGAAGAAAAGGCTGATTGCCGTTTTTCCCGGCGGCTCCACAAAATCCTGATCATCGGCCAGGTCTGTACTCTTTTCTTCAGGCTTTTCCTGCTGGAAAGGTATGGCAAGCCTCAGCAGGTGGCTTCAGTTCCGTGAAGCAACCTGAAAAGAGAGCGGCAGCCTGTTTTTCCCCTGAGGCTTCAGTTTGCCGGAGGGGGGGTTTTTGTGAGAATGCCGTCCGCTACCATTTTGTCGATCATCTTCGTAAGCTGGTCGTGTGTACGAATCAGCGCAGGCATCGAAAGGGCAAGACGTCCGACTGGCTGAATGTCGGGTTCCTTGCCCTTTTCGACTGAAATGACGTTGACAAGATCGATGCGTATGACGCCGTCGATAAGGGTCATGTTTGCGATTCCGTCAGCATAAATCGTCTGCATGTTGTTTCCTCCGGGGGTAGGGTTTCGTATTTGCAATTGGTTCATAAAGCGGTCGCAATATACGGAAAGAAGTAGTCAGTAGGCAGTAGTCAGTAGTCAGTAGGCAGGATACAGGATACAGAATACAGGATACTGGATACTGGATACTGGATACTGGATACTGGAGATGTGAGCGGGAGGAGGAAGTCAGTAGCCAGTAGCCAGTAGGCGGCAGGCAGAAGAAGGTAGGCTGTATTGTTTTCCTTAACGTAACGTAGGGACTCTTTCCACGGTTCGGGAAAAGCCGTAACATAGCAGTTGTGCCGTTGTTGTTGGAGAAGTGAATGCGAAAGGAAAGATGAAAAAAGGTGTCTTACAGGTCGGAAAACACGAAACGGAATACTGCCATGTCAAACGATGCGATTGAACGGGATGCGCTGACACCGGAACAGCGAGAAGAGCAGATCAGGCTTGCCGCCTATTTTATCTGGAAAGCAAATGGTGAGCCGGAGGGCACTGCCGAAGAGGACTGGTTGCAGGCCGAGGAAGCCTTTGCAGAAGAGAGCGTCGAGGCCGTTTAGGCAAGGTACTGCACTCTCTCTCCTTATCCGTGACTGACCGGTAGTGCCGCATGGCAGCTATCGGTCAGTCATTTTTTTTTCGTTATTTCCCGGAAGAGGTGAACTGCTCATTCCGGATACCATCATGCGAAAACTCCTGCGCCCTATCCTGCTGCTGTCGGCGATTGCCGCAGTAGCCGCACTTGCCTGGCACGCATAGTCGTCGGGCCGCTCCGTTCCGGACGGGCGACACGACCTGCGTACCAACGGCATCTGGCTCCAGCACGGCTGGATAGGGGACGACGGGTGGTTCCTGCGGAACGGGAGGGATCGGTCGCGGTTCCGTAACGATGCAAGGATCCATGAACTGGCGCTTCTGCTCGCGGAGCACGGAGTGAGGGACGTTTTTCCGCACCTCTGTCCCTGCACATCCGACGGACGGATCGCTCTGGCCGATTCTCTGCAGACGGAACGGTTCCTCGACGGGTTTTCAGGTTTCAGGGTACTGCCATGGGTTGGCGGAGTTTCCCGGAAGCATTGCTTTCCGGATTCCGCCCTATGGAGGGAGCGTTTCGTTTCGTCCGTGGTTGCTTTGCTCAATGCCCACCCGCGGCTGGCAGGCATCCATCTCAACATCGAACCTGTTCCTGATGGTAATGAGGCATTTCTCGCGTTGCTCGACGAGCTGCGCCAGGCAATGCCGGAGGGGAAGATCATTTCCGTGGCGGCTTACCCGCCGCCAAAGGGTTCCCGGCCATTTATTAAAATACACTGGAACAAACCGTATTACGCTGAGGTTGCCAGACGGACAGAGCAGATCGTTCCCATGATGTACGATACTTCGATCCGGTCGGCCAGGTTCTACCGCCATCTGATGAAAGTCTGGAGTGTGCAGGTGCTTGACTGGTCCGGCAGGACGGAGGTGCTCCTCGGCATTCCGGCCTACGAAGATTCCGGCGCAAGGCTCCATGTCGCTGAAACTGAGAGCCTGCGAAACGCGCTTTCCGGGATTCATGCGGGACTGGAAACATACCGGGTGCTGCCGGATAACTATGCCGGGGTGGCCATCTACTGCGAATGGGAGATGGACGCGAGCGAGTGGGCCTTTTTCAGTAGCCGGTAGGCAGTAGACAGTAGACGGGAGGCAGGAACGAGAAGGCTGTAGCCGGTAGCTGGGAGAGCGGATGCGGAAGATTAAAGATTGAATACTGATGTTGAGCCGCTTGCGCTTCGGGGCTATGTGCCGAAGCGAAAATGATTTTTGAAAAGCGCAGATTTTGTATAATTATCCGAAGAGACCGGGGTGGATATTCTGGTAAAGCGCCAGCCCCTGTAATAACTATTACCAATCAATAACGACTATAGAGGAGGATGTGGATGAAACGGGTGGTTCTTTTTTTGTTGACAAACATTGCGGTGATGCTGGTGCTGTCGGTCAGTGCCCGTCTGTTGGGCGTCGACCGGTTTTTGACTGCCAACGGCCTGAATCTCGGCATGTTGCTGGTATTTGCCGCCCTGATCGGCTTTGGAGGATCCTTTATTTCGCTACTGATGTCCAAAACCATGGCGAAATGGAGCACCGGCGCTCGGGTTATCGAACGGCCAGCCAACCAGGACGAGGCGTGGCTTGTTGACACCGTGCGACAGCTCACCAAGAAGGCAAACCTGTCGATGCCAGAGGTGGCCATCTATGACGGCGCTCCCAACGCTTTTGCCACCGGCCCCAGCAGGAACAGATCGCTGGTGGCGGTATCGACCGGGCTCATGCAGAGCATGAACAAAGAGCAGGTTAAGGCTGTACTCGCCCACGAGGTCGCCCACATCGAAAACGGCGACATGGTTACCCTGACGCTGATACAGGGGGTGGTCAATACTTTCGTGATTTTTCTCTCTCGCGTGGCTGCCTACGCGGTGGACAGCTTTCTTCGCAGGGACGAGGACGAGTCCGGCAGTCCTGGTATCGGCTACTGGATCAGCAGCATTGTCTTTGAAATCATGTTCGGCATTCTGGCAAGCATCGTCGTCATGTACTTTTCACGCAAGCGCGAATTCCGGGCTGACGCGGGAGCGGCAGCACTGATGGGTGACCGTCGCCCGATGATCGACGCACTGCGGGCGCTGGGAGGTCTCCAGGCCGGCCAGTTGCCCAAGGAGATGGCAGCGAGCGGCATTGCCGGCGGCGGCATGATGGCGCTTTTCAGCAGTCACCCGCCCCTTGAATCGCGGATTGCAGCGCTCGAATCGGCTCGCTGAATTTGAGCCGTTCAATTGACAAAGCCCCGCCTTTAGTGCGGGGTTTTGTTATATGGAAAACCGGGTGCTGCCGGATGATTACGTTGCTCTTTGCCTGTTGAAGGGTTATTTTGGGGTGTTTCCGATACGTTTGATTAAACTCATGAATATGAAGCTCGACAAGCCACTGACCGGTATTACGGCGTTTTTTATCGTTTTGCTGACGATGCCTCTCGGTCATGCGGCGGTTATTCTTCTGCAAAGTGCATTGGGCAAGGATCATGTCGTGCTTGCCGGGCTTCTGTCGGGTTTGGCTGGAACCGCTATGCTGCTCTTCGGCATGCGCGTTTCCAAAGAGCTCGTCGCGACGCTGCTCGGCTTGTTCGGCGCTCTTTTTGTATGGGCCGGCTGGATAGAGATCGGTTTCGAGTACTACGCCAAACGCCTGGGCATAGAGCCGGTGATGCTGAACGGGGAACTCGTCACCAAGGCTGAATATCTGCTCATGCCCTCCTCCGTTGGTTTTTTTGCGGTTGTCATGCTCTATTATCTGTTCGGCGTCCGTACAGGGTGCCGGTTTTTTCTATGGTTTCAGCGCCTTCTGGGTATCGACAAGGTGCTTGAACAACCGGTTCGGCTCTCCCGTAGTTCGGCGATGACAACCTTTATGGAGTTCATTGTGTTGCTCTGGGGCTTTTACATGGTGCTGCTTTTCGCCTATGACGATCAGTTTGCCGGAGACCGTCATCCCGTCACCTGTTTTATCGCTTTTGGTTCGCTACTGTGGTCGGTACTCCTGTTCGTGAAGCTCATAAAGATCATACGACTGGACTGCGCAATCCGGTATGCCATACCGACGGTCATCATTTTCTGGAATGTTGTCGAAATACTCGGCAGGTGGAATGTGTTTACCGAAATCTGGATCGATCCGTCGAATTACGTGCCGGAAATAGTGCTGATGACGGTTGTGCTCCTGATTCTGATCCTCTCGGTTCTGTACGGCGAAAGGGGAGCATGGAGGGGAAGCGAGGAATAAACTGACGGGCAACGGCATGCCTTCGGAGATTGTAGCGCGTTGCCGCAGGGGGTAGAGGTTCGGGATGGGTATAATCTTAATAGGTCATGCGATGCAGCGGACTTTGCCGGACAGTGTTGTGGTGCTTGATTTCGAGACGACGGGCTTGTCGCCGCAGTATGGCGACCGGGCTATCGAGATCGGGGCGGTGCTTCTGGAGAACGGGGAGATTGTCGAGCGTTTTCAGAAACTGATGAATCCCGGTTTCCGGATCAGTCGGTTTATCGAGAGTTATACCGGCATAACCAATGCGATGCTCGGAGGCCAGCCCTGCTGTGAAGAGGTGATGGCCGAGTTTTCGGAGTTTATAGCTGGCCGGAATATCGTGGCGCACAATGCGTCGTTCGACCGCCGTTTTCTGGATTTCGAGCTGAAACGGGCTAAACGGGTATATGATGGTGCCTGTTGCTGTTCTCTTTTGGTGTCGAGAAGGATCTATCAGGATGCTCCGAACCACAAGCTTCAGACGCTGGTGTCGCATGTGGGCATTCCGGAGACCGGAAGGTTTCACCGCGCGCTGGCGGATGCCGAGATGACTGCGCATTTGTGGATGTCGATGATAGAGCGGATTCGCCGGCAATACGGGATACCGGAGATTAGCTTCGACCAGCTGAGCGAGCTCTCGAAAATCGACAAGCTCTATACCCACAGGTATCTCGCCTCTCTGGCAGAAGGCGGTTAATGGCACACCCGTGAAACCCCATAGGGGTGTAATATCGGTAGAGAACCGGCCCTCCACCCTCATTCGTCTCCTGCGGAGCCTCGGAGAATCGGGGCGGGTGGGCGAGAATCGTGCTTCCGGAGCACAAGAGCGTGCAGCTGTCGGCGTCAAACAATCATCGGAATTTCGTCAACCTCATTTCATAAGAAAGCTCATGAAGAACCGTTTGTTGCCGTTCCTGGTCGCCGTCAGCATCCTGCCCGGAAGCACGATTCTCGAAGCCAGGCCCGCCGCCGGATCTCCCAGGGCGGGCGCGATACGGGAGGTCTCGCCCGGAAAGACCATGGAGAAGTACTCGCTTCAGTACGACAACCTGAGGCCGGTCGATGGCCGGTGCCCGTCGGACTACAAGCTGGTGCAGCTGGCGCTCCTGCTCGATACGAGTAACAGCATGGACGGGCTGATCAACCAGGCAAAAAGCCAGCTCTGGCGCATCGTCAACGAAATGTCACGCATGCACAAGAGGGGCGATCAGATCCGGCTGCAGGTGGCACTGTACGAGTACGGCAACAACTCGCTTTCACCCGCATCCGGATACATCCGTCAGGTAACGCCCTTCACCGAGGACCTCGATCTGCTCTCCGAAGCATTGTTTTCGCTCACGACCAACGGGGGTTCGGAGTATTGCGGGCACGTCATCGGCAGCAGCCTGAACCGGCTGCGCTGGAACAGCTCCCGTGAAGGCCTGAAACTGATCTACATAGCCGGCAACGAGCCGTTCAATCAGGGGGAGGTAAGCTACGAAGCCGCCTGCCGATGGGCTGCGGAGCGGGATGTCACGGTCAATACCATCTACTGCGGGGATTATCGGACGGGGATCGACTCCTTCTGGAAAAGAGGGGCCGAGATCGGTCGCGGAAGCTATTTCTCCATCGACAGCGACATGGTCACGCAGGGGATCGTCACCCCCTACGACCAGGATCTCATGATGCTCAACAGCCGGATCAACAAAACCTATGTGCCTTACGGCAGGGAGGGTAAAGCGCGTCAGGAACGACAGGCGAAGCAGGATATGAATGCGGCGGCTCTATCAGCGCCAGTTGCCGCAGAAAGGGCAGCATCGAAAGGTTCGAAACTGTACGAGGCTTCCCAGTGGGATCTCGTGGATGCCCTCGACAGGAAAGCCGTGACGCTCGATAAGCTCGAAAGGGAGAACCTCCCCGACGAGCTGAAGGGCAAGTACCGCAAGGAGATCGAAAGCTATGTGCAGAAGAAAAAACTGGAACGGGACACATTGAAACAGCAGATCGCGGAGCTCGGCAGCAAGCGCGACACCTGGGTGCAACAGAAGGAGAAGGAAACGGCGGGAAGCGAGAGCCTCGGAGCGGTTATCCTCAAAGACCTGCATACCCAGGCTGCGTCGAAAAACTTCGGATTCAGGTGATGTTCGGTCCTGACTGGCTGCTCGAGGGCGCAATCGTGGTGATCGAGCGTACGCACCGGGTGGAAACCCTGGCGACCGCCGACCTGGCCGCGCTGCTTGCAGGGCTTGAACCTCCATTGCTGTTCGACGTTCGCTCCGCCAGCGAGTTTGAGAAGAGCCGGATTGCGACTGCAGTGCGTCTCGATCCCCAGACCGGCCCGGATGAGTTCGAGGCTCGCTACTCCTCACTCGTGGCGGGGCGTGACACGGTCTTTTACTGTTCGGTCGGCCAGCGCAGCTCTGAACTGCTCGAACGGGTGGAGGGCGTGTGCCGGAAAGCGGGGGCCAGGAGCTGCAGAAACCTGCGCGGCGGTATCTTTCGCTGGTATAACGAGGGGAGGCCGGTTGTGGATGCGTCAGGTCCGACGGACGATATTCACGGGTATGATCCGGTCTGGGGCGTGATGGTCGAGAGGCGCCGGTAGCCTGGCTATGGGCTGAACGGTCTCCGGAGCAGGGCCAGGAGCCGCTGCTTGCCTGCGTCGCTTTCATGGTCGAGACCGAGACGGAGGCCGTCGAGACTCTCTTTCATCAGGAAGCTGCCGAAAAGGCGATCCCAAAGGGAGAGCATGCTGCCATAGTTGGAGTCGTGTTCACTCCTCTCTCTCGAGTGGTGCAGGCGGTGCATCATGGGGGTGGGGATGACGAGCCGGGCCAGACGATCCAGGGCGGGCGGAATGGAAAGGTTGCTGTGGTGGAATTCGATGACCGGCGTCATGAGGAGCGAGTAGAGCAGCAGGTGTTCGATACCGGCACCCATCAGCATGAAGAGGCTCAGACGCAGCAGTTCCGAGATCAGGATCTCCATGTAATGGAACCGCCAGCTGGTGGTGACGTCGAGCGTGGCGTCGCTGTGGTGTACGGAGTGGAATCTCCAGAGAAATGCCGCTTCATGGTTGAGCCGATGCCAGACGTACATCCACAGGTCGATGATGAGGATGATCAAGATGGCTTCGGCGGCGGGGTGAAGGGCCAGCATCCCGATTCCCGGCCAGAGGTTTCTCGACCAGTCGAGTATGAAGGCCATGAGTATGCCCGAAGGGAGCAGGATCAGCAGGTTGAGTCCTGCCATCGAAAGGTTGAGCCTTGCATGGAGGCCGCGGCGCTTCTGCCCGGAGAAAAAAGGGAAGAGGCCTTCGAGGATCCAGAGCAGCACTCCGCCGGCCATGGTGGCGCCGTAGGAGAGTATTCGCAGGTCGGGTATGGAATAAAAGATTTCTGCCATGCTGTTCCGGAAGAACCGGTTGATTGAAATAAAGGATGCAGACGTCCAGGCTGCGTTTCTCTGAAGCGGGCCGGTTCAGCTCGCGTTCCTTTCCTCTTTGCGGATTTTGATCGCATACGCCACTAACCGCTTTTGGCCGCGAGTTCGCGGAAGAAATCCTTGAGATGTTTCGTACCGGTTGCCGGGGCGACGTTGTCCATTCGGCTGACGGACAGCGCAAAGGACATGATGCTTTTCAGTGGTTTGTTGACGATGCCTATAACGAAAAGGGCGATGTCGCCGACCCACATGGGCACGTGTGTGATCTTCGGTTCCATGCCGAGGGCCTCGAACGCCATGATGTTGGTTTCGTCGTAGGTAAAGATGTCCGGCCCGCCGATGGCGATCTCACTGTTCGTCTTGTTTTCGGCAGCATCGACACAGACCCGGGCCAGGTCTGCTCCGTGGATCGGGTTGAAGCGATTCTTGCCGTCGCCGAAAAGAAAGACGTGTCCTTTACGGGCGAAGGAGAAAAACATGCCCATGTCGTTGAAGTAAGCGGTAGGGCGGATGATGGTGTACGGCATGCCGGAATCCCGAAGGTCCTGTACGAACAGTTCATGTGCTTTCACCATATCCGAATCCATCATCCTGTAGGAGTTGAAGACCGAGATGTAGATAAACTTTCTGACACTGTGGGAGATGGCGTCCTCCAGGAGGGCTTTGTTCCCGAGGTGGTCGACCTGCTGGCTCGTGATGTTGTGCAGGGGTTTGGTGAGGCCCATGCAGGAGAATACGATATCCATTCCCTTGCAGGCCTCTTTCAGGGATGCCCTGTCGACTGCGTCGCCGATGAAGATATCTTCGACGAACTCCGCAATCGGGGGTTCGAGGTTCGGCCCTTCGCAAGCGAGTTTCTCCTGGCTTCTCACGAGAGACCGAACGCTGTAGCCGCGCGCAGCGAATTCCCTTACGACATGCCTGCCGAGATAGCCTGAAGCTCCTGCAACGAGTACCTTCTGTTTTGCCATGGTCACGTTTTCTGTATTGGTCGAGCGTTTCCTTGCTGCCGGGCAGGGTTTACGCTTCGTCGATCTGACGCAGGAGTTCCCGCAGCGAACAGGCCTTTGTCAGCTTCTCCCCGTCGGTGGCGGAGTTGTAAAAATCGATAATGGCTTTGCCGCCCATAGCGATCGGGGGATACTCCTTTTCGGCAAGCGTCGGCATCAGGGCGAGGAATTTCGACACACTCTTCTCGTCCATGCCGTTGATCCTGCCCATTACCTCTTTGGCTATCCCGGCGGACGCATCCTTCCCGAGACCGGCAATGTATGCTGCACTCTGTACGGCGCCGTACTGGAATCCGAGCACGGCAAAAACCACATCCCTGTTCGTGCTCCCTTCAAGTCCGGCCGGACACAGCCCGATCGCTTCCGCGAGGAAGAGCAGTGTCATTTTTGTAACGGCCTCTATGTTTTCTTCAGAATTCTTATGCATAACCATTGATTCCTTGACAGGAGATGGTGTTTTGCCGATACAGGAAGGGACGACTTGCCATCGCCCCCTCGTTTATCAGTCAGTCATTTTCCTTCACCTCTTCCAGAACGAAAAGCAGCTGTTCCTGTTTTACCATCTGGTTGAGCCGTACCGTGATTTCGGTGATCTGCGCGTCATAGGGTGCGAAGATCGCGTTTTCCATTTTCATGGCTTCGAGATTTGCGATCTCTTCTCCCTTGTGGACAATGTCGCCGGCCCTGACCGAACCGCGTTCAGGGTTTCCGATACGCCAGACGGTTCCGTTGATCGGGGCGCCGATATCGGTTATGCCTTTGGCCATCCGGATTTCGGTTTTCCTTGCGCGGGGCGTTTCGATCTTGAATACCCGGATCTGGTTGTTCACCTTCATGACGGCGTGAATGACACCGTCATGCTCTGCGCCGATCGAGACGCGCTCGATGGAGTAGGGAACCCCGCGGTATTCGAACTCGACCTTGTCGCCCGCTTTCTGCAAACCGGATCTCCAGACATCGGTCGGCAGAACGAGCGGGGCGTCGCCGTATTTTTCACGGAACCGGATAAGGTCGATGGCGTCTTTCGGGTGCATGAGAAAGAGAATGAACTCCTCTTCGTCCGGTACCCGGTCGAGTTGTTCCGAGAGCTCATGGTGCAGGCGATCCAGATCCTCGTCCGGAAGGGCGTCAAGTGGAGACTCTTCGTGGCGCTGAGCGATTTTCTCCCGGCCTTCCTCTCCGAAACAGCTTGTATAGACCCAGTCAGCAGGCCATCCCATAGGCAGTTTTCCGTAGTTGCCGATGATGAGGTTCCTGAAATCCCCGGGAGCGCCCCTGAAAAGATGGAGCAGTTCGTCCTGGTCTTCGGGCGGCATGGTGTCGAAATCCTGCTTTTTCTCCTCGACAAACCGGGTCAGAAGATCGATCACATGATTGACGCCTGCCAAGCCCCTCTCCTTGTCGTAGTGGTTGACGATGCCGCTGCAGGTTACCCACGTGACCTGTGAGCCCGGCGTGACGTCGAAATATTTCACGATCTGGTTGTAGAGCGACATCATTTTGAGAATCGCGGGCATCAGGTGCAGGAAGCCCCCTTTCTGCGCCTGCTCGAAAGAGCTTGGAAAGGCGCCGCCGGGCATCCGGTGCATTAGGACGCCGTGATCGAAGCCTTTGAAGGGCGACTCCGCCCATTCGTAGTGACGGATCCATTCGCGCACTTTCTGAACCGCACCATCGGCCGCCCTGGTGTTGAGATGGACCTTTATGCCCGATTCCTCGAGGAACGAAGACACGCTCATGAGCGGCGCCTGACCGTAGAAACGGGTGAGCGAGTCCTCTTCGACATCGAGGATGCCTGCGCCGGCCTTTGCGGCGGCAAGGAGGGCCGGCAGGGCAAGGCCGTCAGTGGCATGTCGGTGATATTGCAGAACCAGATCGGGAAACTCCTGCTTTATGGCATCAAAGAGCGAATGGATGCGTCGCGGGCTGCCGACTCCCGCCATGTCCTTGACGCAGAGAATGATTTCGTCCGTGCCGCCGCAAAGATCGACGATCGCCCTGACGAGTTTCAGGAAATAGTCGTTCGTTGTCCAGTCGGCCTGGGTAAATGCGATGGCGGGCTGGAAAAGGCGGCCGCGCTTCATGACGACTTCGGCGACAGTGCGCATGTTGCGCACGTCGTTGAGGAAGGAGAAACAGCGCCATACATCGATATCGACCCTCGAGATAACATGCTCGATGATGTTTTTCGGATAAGGGCGATATCCCCAGAGGTTTGTTTCGCGCACGAGCGTCTGCAGCAGCACGTTCGGCATCCTCTCACGGAGAAGGGCAATCTCTTCGAAGGGGTTTTCGCGGCGGTTCATGATTCCGACATGCCAGCGCGCTCCGCCATGGCACTCGGAACTGAAGAGCCCCATCTCGTTGTATTCGCTGGAGAGGGTGGCAAGGTCGCGTATCCTCAGCCGGTTTTTATAATCCGACTGTCCGGCGTCTCTCATTCCGGTCGAGGTCAGGGCAATCGCATCCAGATTACGAACGTTTTGAACGATCTCTTTGGGGCTCATCCCCGGTTTTACGAAGACAGGGTTTGTCATGTTGGTTAAATCCAGTTCGGTGTTCCAAGAGCGGAAATTTCAGCTACATATCTGGCGATTTTCAGCGCATCCTCCTCACTGTCGCTTTCGGGGAACATGGAGACGAGTTCGTCCATATGCTCTTCGATAAAGCGTGTCGAGAAATCGCCCCTGAGGAAATCGCGGTGCCGGATAAGGCTCAAAAGCAGAGGGGCGAGGGTTTTGACCCCTTCGACCCTGAGGTTCCGGCAGAGAATGCTGTCCATCTTCATGATGGCGGTTTCCCTGTCGGGGCCGGTTGTCATCAGAAGCATGATCAGCGAGTCGTAGTAGGGTGGAATTTCGGAACCTTCATAGACTCCCTGCGACACCCTGACGCCGGGATGCATGTTCAGATGCAGGCGGCTGATGTTGCCGAACGAGGGATTGAAGGTTGCCGGGTCTTCGGCATTGAGGCGGACTTCCAGTGCCCAGCGGTTCGGGCGGATGTCCTCCTGCCGGAAGCCGAGGGGGGTGCCCTGGGCTATGTCGAGCATCAGGCTGACGATATCCACGCCGGTCACCAGCTCGGTAATGCCGTGCTCCACCTGAAGACGGGTGTTCACTTCGAGGAAGTAGAACTTGCCGGTTGCGGCATCGAGCAGAAACTCGACCGTGCCTGCAGAGGAGTAGCCGATCGTGCGCATGAGCCGGACGGCGGTTTCGCAGATCGAGTTACGGGTCTCTTCGTCGAGGCTGGGAGAGGGGGCCTCTTCGATCACCTTCTGGTTGCGGCGCTGCAGCGTGCACTCGCGATCGTAAAGATGGATCACGTTGCCGTGCTGGTCGGCAATGATCTGCACCTCGATGTGCTTGCCTTTTTCGATAAACTTTTCAACGAGTATTTCGTCGTTGCCAAACGATTTTTTCGCCTCGGATTTGGCCTGCGCCAGCGCGGTATCGAGTTCCGTGTCGTTGCCGACCCTCACCATACCCTTGCCGCCGCCTCCCGAAGAGGCTTTGATGATGATCGGAAAGGCGACATCCTCCTCCTGCATCCACCTGCGGATCTCATCGGTGGTTTTCGGGGAATTGATGCCCGGGATGGTGGGGACGCTGGCTTCTTTGGCAATTTTTTTCGACTCGATCTTGTCGCCCATCATGTGGATCACATCAGGGCTCGGCCCGATCCAGATCAGGCCCGAATCCTGCACCATTCGGGCGAACTTCGCGTTTTCGGAGAGGAATCCCCATCCCGGATGCACACCGTTCGCCCCGGTCTTGAGGGCTGCGGCGATAATCTTTTCCATGTTCAGGTACGATTCGACCGGCGGAGCCTCGCCGATATGAATCGCGTCATTAGCCATGAAAACATGTGCCGCAAGCCGGTCCGGAGTACTGTAGACCGCCGTCGTCGGGATTTTTCTGTCTTTGCAGGTCTGAATGATCCGTACCGCCGGTACGCTGCGATTGGCTACAAGAACCTTTCTGATTTTTTTGTCCATTATGGCTTTGCCGACTTGAATAATGTTGAAGTATTGATGCTGAAACCGGACGAAAGTGACCCGCTGGCTGCAGGAGATTCTGGCGTTGGGAAATATCATTATTTTCTTCAACTCCGCCAACACCGGCCCATAATTTGGCTGCAGACTTTTTTCGGGCTGAAAGACCGGGACGGAAGATAGCAGGCGTGAACAGACCGTGAAATTGCATGAGTGGCGTAGTCCTCTCTTTTTTTCCGGAAAATCCTGCGTATATTTGGGCATGATGTTTTAAAGCCAGAGGGCTACAGGTGCGCCCGTTTGGTCTGTAACCAGAACTACAACAGGGAGTTGTACAATGCTGAAGGACGCTGCTGCTGCGGCTGGAGGTGCCATACTCCTGACGCCGCTTGGAATGCCTTTAGTAATGCACGGAGTCGCCGGAATGCTTGTCGGTGGTGCAGGACTTTTTATTGCCGATTCGCTCATGAAACAGGTTGTCGAAGCCATGAACCCACAGTCGGATAGTTCCGAAACGCAGGGAGAGGGAAGCGGTGTTGTTCACGTGGACGTGACCGGTTCGGATGGCGGACAACAGAAATAGGTGGAGAGATTTATTGATGGAGAACGGGCTCTCCGGCTCAGACGGGATAAGGGTGGACAATATAGGACTCGAACCTATGACCTCTCGCGTGTGAAGCGAACGCTCTAACCAACTGAGCTAATTGTCCATTCTGTCGGGTTTACTGCGGGAACGGACGTTCCGGCATGCGGTAAAGTAAGGATTGACTTCGATTTGTCAAAATAATCTTACAAAAACGGATATATAACAAATGGAATCGATGAAACCTCCGGATGGAGTTCTGAAAGTCGCGGCAGGTGTTGCCGGCGCAGCGGTGATCGGACCGCTTGCAGCTCCTTTGATGCCTGTTCTTGCAGGTATTGCGGTAGCCGGACTCGGCATTTTCGCCGCTGGCTCGATTCTCGGTCAGGTCGTGGACGGGGTAAAGCAGAAGGGTGAGCGCGAGGACATCGAGGACCGGCTGCCGTTCAACGGATAGCTTCCTTCAGCAGTTCATCGAGCGCTTCGGGGGTGGTTGCCGGCAACCGGCAGGAGTGCCCGATGCACAGAAAGACCACAGGCGTCGCCGCGTCAGGGTCGATGGCCTCCGGTATTTCCACCCCGTTCAGGCTTCCGGCCGATGCATGCATAATGGCCAGGCCCGGCATGTAGGGTGCGTTCAGCATTTTCAGCAACTTCTGCATTTCCGGCGACTCCCTCCTGCCGGCCAGGATGGCCAGAATTCCCCCTTTACGGGCATTGTTCAGTGCCGCGAGCATGAGCGGCAGCGCATGGCTGCTGAGTGAAAGCATGGTGCCGAAACTCCTGAAGCACGCTTCCGCCATACCGAAGTACTCCTCGTTGCCGGTCATTACGGCAAGGTCGAGCAGGTTCAGAATGCATACAGACGTGGCCGCAGGTTCTGCGCCGTCATACTCCTCCTTGAGCCGCACAGGAACCGAGTCGTCGTCCATTGCGGTGCTGAAATACCCTCCGCCTGCATGATCGTAGAAAAGGTTGTTGCATTTGCTGCAGAGCCTGTCGGCGACATCGAGGTACCGGTCGTCGAAACAGGCCTGATAGAGGTCGAGCAGCCCCCTTGTAAGAAAAGCATAGTCCTCGCCTTTACCGGCGAAGGCCGCATCACCGTCCCGATAGCGGCGGAGCAGACGATTTCCGTTTTCCTCATAGAGATGCCTGAGTATGAAATCTGCGGCATTACGGGCCGCCATGAGATACTCTTCATGGCCGAGAACCCGGTACCCTTTTGCGAGAGCCGATATCATGAGCCCGTTCCATGAGGTGATGATCTTGTCGTCGAGCAGCGGACGGGGACGATGCAGGCGCTTTTCGTAGAGCAGCGCCCTAACCTCGTCAAGCACCGTGGCGGTATTTTTCTCATGCTCTTCAGGTGCCGATTGCTCCATGAGCACGTTTTTTCCTCCGAACTCGCCGTGCGGATCTACAGGCACGTTGCCTTCCGGTTTCATGCCGTAGGTGCGGGCGAACAGTTCCAGCTTCTCCGGATCCGCAGGAAGCGACATTACCTCCTTCCAGCTCCACACATAGAACGCGCCTTCACGTTTTTCCGGCGCTTCGCCGTCAGGGAAGCTGTCGGCATCCTCTGCCGAATAGAAGCCGCCCTCCGGTGACTGCATATCGTGCAGCACATAATTGAAGATGTCTTCGGCCACCGACGAGAAAAACCTGTCGCCGCTTATCTGGTATGCTTCCAGATAGCTCATGGCAAGTTGCGCATTGTCGTAGAGCATTTTTTCGAAATGGGGGAGATGCCAGCGCAGGTCGGTGGAGTAGCGGGCGAATCCTCCTCCTCCTTTGCCCATGCTTCGCACGTGATCGTGTATGCCCCCGTCGGCCATTTTTTTCAGCGTGAGCAGAGCCATCGAGGCCGCTTTCGGGTTACCCGTATGAAAGGAGTGGCTGAAGAGAAAGGTGAGCAGTACCGGCCTTGGAAATTTCGGTGCGCTGCCGAACCCGCCCCAGATGGGATCGAAAAGGGATTCAAGCCACATAAAACAGGCTTCCTGCGCCTCGCCCTTTTCCGGAATCCCGTTTTTTTCAATTGGGGAGGGGGGCTGAAGCTGCTCGAAAAAGATTCGGGACGCATCCCTGATGCGTGCCGGATCGGTTTTCCACAATTGCGCAATGGAGGAGAGCACGGTTCTGAACCCCGGCATGCCGTAGCGGTCTTCAGGTGGGAAGTAGCTTCCCCCGTAAAAAGGTTTCAGGTCGGGCGTGAGCCATACCGACATCGGCCATCCTCCCCTTCCCGTGGAGGCCTGTACATAGGTCATATAGAGCCGGTCGAGATCCGGAAGCTCTTCGCGGTCGACCTTCACCGGTATGAAGTTGTCGTTGAGCAGCCTTGCGGTCTCTTCGTTTTCGAACGATTCCCGCTCCATTACATGGCACCAGTGGCAGGTCGCGTATCCGACGGAAAGAAAGATCGGTATGTTGCGTTCCCTCGATTTTCGGAAAGCCTCCGGGCCCCAGGGGTGCCAGTCAACCGGATTGAAGGCGTGCTGCAGGAGATACGGGCTTTTTTCCCTTGCCAGGAGGTTCGGTTCTGCCGGTTTACGGTTCATGGGGCTTGTTCTGTGCATTTGCGTTCAGTGGAAGCTCTTTCTTCAACACCCCCGAAGGGGGTGAAAGTTCTCATGCTCCGGAGAAACCAACAGGATAACCTTGCGGTTATATGATTATTGAGTTTTTCGGGTTATTCCGCTTCCGGCAAACGCATCGGCCTCTTACAATGAGCTTCACTTTCGACAGCGCCTTGGGCACCATAAGGAGATTGACTCTTCTTCCGGTAACGTTTTTTGTGATGCTGCTGCTTGCATCCTGTTCCGGCAGTGCTCCGCCGGTGCCGGAAGTTCATCTTCAGGAACAAAAGGAGAAAAATATGCCATACAATCAGCTTACGCCCGAAGAGGAGCGCGTGATCGTCCGCAAAGGCACGGAAGCGCCCTTTTCAGGTAAATATTACCAGAACAGGGAAACGGGTACCTACCAGTGCAGGCGGTGCGATGCCCCCCTGTTCCGTTCCTCCGACAAATTCGAGTCGGGCACCGGATGGCCGAGCTTCGACGATGCCCTGCCCGGCGCGGTCAAGGAGGTTCGCGATGCGGACGGACGGCGTACCGAGATCGTTTGCGCCAACTGCGGCGCTCATCTCGGCCACGTTTTCTTCAACGAAGGCATGACCGCCAAAAACGTGCGCCACTGTGTGAACTCGGTTTCGCTGAACTTTCAGCCCGAAGCCCAGAAGCCGTCGGCAACCCGGACGGCGGTTTTTGCGGGCGGCTGCTTCTGGGGGGTGGAGTACCATTTCAGCAAGGTAAAGGGCGTGCTTTCGGTTAAATCCGGCTACACCGGAGGAGAGATCGCGAACCCTTCCTACAAGCAGGTGTGCAGCGGAAGGACAGGGCATGCCGAGGCCGTAGAGGTCGAGTACGACCCGTCGCAGGTGAGTTACGAAACCCTGGCGAAGCTGTTTTTCGAAATCCACGATCCGACGCAGGTGAACCGGCAGGGCCCGGATGTGGGGACGCAGTACCGTTCGGCGGTTTTCTACGCCGACGAGGAGCAGCGCAAGGCGGCTGAAAAGCTCATCGCCGAACTGAAAGCAAAAGGGTACCGGGTTGCTACCAGGGTTGAAAAAGCCGGAACCTTCTGGGCGGCGGAGGATTACCATCAGGATTACTACGAAAAGACGGGGCATCAGCCGTATTGTCATATATACACGAAACGATTTTGATACTCGCGCTCCTTTACGTCGCTTGACACTCGCGCGGTGGCGTGTGAATGGAGTTGTTGCACGGCCCGATAGCTGCGTTGGCCCCGACCTGTCGGGATCGAAATCCTCGTGCGTGTACACTCCGGTTTCTGTGCTGCATCCGACTTGACCTCACCGACTTACCCTCAAGTTTACGACACCCCGTAGTGAATGCCCGTTTTTCTCTTTTTTCGCTGCGCATAAAGAACTTTAATAAATAAAGTATGCGCAAAAAGGGGGAAGAAGAGGGAAAAGAGGATATGCGGGGGAGGGTGCCGCTGTCGGGACGGGGTGCGTTTTTCTCCGCTTTGTATGTATCTTGCAGAAAAGTCCGGCGTTACCCCATCTGAAACCGATATGAGCGATTCAGTGATTCTCTTTTTGCTGCTGCTTGTGCTGCTGCTGCTTGTTTTCATCCTTTTCCGCCAGTTCGGCGATGCGCCCAGCAAGGCCGAACTGATGCGCCTGCAGGGTGCCGAAGCGGAGAGGGACCGTGCGCTCTCCCGGCTCGAGGCGGCAGGAGGAGAGCTGGAGAAGCTCAGGGTCGAGCATGCCCGTCTCGAAGCCGACCTGCAGCATGAGCGCCGGAGCGCCGCCGAGAAGATCGCACTGCTTCAGGATTCAGAAGCCCGGCTTCAGAAGGAGTTCGAAAACCTTGCAGGGCGGATCGTCGAAGAGCGGGGAAGGGTGCTCGGCGAAGAGAACCGGAAAAGGATGGATACCCTCCTGCAGCCTTTTCGCGAACAGCTCGACGGTTTCCGCCGCAGGGTGGACGAGCTGCACGAAACCAATATCGCCGGTTCGGCAAGCCTGCGTGAACAGGTGCGGCAGCTTATGGAGCTCAGCGGAAGGGTCAGCGACGAAGCCAACACCCTTGCCCGTGCGATCAAGGGGGACGCAAAGGTGCAGGGCGACTGGGGAGAGATGATCATCGGACGGATCTTTGAGGCTTCAGGACTCGAAAAGGGGCGCGAATATGAGGCGCAGGAGAGTTTCCGCGACGAGGAGGGCGCTCTGAAGCGCCCCGATTTCATGGTGCTGCTTCCGGGCGAAAAGGCGGTCGTCGTCGATTCCAAGGTGTCGCTGACCGCGTATGAACGGTTCTGCAGCCTCGAAGACGAGAGCCGGAGGGAACAGGCCCTCAGGGAGCATGTGCAGTCGGTTCGCCGCCATATTGCGGCACTGCAGGAGAAGGAGTACCACGATATCGGGGGCAACCGCACGCTCGATTTCGTTATCATGTGCATCCCGCTCGAACCGGCGTGGCAGGCGGTCATGCAGGCCGATCCGGATCTGCTATACGATCTTGCCGGAAAAAATATCGTGCTCTGCGGGCCGGCAACCCTGATGATCACCCTCAAGCTTATCGCCCAGCTGTGGCGGCGCGAGAACGAAAACCGGAATGCCGAGCTCATTGCCCAGCGGGCGGGCCGGATATACGATCAGGTAGCTCTCATCGTCGAGAGCATGGAGGATGCCCGAAAGAAGCTTTCCGGCGTTTCGGAATCGTTCGATCTTGCCGTGCGACGCCTGAGGGACGGACGGGGAAATCTTGTCGGCAGGGTAGAGGAGATACGAAAGCTCGGCGCGAAGGTGAGCCGGAGGATTGCCCGGGGTGCCGGAGAGGATCCGGCACCGGGAGCAGAAGAGTGAGCCCTAAGCTTCGGCGGGGTTCTCGAACACGCGGATATCGCGTTCGATGCTGTTGCCGGCTCTGTTCATGGCGAGCTTCAGATCGTAGTCCATCTGCAGGCCGAACCAGAACTGGGCCGGTGTGCTGAAATATCTCGCAAGGCGAAGAGCCGTGTCGGCGGTTATGCACCGCTTGCCGGTGATGATATCGTTGATTCGCCATACGGGAACATGAATGTCTTCGGCAACCTGTTTTTCGGTCAGCTGCAGGGGATTGAGAAAATCCTCGAGAAGAACAGTTCCCGGGTGAAGCGGAATATTTTTACTGACATGCATAAAGCGGATCTCCTGGTTGCAGAGCGAAAAGATTTATCTGGGGATATGTAACCTCAGATTACTACTTTTTTCCGGATTTCAAACCCTCTAAACACCCTGTTTCTTGCAACGCCGCTCCGGGAACCCGCAAGGGAAGATCACTATCCGACCTCCTTGCCGGCCATGACCAGTGTCGGCGGGGCGCCCAAATGCCTTCCGGCGAGCAGAACGTTCCAGTAAAGCCATTCGAACCCGAGTTTTCCGTACCAGTTCATTTTTGTCTCCTTCAGCAGGGAGAAGGGTCCCAGTTTCGGCATGGGGAATTGCCCCGGAAGCGGTTCGATCTTGTAGTTGAAATCGATGACCGAAGAGGTGCCTTTGGAGTAGACGATAAAGCAGGTGGAGTGGCCGTCGAAAATTTCCTCGGGCTTGACGCCGTGAATTTCAGCCATGATGTTGAACACCACAACGTCGGCTTCGTAGTGCGCGACCGATCCGGCTTTCGAGGTAGGCACGTTGGTGGCGTCGCCGATCACGTAGATGCCTTCGTGCTTGAGGGCTTTCAGGGTGTTCTGGTGCGTCGGCACGTAACCGATACCGTCGTCGATGCCCGAATCGCTGATCATCCTGTCGCCGAGTGTCGTCGGTATCGATACCAGCAAATCGTATTTCACCTTGTCGCCCTTGACGGACTCGATGTACTTTTCCTTGCCGTTCACCTCGCTCAGCTCGAAGGTCGGAGTGATTCTGATATTCTTTTCCTTTGCCGATGCGGTGAATACCGCCGAAGCCTTGGGCTTGGTGAAAGCGCCCTGGAGAGGAGTGACCAGTTCGATATCCACCTTGTTCCTGATGCCTTTCTGCTTGAAATACCAGTCGGCCATAAATATGAACTCGATCGGGGCAACCGGGCACTTGAAGGGGAGTTCGGCAATGTTCAGCACAACCTTTCCGCCATCGAACTCCTTGAGCCTGTTGCGGAGCAGTTCGGCATCAGGGATGGTGTAGAAGGTAAAGGCGTTCTTTCCCCACGCATCGAGCAGGCCGTCGTTTTCCTCGGGGGCGATCCGGCATCCCGTGCTGATGACCAGAAAGTCGTACGAGAATTTGTGCTTCAGGGTGGTCACCTCTTTTTTGTCGGGATCGATGCGGGTGATTTCGTCGATGACGAAATTTATTCCCGGTGTGATGTACTTTCGCCTCGATTTGACGAGCCGGCCCGGCTTTTGCATGTCGAAAGCAACGAAGAGCATGCCCGGTTGGTAGATGTGCTGGTCGTCACGGTCGATGACCGTTATTTCCCACTCTTCGGGCAGATGCCTTCTCAGGTTGTTGGAAATGATGGTTCCTCCCGTGCCGGCCCCAAGGACAACGATTTTTTTTGACATGGTTCAGCCTCCAATCTGTTTATTGTTTCATGAAAAACGGTCTACGCCAGTCTGTTTCAGGATATGCTGTCGTGAGCGATAGGCGGCAGGAGGAGGAGAAGGCCGGTATTACGGGCCGCCGGGAGTAACGGTACAGCGCTCTTTATATATCTGAGTAATTATATAATTTAACAATTATATGAATATGTACAATAGTTGCTTGTTTTGCATGCGCGAGTATTTGCTCTCTGCCCCCCGGCGCTTCGAAGGGTGTGCCGGTAAGGTTGCCTCAAAAACTTTTCGGGCAGATACCATGCGGTTAATAGCGTCAGGCAGGCCTATATTACCGGAGTGCGACCCGCAATCCGTCAACAAAAAAGGAATACGCCATGCATTTCGCTCAGCTTCTGCAGGACTTTGCCGTCGATATCGGCTGGAAGGATCAGGTCGAAAGGATTGAAGATGAAGGGATATGCCGACTTGCAGTCAGGCTGTCAATAGGCGGCCGTTCCTACCGCCTCATGATCGAAGGCCATGAAACGAGGGAGTGGCTTGCGCTTTATCTCTATGCGCCGTTTACCGTAAGGGAGGACAAACTGGTCGATGCCTGCATGCTTTTCAACTTCATCAACGGAAGCTTCAGCTACTCCGGCAGCATCAACGGAGCGGATGACGGCATCATCTCCTACAAGCAGCTTGTCGATCTCGGCGGTTGCACGGCGGATATGGCATTGATATACAACATGCTGCATGCAGCGGTCGACATGTTCGAACGCAACGCGGCGGAGCTGGAGGCCGTAGCGGCAAGCGACCTTCGTTACGAGGAGGTTCGCAGGGAGATGGAAAGAAATATAGCCCGTCAGTTCCAGGAAGGGAGCCAGGAGGCGCAGGGCTGAAATTTTTCTGCATGAGAAGTGTGCCCGCACCCTCGGGGGCACCCCTCAGTATACTCTTAAGGCTTTGCCGGGTTTTATGCCTTTAAGCCGCAGATCCGCCTTTGCATCGACCTTGAGCAGCAGGTGCACCTTCCTGCTGTCGAGGAGGATGTCGCACCGTTCAACCCGCAGACTGTCAACCCTCAGGTCTATAACTTTTCCTGTTTTGCCTTTGGCGATAGCGTTGCTGATGATGCCGGGAACCTTTTCGATGAGCGTGTCGAGCTTCACGTTAAGTCTCGTGGCTACCGTATCGCGTACGAATTCATGCAGAAGTTCATCGCCGGTACGGACAATGGCGTTTCCGGTGTCGAGGGCGTAATCGAACTTTTTCACCTTCATGGTCTGGGAGGGGGCATCGAATATGATTTTGCCGCTGGTTACCAGATAGCCCCTGATATCCCTGTCGGTACTGACGCCGATCGAGAGTCCCTTTTTTGAGGCATAGGTTTTTATACCGGTGATGGTCACGTTGTACCCCTTTTTCGACAGTGTTTTTCCCCTGAGGTAGCCGTTAAGCTGCTCGTTGATCTCATCGAATGAGGTGAAAGCGTAAAGGTTGATGACGGAATGCGTACTTTTTTCATCCGGCAGGAGCCTGCTGAAAGGGGGCAGCGGGTTCGGAACGGCTATTGCCGTGGTATCGGTGAGCATCACCATTCCGGCGTCGATGCGGGTAAGGCAGGTGATGTCGTTACGGTTCAGTACCATATCGCCCCGGATGCCGCTGCAGTGAAAGCGGATCCAGACCGGAGCGGGTTTTCGGCTGACGAGAATTGGCTCCTGAAGATCGTGCCATACGTCCGAAATGGTGGATTGCAGGTTTGCCGCCCTGTATATCTCCCGGTCCAGCATGGCGGTCAGTTTGCCTCCCTTGCTGTTCAGGGCTTCGGTAATTGCCGGCCTGAGATTTTTTTTGAAGGGTCCGATGCGGACAACCGGCTCACTCAGCCACCGGATGTTTCTGATGCGGAACCTGGTGACGATGCTCCAGTTCCGGTCGAGAGCGATCGGTGTCGAGAGCGTGACGATGATGGTGGTGCGCAGCGGCTTTACCAGACCTGAAAGCGTTTTTCCGAACCGGCTGTCGAGCAGCGTTGCGTCGACCGTCAGGGGAAAGGTACAGACAAGTTCCCGCCCACTGGAGTTTATGACGATGTCGTTCTGTCTGGTAAGTGCCAGGGCAATTTTTTCTTTTTCGCCTTTCCGGAGCCGGAGGTTTTTCCGCAGAAAGGTGCCCCGGATTTTCCCGTTCAGGTATGCGGCCAGAGTTTTTGTTTCGATGTGTACCGGAAGATTGAACGTGGAGGGCGGCGCCGTGACGGAAACTTCGGTTGTGAGCGGTTCAGGAGGCTTGTTTCGGGATGATTCATCGATTTTCCGGTAAAGAAAAAGCCCGGAAACGACAAACGCTATGACGATTCCGGCGGCTATGAGAGGTTTTTTCATTGGAGGAAGTTCTAACGGGTTTCCGCTCGGCCGGGAGGGGGTGAAAATGGTTCCGACCCGGCCGGAAGTGATCGGAAAACTATCCTGAAAAAGCGCTCGAGGTTACTTTTTGGGTTCCCAGTAGCAGCGTTTCGGTGATACGATCAGCTCTTCGTCCTTGAGCGTTTTCATGGCTTTATCGACCTCTTTGCGATCCAGCTTGCCCGAGTCGGCAATCTGGCCGGCGCTCATGGGTTTGCCTTCCTTTTCAAGCAGGTCAAGAATGGCTTTCCTGATGTCCATAGGGATACAATGGTTTATTTATTGGTGGATATACCGGAATGATTCATTTCTTCATGCTTCCGGTAAACGATCTGTAAAGATAATAATTCCCGTTTACAGGACAGGCGGGTATTAATACCGTTTTTTTTGCTGCTGAATCGTTAGCACCGGATTTTCCGGTGTCGGGAAAGCAGTGCCTGAAAATAGAACGGCCGGGCGGCGCATCTTCTTTTCGGACTGCTACTGTACTGTTTTGGAAAGAATCAGGTAGAGCGATATGGCCGCCCCGAGAAAGTGGGCAAGGGCATACATTTTGAATTTCCACCCGAGTGAAAAGGTGTAATGAACTCCCAGAAGCAGGGAGTACACCAGGGCTCCTGAAACTACGTATAGCATAACATCAGACATATTCTTTTTGAGAACGTCTATATGTCAGTTTTCCTCAGGCCGCAACTATTACCGGTAAACGATTTTGCAACTGTTCCTGGTAACGCCGACATGCGAAAACATTTCGTTCAGGTTTTTCTTTCCGGGTCTTTCAACGCCTGAATCGATGGGGGATGACATAATAGTTTGGGGGTAATGTTAGGTTCTTTAAAGTTACAACTTTTTTTAAACTTTCTTTTAATTTTAAATGCATTATTAAACAGCGCAGGTTTTGACCGGCCCTGCGATGTAGTAATACTTTTGAGGTAACTGTTTTTTTTGGTAGTTTTTCCGCATAGGGTGTTCCGGTATTCCCCCAGCCACATGATATCCGGTGTTCCCCTTGTTCCGGTTGATTCCTGCAGCCCCTTTTTTATTTCGGATTATCTGGTTTTATCTGTTTTCTGCCCTCATCCTGTCAACCTTGCAAAAGGAGGTGCCTGTTCACATGATTGCAGTTGAATGCGGTATTGCTTTTTTGAAACAATTGAAGCAAAAGGAGAACGATATGCCTGAACCATACATTTCGGGTCCACATATGGACTTTCAGCGCATGGAGTGGAAGTGGAAAATCGGTATTCCTGCCGATTTCTGGCTTGTCGAGGAGGAACTGATCGGCAAGTTCATCAGTGCTAACAAACTGAAGGCGGTCGGGAAAGTCGCTGCCGGCGTTGTAAAAAGTTCGGCCAAAGCTATCTCGATCGATAACATTATCGATCCGAGGGGTGGCAGAAAAACGCCCCATCTGCATTTCAAAGGCGATATCTATCTGCTCGACGCCAAGCAGTGGCGAGAGTTCAGCGCTCCGATTCTCAAGGAGATGAGCGCCAGACTTGCTGCGGTCAAATCGATTCCTTTCGAGAGTTTTATCGAAGTCAGTCAGGCAGTGCTTCCACATCAGTAATCCCTGCGGAAAACAGCGACGGATTTGTTTCGGCAAGAGAACAATGCCGTAATCAAGCCGTCGCTGACCGCTCTATTTTTCCAGCCAGATATGAAGTATACCATTGCGGTTACCCGGCAGTGTAATTTCGGATGTGCCTATTGCTATATATCAGGCATATCCGGACACGATGCCGTCATGAGTCAGGAAACGGCCGATCGGGTTATCGACTTTATTTTTCGCAGGACTCCCGAGCATGAAAAAATCGATATCGGTTTTTTCGGCGGGGAACCCCTTCTCGAATTCGAACTGATCAAATCCATTATGAGGAGGATTTACCGCCATGAAGGTTATGACCCGGAGCGGTTTCTTTTTTCGGTGGTCACCAACGGATCGATTTTCAACGAGGCCATAGCTGCCGATCTCCGGGATTTCCGGATTTCCCCCGGCATAAGCTGCGACGGTCCGGCATTCATTCAGGAACGTTCGAGAGTGTTCCGGGACGGATCGTCGACTTCGGCTATCGTGGAACGCAACATCCGGCATGCGCTGGAATTTTTTCCTTTCATGCCGGTCAATGCGGTTTATACGCCCGATACCCTCGAGGCTCTTCCCGACGTGGTGGAATATTTCCATTCTCTGGGGGTAAGAAACATCTATCTCAATCCCGATATTTCGGCTCGCTGGAGCCGGCCTCATGCCGAAAAGCTTCCCGGGCTGTTCAGCCGGATAGGAAAACTCTATCTCGACTACTACGGGGCAGGCACGCCCTGCCATATCAGCATTATCGACAGCAAGATAACCGTCATACTCCGGGGTGGCTACGAGCCGCTCGAACGATGCAGGATGGGCAAGGGCGAGTTTGCCTTTGCGCCTTCGGGCAACATCTATCCCTGCGAGCGTCTTATCGGTTCCGATGACGGAGATGAGCACTGTCTCGGTAATGTGCACTCCTCCACGGGTCTGGTGAAAAGCTGCAGTCACGATTCGGAGCACACGACAAACCCGTTCTGCCTGAACTGCGGCATCAATCGGTACTGCATGAACTGGTGTGGCTGCACGAACTATTTCGCCACGGGAGATTACAACTCGCCAGGCGCCTTTATCTGCTCTTCCGAAAAAGCCTCGGTGACAACGGCTTACGAGCTGATCGAAACGCTTGGGGCTGATGGGTTTTCTTTTGCGGATCATCTTGCAGGTACCCCGCTCATGAGCATTATCGGGGAGGTTACCGGCTCGAAATGACGGTGGAGGAGCAAAAGGGATTTCTTCGCGGTCCGCTCAGGCTTCAGGCTTTTTTCGGGTGCGTGCGTAGGCTTCGAGCGCCCGGCGGCGCGAAGCCCGAAGCTCCACGAGAGGTTCGGGGTAGGTTTTGCCGATAGAGACCCCCGCGGCCTGCAGCACACCGGCGGGCGCTTCCCACGGGGCGAAGAGGTGGCGGTCGGGCAGCCTGCCGAGTTCAGGAACGAAACGGCGGGTATAGGCTCCCCCAGCATCGAATTTCTCTCCCTGGGTGACCGGATTGAAGATGCGGAAGTAGGGCACCGCGTCGGCTCCGCATCCGGCGACCCACTGCCAGCTTGCGCTGTTGACGGCAAGGTCGGCGTCACAGAGGCAGTCCCGGAACCACCGCTCGCCGTGGCGCCAGTGCAGAAGCAGGTTCTTGACCAGAAAGGATCCTACGATCATGCGCACGCGGTTGTGCATGTAACCCGTCTGCCGGAGTTCACGCATGCCGGCATCGACAATCGGGTAACCGGTCATGCCTTTCTGCCAGCGCCTGAGCGCCGCCGGATTTTCCATCCACCCGAATGTGTCGAACGAGGCGTGCAGGTTGGTGCGGGGCAGGTCGGGATTGTGCCAGATCAGGCTGTACGAGAACTCCCTCCAGGCGAGTTCGCTCAGAAAATGGTCCACATCCGGGCTGTTTCCATGGTTTTTTACGGCGTGCCAGACCCGGTTTGGCGAGATTTCGCCGAAATGGAGCGAAGGCGAGAGGCGCGAGACGTTCGGCCGTGCCGGGTAGTCGCGTCCCTCCCTGTAGCCGGTCAATCCATGCTGCAGAAAGGTTTCGAGCCTCAGGGCGGCGGCCTGTTCGCCGATAGTCCAGTGCGCTTCGAGCTGCAGGTCCCAGCGTATGCGGGGTAAAAGGTCAAGTGCGTCGAGCGGCAGGCTGCCTGTCGGAGGAAGCGCTGTTTCGAGCCTTTCGGGAGCCGCGAGCGGGAGGCGGGGCTGTTCGGCGCCGAGGCACCCTTTGCGGTAGTAGGGCGTGAAAACCCTGTAGGGCGTGCCGTCCGGTTTTTTTATCTCCCACGGCTCCCAGAGCAGCGAACCGTTGAAACTCTCCGCACCGATCCCCTGTTCTCCGAGTTTTTTTTTGAGCAGGGTATCCCGCTTAATGCGCCAGGGTTCGTAGCAGCGGTTCCAGTGCACTGCGGAAGCGCCCGTTCCGGCGGCCAGGGCCGGCAGGATTTCCAGCGGATCGCCCGAGAAAAGGGCGAGGCGCCCCTCCAGCGAGCGGTCGAGCGAGGCGAGGCTGTGGTGAAGCCACCAGCGGCTTGCCGCGCCCATGCGGAATTCGGCGGCGTTGCCGTCGTCGAGAATATAGACCGCCAGCACGCGCCCTTTCAGGGCGGCATGGCGGAGTGACGGGTTGTCTCCGAGCCGGAGATCCTGGCGGAACCAGTGGATGGTCAGGGTGTCGCTCATCAGTCAGGGAATCGGGGTGTTGCCGTCATGATCCGTTATCCTTCGGGTTGAAGCTGCAAGTCGCATCTACATGGGAAAATAAACATTTTCTCCGGCTGCCTGCAGGAGAAAGGAAACCGGAAAAATTGCTGTATTTTACCATTCTGAAAACGACTCTATTACGCGCATTTTCTTACCGTTCACGTTCATGGTCAGCAAACTGTTCCGTTATCTCAGTATCAGCAGGGACGCCGAGTCGTTCAGGGACATTCACGCTGCCGTCGAAAGCGACATCGAATTCAAGGGCAGCCGCCTCTGGATCCTGATTTTCGCCATCGTGCTGGCCTCGGTCGGGCTCAACACCAATTCGACGGCGGTCATCATCGGCGCCATGCTCATCTCTCCCCTGATGGGTCCGATCAACGGCATCGGGTACAGCATCGCTACCTACGACTTTCCGATGCTCCGCCGCTCGCTCAAGCACCTGTCGTTTGCCGTGGCGGCAAGCCTCGTCACCTCGACGCTCTATTTCGCCATCAGTCCGGTATCGAGCGCCTATTCCGAGCTTCTGGCACGCACCAGCCCCACCATTTACGACGTGCTGATCGCCCTGTTCGGCGGCCTTGCCGGTACGATGTCGCTCACAACGAGACTGAAAGGGAACGTGGTGCCGGGCGTCGCCATCGCCACGGCGCTGATGCCCCCGCTCTGCACGGCGGGGTACGGGCTTGCGACCGGTCAGTTCGGATTCTTTTTCGGCGCCTTTTATCTCTTCACCATCAACGCCGTGTTCATCGGTTTTTCGACGGTGTTTTTTTCGCAGTTCATGAAGTTTCCCATCAGAAGCGATATCGCCGAAACGCAGAAAACGCGCATCAACAGGTGGATAACCGCGGTCATGCTCGTTACGCTCGTCCCCAGCATCTATTTCGGTTATCTGCTCGTCAAGAAGGAACGCTTCATGGAGAATGCGGGCAGGTTCGTGCAATCGGTGCAGGTGTTCAGGGGAGAATACCTGCTTCGCAACGATATCGACGCGGACAGACGCCGCATTACCCTTATCTATGCGGGGCGTTCGCTTACTGATGAGAGCAAGGGCGTGCTTCGCAGGCGTGCCGGGGAGTTCGGCCTCGGTGATGCGACGCTTTCGTTTGAACAGGGAATTTCGTTTGCCGATATTACCGGGGATCTCAGCGAAAAAGAGAAGGTACAGGCCCGGCTGAGGAAGCTCTCGCTCACTCTCCAGGAAAACGGAAAAATCCGCGACAGCCTGCAGCGGCGGGCATATACCGGAAAATCGCTGCTCATGGAGTTGCGCGCGATTTTTCCGTCGGTAACCGCCTGCCTGTTTGCCGAACCTTACCGTTTCAGCGTCGAGGATGCTGAAACACCGCGCAGGCTGGCCTACGTCGTGGTTTCGGCAACGGGAGGGCTTGCGCCCGACGAGCGGGAAAAGGCTATGGCCTGGCTCAGGGCGAGGCTGCGGAACGATACGCTGCGTGTTGTTTTCGAGCAGGGAAACGAGCTGCTGATCGACAAGGGCGAAAAAAACAGATAACGTCAATATTCAGGATATGGGATACGTCGAGAAAAACCTCATGCAGGGCGAAAAGCTCTATGCCAGGGCAACCCTTCACTGGACAGTGTTCGGCAAGGCGATACTCTTCATGGCACTCTCTGTGGGGCTGATGATTTTTTCGTACCGGGCCACGCTTGACGGGAGCACGGAACTCTCTTCGGCTGCCTGGTATACCGGAGTCGTCATTCTGGTGGCCGGGCTGTGGTTTACGGGTGAGGCGTTCGTCAAGCGGCAGTCCACCGAGCTTGCCGTCACCTCCAAGCGGGTGATCGCCAAGTTCGGCTTCATCCGGCGCAGCACCATCGAACTGAACCACAGCAAGGTGGAGAGCTTCCATGTGGAACAGGGGGTGCTGGGCCGCATGCTCGGCTACGGAACGCTCAGCATCAACGGCACCGGCGGAGGGATAACCCCGATACCTGGCATCGGCGATCCGCTGGGGTTCCGCCGCAAGGCCATGGAGGCGATCGATGCGTTTCAGAGCAACTCCTGAGTCCGTCCCGATGCCGCAGTTTCCGGTTTACGGCTCATTCCGCCTATACCGTCAATACCGCCCATGACGCTGCACCTCTACACCGGAAACCGGATGGAAGTTCTCGCAGACGCTCTGGCAGGCGTGCTGCAGCGGAATCCTGTGCCGGTTTTCGAGTCCGAACGGATCGTGGTGCAGAGCCGCGGCATGCAGCGATGGCTGTCGATGCGGCTCGCGGCTCGTTTCGGAGTCTGGGCCGGAGCCGACTACCCGTTCCCGAACAGGCTGGTGCAGCAGCTCTTCGACTGGCTGGGCCTCTCCCGGACCGATTCGGAGAAGTTTTCCAAAGAGGCGA